>JAJKHX010000551.1 GCA_021154785.1 Nocardiopsis sp.
GGTTTCGTGCGGGACGCCGTCGTAGCGGTTGTCCAGCCGCAGCCCGTGCCAGTGCACGGTCGCCTCGACGTCGCCGTCGTTGGTCACCTGCACGGTGATCTCTGACCCCTGATCAACCTGCAGCACCGGGCCGGGGATCGACCCGTTGTAGGCGAGCATGCGCAGCTCGGCGCCGTCGATGTTCTTGCGCACCGGGCCGATCCGCAGATCCAGCCGGTCCCCGTCGGCAAGCTGGGTCACGTCCGGACCCAGCACTTCCGGCAGTCCCGCCGTCTCGGTCGTGAACAGATCGTCGCTTGTGTCCGCTTTGGCCTGGTTCATCTCGCCCCACCTCGGCGACTCGCGCACTCATTTCAGAGCAGCGCTTTATATTTAACGCTAGTCTCGCTGTCAAGAGCAGTGCTCGGAAAAGTTGCTAATGATCGCGCTGTGACAGGATGTGATCATGAGTCAGACCGAGCGGGACCGGCCGTCGGTGCTGCGGGCCGCCCGCGAGCGCACCCGGGCCGAGATCACCCGCGAGATCCTCGACGCCGCCCGGCGGCACCTGGCGACCGACGGGGCCTCCGGGCTCAGCCTGCGTGCCATCGCCCGCGAGCTCGGGATGTCGTCCTCGGCGGTATACGGCTACGTGGCGAGCCGTGATGAGCTGCTGACCAGGCTTATCGTCGCCGCCTACGACGCGCTGGGCAGTGCCGCCGAGACGCAGGAGGCAGCGGTGGACCGCGAGGACCTCGCTGGCCGCTGGGCGGCGGCCTGCGGCGCCGTCCAGGGGTGGGCCCTGGCTAATCCCAACGAGTACGCCCTGATCTACGGCACGCCCGTGCCAGGCTACACCGCCCCGGCCGCCACCATCGCGCCCGCCGCCCGTGTCTCCAGCGTGCTCCTGGGCATCCTCCGCGACATCGCCGCCGGGCGCCCGGCACCGGCGACAGCAGAAGACGACGTGCCCCCCGACGACCGGGAGGCGCTGGCGCCGGCCCGTTCCATCGTCGGGCCCGAGGTGCCCGACACCCTCCTGCACCAGGGCCTGATGGCCTGGGCGGCGCTGTTCGGCACCGTGTCGTTCGAGCTGTTCGGCCAGCTGCACGGCATCGTCGGCGAGCAGCCCGGCGACCGCGAGGCGTACTTCGCCGAGTCCGTCCGGCGGTGGGCGGCGCAGCTCGGCATCACCCCGGCTGGCACCGCCCCGGCCGCCCGCAAGCCCGCACGCCCGCTGGAGCCCGCCTAGCGCAGACAGCCGCCACCGCCGCGGCCATCAACAGCAACGCCAGCCAGATCGCGGAAGAAGCGAGCACATGAACCCAGCCCCTCCGGCACGAGCCAGGCCCGCAGGCCGCCGCTTCGACCCCAAGTACATCCCTTTCCTGGTCCCCGCGATCATGGCCATCGCGATGTCATTGGTCATGTCCCTCGTCCAGACGATCGCCAGGCTGGGATTCGCGCCGAACCTGGCATCAGCCTGGCTCACCTCCTTCGCCATCGGCGCGGCCGTGGCGATACCCACGGCGATCCTCGTCGCCCCCAGCGCCCGGCGACTGGCCGGCCATCTCACCGGCACGCCGCCCAACTCGCCGCCGGGCAACCGCCAACAAGCCGGTTCCGGAGAGCGAAGTCAGGCAGAAGGAAGCCTCTGACCCACCCTGCGCCGCGCCAACAGGGCCCGAACAGCCTGGTGCTAACGGCACCGCGGGACGCCCGCGTGGCGGATCCTAGGGAACCAGCCGGAACCGGGGATACCGGTCGGTGACGAGGGTCAGCATGTAGGCCGTCACCGTGTAGGACCTCGATTACTGGATCTGGCCTGGACGGTCTGACGGGTTGGGATCATCGCTGAGTGATCTTTTCGGTTCTCTACCTGGCCGTGCGCTGTCTGCTCGGCTGCCTGATGGTGCTGACCCGGCGCCAGGCGTCCAAGGATTCCGAGCTGCTGGTGCTCCGGCACGAGAACGCGGTGCTCGCCGCCAGATCAGCCGGGTCCGCTACCGGCCGGGCGACCGGCTGTGGCTCGCCGCACTATCCGCGCTGATCCCCCGGCGGCGGTGGGATGAGGTGTTCGCGGTGACCCGGCGACGCTGCTCGCCTGGCACCTGCGGCTGGTCGCACGTAAATGGGACTACACGAGCCGCCGGCGTCCCGGGCGGGCGTCCACGGCGGCCGCGATCCGCAAGCTCGTGATCCAAATGGCGACCGATAATCCCGCGTGGGGGCACCGGCGGGTGCAAGGCGAGCTCGTCAGGCCCGGCCACCGATCGCTGCCTCGACGGGCTGGCAGATCCTGCATGACGCCGGTATCGGCCCCGCACCCCGCCGCACGGGCCCGACCTGGAAGCAGTTCCTGACCGCCGCCTGCCGGAGCCTCGGCTCGCTGGATGATCCCGGTCTGGCGGCCGTCCCTGTCCCGGATCGCCCAGGGTCTCCAGGCTCCCGGCCGGTCCGGCCATCCCGGAGCCCGGTCCTCGAGCCCCGGCGGCATCCGGGCGTCCCGGCCGGTGGCGTGCACCGCAACATCGGCATCGGCGGCGCCCCATGAACATGTGACGCGGGATTCGGAAGCTCGATACTGCTGGCTGGCACGTCAGCCCTAATGATTGACCGCCCGTCAGCGGCAACCGCAGCCCTGGCTGCCGGGCTTTCCGGGTGGGTCGGCTGCGTGGTGTCCGTCCCTGCGGTGGCCGTGCATCCCCTTGCATCGCTTGCTGTCGCAGTCCCTGCGGCCGCAGCCGCAATCCTCGTGCGCCGGTGACGCCTCCAGATCGACGCGCAGGTTGACGCTGGTCACCTGCACACCGTGGACGTCGGCATCCGGCAGTCCCAGGCATCGCAGCAGCTCGCCCGCAGGGCCGCAACAGTCCGCCTGACGGCAGTCGCGGCCGCATCGGCACGCCGGGCCCGGCTTTGGCCCGACGACCACGGGATCGCGGTCCGGCTGGTGCACGAGCACGCCGGGCTCGCCGGTGGCGGCCGGGTCCCAGGCGACGGGTACCTCGTAGCTGCCGTCGCCGCGGTCACGCACCGGGCCGACGATCTGCACCCCAGGCATCGGCGACACCGTGAATAGGTCGGCCCGCCCCGGACCGACAGGATTGCCATAGGAATCGCGCGGCACGATCACTAGCACCCCGCTGCTGTGGCCGCCCTGCCCGCCGCCGGTGGTCACGTCGACCAGGGTGACGTCGGTACGTCCGGGATCGATGCCGGGCTCGACGTGCACTGACCAGTGGGCCTCGCGGGTCGCCGAACACCCGGTGCCGTACCTGGCCACCGCGCGGAACTGGTAAGTGCCCTCCACTTGGGTCAGGTCGGTCAGCCGGTGGTTGTAGTTGCCGTCGGGTTCCATAGCGCCGTCATCGTGCAGACCGTCGTCGAACAGCTGTACCTGCGCCGTCGTGACGCCGACTGGCAGCCGGCCGCCGGCGCGGGCCGCGATTGCCTGCAGCGTAGCGTGGAAGGCGTCCAGGGCGTCGCCGCTGGGTTGCGGGGGGCTGAGCCCGACTTCGGTGGTGAGCAGGCCCAGCGCCAGATCGGGGCGGGTGACCTGGACGGTGACCTCGGCGTCGCTGGGGAAGGTGCCGCTGGCGTAGTGCAACCCGACCCGCAGGTCGAGTGGGTCGCCGGTGTAGAGCCGCTGCGCCGGAGGTAGCGCAACCAGTTTCGGCCCGCCGCTGCAGATCACCAGGTACTGGTAGCGCACGTCGCGTGGTGGCGGTGGGAACTCCGTGCCGTCGCCGACCCGCTCGACGGTGAACTGCCAGTGGCCGTTGCGCTCGCCGTCGTACGGCAGCGGTACTCGCCAGAAGGCCCAGTTGCGGCCCCGGACCGGGCGGATGCGCCGTTCCGAGACGGCCTTGCCGGACGGAGTCGACAGCCGAGCCCGCAACGGCGTCGCTTCGTCGTCCCAGGTCAGCACCAGAGTGATGCGTTCCTCGCCGCAGACGTCGAAGCCGTGCGGTTCCGAGACCTTCTGGTCGGCCCGCAGCACCGCCTCAGGGTCGGTCAGCGCACCGTTCTCGAAGATGTTGCCGAAGCTGAGCCCGAAGAACTTGCGCAGCGCCAGCCCGTCGGCGGCGCGGGTGAAGTGCCCGCCATGGGCATGCGCCACCCGGGTCAGCAAGGGCCCGTTCAGGTCAGCGTCCGACCCCAGCCCGATCACGTTGACGATCGTGTTGCCGAGCGAGCCCTCCACGTCCTCGAGCATGGGAAGCGTGTTCTGCAGTCCGTCGGTCAGCAGCAGGATCGCGCGCTGGTGAGTGCCGGACGACATCAGCGCCAACAGGGCGTTGCCCACTCCGGCACCGATACTCGTGGCTCCACCCGGAGTGATCGCTCCGATGTGGCCGGTGGTGAACGGGGCCGGTCCCACCAGCACACCCTTGGCCGCTGCCGCGGGCTGCGGATGGTCGACCAGGTCGACCTGGGTGCTGAACGTGACCAGGCCGATGCGGTCGCCCTGGTTCTCGCGCACTAGCTGCACGAACAGGGCGGCGGCGTCCTGCGCCTCGGCCAGCTTGCTGCGCCCGACCGGCGGCGCGGCGGCGGCCATGCTGCCGGAGCGGTCGAAAACCACCATGACATCGATCGGCTGCGGCGGCGGAAGAGGACTAGTCAACCCGGCCTTAACGGCGGCAGCCGGCGCATAGCCCACACTGCAGCCGCCCCCGTTGCTCAGCGGTCCACCGACCAGCATGCCGTTCACGTCGAAAAGCGCAGAGCCCGAACTGCCTCCGGCGTAGTCGAACCCGGTGATGCCGGTGCCACCGCCGAAGGTCCCGACCTGGGTCTTCTTGGCAGCGCCGTTGGGGTGGTGCATCGTGAAGATGGCCTCGCCGGTCATCAGCGCCGCCGACCTGATCTGCAGCGGCGCGGGCAGCGAACCGGGCGGGGCGTCCAGGCGCACCACCACCCAGTCGACGCTCGACGGGGGCTGGGTGACACCCGTGGCGGCGACGCCGAAGGCGACCTCCTCGATCACCTTGAAGAAACGCGTGACGTGCCCGGGCGGGCGGGTACCGCCGCAGGCAGTGGCGTAGTCGAAGGTGACCGACGAGCTCAGCAGGTCGGCGTGGTTGGCATCAGTCAGGCAGTGCCTGGCGGTCAGAAACAGGTCGGCGCCGACCAGGGTGCCCGAGCAGCTGCTGACATGGTCGACGTCGACCTCGACGATGATGCCGGTGGCTGCCGCGACCCGCTGGTGCACCGCGTCAGTGATCGGCGGCAGGGTGCAGGCGGCGTTGCGCCAGGCGAAGCCTGGGTTGCACTCAAGCCGGGTCTCGTAGATGGGCTCCTGGTAGGTGCTGTCGTGCAGGAACACATCGGGGTTGGTCAAGCTGCCGACCGAGGTGCCAGGCGTCTGTCCCGGTGGGATATCGGGTTCACCGCTGCCGTACTTGCGCAGCGTCGCGCTGCCGTTGCCGCCGACGATGCGGATCTTGATCGGCAGCGTGGCCGTATCGACCGGGCGGGTCCAGAAGGTGGACCCCGAGTTGGCGGTGAACACGTCGGTGCCGTAGCCCAGGTCGACCCGTAGCTCTGCTCCGGGGCTGAGGACGACATTGTCGAAGTTGAGTATCACGAAGCGCACCGGACCGTGCGGTCCAGCCCCGGGGGTCAGGTCGATCCCGTTGGCTTGGTTGACGCTGCGGCCGTCGGCAACGACGCGGCCAAGTCGATGAGTCATGAGATGCCTCCGTGTCTGCGAGCATCAGGACGGGCAGTCCGGGTCGGACATTGCGACGGTCACATACATTGGGCAGCAGATTCGACGCATCGCGATCTTCGCGTCAGTGAACGCCACATGCGCGGAGGAGACCGTAGCTTGATAGGCGAGCATAAGAATCTCCATGGCAGCGGCCGCCAAGAACCCGATAGCAAGTCAGATACAGAACCATCCTGCCCACGGGCCGGAGCTGCCCCATGACCGGGGACGCGCGTGCGCTGCGCAGCCACAGTGCTGCCCGTGGTGCGGTGATGCGGCGTTGCGTTTACGGGGCAGCGTTTGGCATAACCGACCGCCGCTTCACCCGATGATCTGGAAGGAGAGCAGTCGGCACCTCCAGTCGAAGCTGATGTTCGGTGCCGGCCGCCCGTTGGCGTTCCAGGTGAACACAGTAAACTGAAGATCGTTGAAGCGGCCCGGAGCATTCGGATCCGGGACCAGTGTGTGCGTCATTGTTGCGTAACACGGTGTCTGCGTGTTCGGCGTCACCAGTAGGCTGACCGGCGCGGCGAAAGAGTTGTCGGTGCTGCAGATGAAATCCGTCAGCAGGAACGTGCGCCGCCCGGTGGCATCAGTCGATGCACTGCTACTGACATCGAGGAAGCTTCCCGGAAGGGCGCTTGCCTGTGTGCAGCTCTTCCCGGGAAAGATGATGCTCCTGGACAAGATGGTGCCGTCTTCGTAAGAAGACAGGCTGACCCGGAAGAACAGCTGGAGCAGCTGTTCGTCGCTGGCATCGATCTGCTGGCCGGAGATGTTCTCCAGATGCTGCCGTAGTTCGGTGAGTTTGGCCGAAGTGGTGGCTTCGTCTTCCATTACTGATCCCCCTGCTGCCTCGTACTGCGATGATGCTTGTCGGGTCGGTGCACAGCTGCCGATTCTGCGCCGACCGATGCCGCGCAGAGCGCGGCGCCTCCTGACAAGCCCTCCGGTACTCGGTAGCCCTTGGCCTCGCCCAGGTGCGTCACTTATGCGGAGGCCGCGATCCTGCATTAGATACACCAAGGAAGGTGAATCCAGGCGCAAGGCTGTCTTGCCTGCCCCTCCGCGTGCCTGGGCCTGGTTGAGCTGGTCGCAGAGGGCGGCCAGGGCCTGGGTGCGCCTGGGGCGGTGAGCGGGTCGAGGCGGATGAGCAGCTCACCGGGACCGGAGGGTGATGTCGCCGGATGCGGCGAGGACTTCGCGGACGAGGGCATAGGCTTCGTCGTCGGCGCGGGTGTAGCGGCTGTCCAGCGCCCGTGCCCAGTGCGGCCGGACCTGGTTGTGCTGGACCTGATGCTCCCGGACCTGGCCGAC
>JAJKHX010000552.1 GCA_021154785.1 Nocardiopsis sp.
AGAGAAGCGTTTCCGCGGAAACGCGACAGAGGTGACGATCGGGCCACAGTGACCTGGGGCTGATGTCCTGTTCGCGGCCGAACCGGACGTTCACCTAAACGGCGCCGTTGCATAATCATACGGTCGGTCAGTCGCGCGCTGGATCACACCGAAGGCGACCAGTTACGCCAAGCTCGTTTGATAACGACGCATGGACCTGCCTTATTGCGTGCTGATGGCGATCTGGTGGTGGTAAGTCAGAGCCGCGCCGAACGGGTTGTTCTGGCGGATCCGGGGGCGCAGGGGTAATAAGCAGGTAGCGATCTTCGGCTGTTCCCTGCCCTTGATCGCATCACGATCGCACAGAGCCAGCCTGGCATGTGGTCATCGGCCGGCCATAGCGTCAGCGCCTCGGACGGTCGTTTTGGCCGGGTTTGTGGCCAGCCGCTGGAACGGCCGGCCGCCGGAGCGGGATTGATGCCGGCAGGCGCAACCAGCCGGTCGCCGCACAGGTATTCCTAGTGTGGCGGGCTGGCACTGGCCCGCGGCGCCAGCTGTGCGGGAAGGGCGGAGGAACGGTGGATCGCGAGGAGTTCAACCGCTTCTACGCCGCTTCCTTCCCGCGGCTGGTGGGCCAGTTGTATGCCATGACCGGTGATCGGGCCGAGGCACAGGACGCGGTGCAGGAGGCGTTCATCCGGGCCTGGGTCCACCGCAGCCAGATCAGCGCGGGCCGCAGGGGTGAGGCCTGGGTCCGCGTGACGGCCTGGCGGATCGCGGTTTCCCGGTGGCAGCGTGCCCGGGAGGGTATCCGGCTGATGCTGCTGGCGGCCCGGCCCGATCACGCCGCCGGGCCCGGCCCTGACCGCGTTGCGTTCGTCGAGGCGCTGCGCAAGGTGCCCGCCGAGCAGCGCCGCGCCTTGGTGCTTTATCACGTGGCTGACCTGACGGTGGAGCAGATCGCCACCGAGACCGGTGTGCGTCCCGGGACGGTCAAGGCCCGGCTGGCTCGCGGCCGGGCCGCGCTCAGGCCCTACCTGCAGGAAACGGCCGCACCGGTACGCGAGTGACTGGACGAGGAGGTATTGCGATGTCTGACCTGAAGGACGAACTGCGGCAGCTGGCCGATGAGGCTGCCTGCCAGGCCCGGCCGCTGGCCGTGGCCGATGTCATCCGGCAAGGTGACCGCAGGCACCGGCGAACCATCATCCCGCGCCGCCGGGGGAACCAGCCAGCGCCCAGGCTCGCCCCCCGGGC
This sequence comes from Nocardiopsis sp., assembly GCA_021154785.1. Lineage (GTDB taxonomy): Bacteria > Actinomycetota > Actinomycetes > Streptosporangiales > Streptosporangiaceae > Palsa-504. Next base: position 1,237 of record JAJKHX010000552.1, read on the forward strand.
CAGGCCCGTCCGCCGCTGGCCGGGCTGGGCAGCGCCGCTGGCCGCAGCCGCCGCGGTCACCGCCGTGATCGCCGTCGCCGCGACCGTCCCCGGCACAATCCATGGTCCCGGCTCGGCAGGGCACCGCCCGGCCGCTTCTGCCGTCTACACCGTCTACGCCGCGATCTTCGGCCCGCCCGCCGGCCGGGACGGCCTCGTCCCGGTCAGCACCGCCACCAGCACACCCGGCAAGCCAATCCACCTCCGCGGCATGTCCGGGGTGGCGATCACGCCGGACGGTAAGACCATCTACGCTGGCAGCGGCGATACGGTCATCCCGGTCAGCACCGCCACCAGCACGCCCGGCAGGCCAATCCACTTCCGCGCCGAGGTCTCTGCCATTGCGGTGAACCCGGACGGGAAGACCGCCTACGTCGAGGTCGGCCCGCGCAGCGGCCCGCGCGTGCTCGTCCCGGTCAGCACCGCCACCAACACGCCCGGCAGGCCAATCCGCGTCAGCATCGAAGGGCGCGTAATCGCGTTCACCCCGGACGGGAAGACTCTCTACGCCGGGGGCCCGGGCACAGTCACCCCCATCAATACGGCCACCAGCACGCCCGGCAGGCCAATCCGCGTCGGCATGCTGCCAACTCAAATCGCGGTCACCCCGGACGGGAAGACCGCCTACGCCGTCGGCTTCCAAGGGGCCGTAGCCACGGTCACCCCCATCAATACGGCCACCAACACGCCCGGCAAGCCAATGCACCTCCCCGGCTGCACCTGCTTTATCGCGATCACCCCGGACGGGAAGACCGCCTACGCCGGGGGCTCGGACACGGTCACCCCCATCAACACGGCCACCAACACGCCCGGCAAGCCAATCCGCGTCGTCTTCCCGAATGCCAGCCCAGATGAAATCGCAGTCACCCCGGACGGGAAGACCGCCTACGTCGCCAGCTACGGAGGGGGCCCTGACTCGGTCGTCCCGATCAGCACCGCCACCAACACGCCCGGCAAGCCGATCCGCGTCGGATCCGGTGCCACCATCACGATCACGCCGGACGGGAAGACTCTCTACGCCGGCACCATGAACAAGATCGTCCCGGTCAGCACGGCCACCAACACGCCCGGCAAGCCGATCCCGCTCCACGGGCCTATTAATGGAATTGAAATCTTGATCACGCGCGGCCCTGCGACGTCCGGTTGACGAGTGAGCGGGCCACGGTCCCGGTGCGTGGCTCGCCGGTCCCGGCCTCGGCAATCCCCCGGCTAACAGCGATCGCTGACCGGGGTGTGAAGGAGACCGGCACCGCCCCGCACGGAATGGCCCTCGTCACGACCCAGGAGAACGGGAAGACCCTCATGCACCATCCCCAGGCACGGAGGAGACACCGGACACGCGCGTGTCTCCGCAGACCCGCGCGGGCAACACGCCAGCGAGAACACGTCACAGAACCGGCTGACCGGCGTGGCCGATCTCGCACGCCAGCAAAGCCATCAGCAAGCCTACTTACTGCTCATCGCGTCGAGACTGGGCCGGTCATGCGCACGCTGCCGCCCGGTAGTGGTGTCAGACTGACCGCTGGCTGAGCCAGTCCAGCGCTGCCTGCGCGACATCACGCCAGCCGTGGTCGATCGTGAGGGAGTGGCCGCGATCGGGGAATTCGATGAAATCGGTGATGGCCGGTGACTTGTGGTACAGCTTGCGGGTCGACGTCGTGATGGCCGCTGGCACGGTGTGATCGTGGCCCCCGGCCGTGAGCAGCAGCGGACCGCGGGTCTTGTTTGCGGTGTTCACCTTCGCCGGCGACCGCGGGGTGAAGTTCGCCAGGGCGGCTTCGAACAGTGGCTTGCCTGGGGAGGGCACTGTCCAGCGGTCATACAGTTCCGCTGATTCCTGCTCGGGCAGCGCGTTCCCGAAGCCGTACCGGAACTGTTCGGGGGTCAGTGATATCGCCAGGTTGCGGTTGGCTGGCTTGCGCAGCGCGATCGAGGCGACTTTCAGCGCGGAAGCGGGCAGGTTGAGCACGCCCTTGATCGGCGCGGCGTCGATCGCCACTGCGGCAGCGGCCAGGTCCTGGCCGAGCAGCCGCTGCGCGATGAGGCCGCCGAAGGAGTGGCCGATGACGACTGGAGGGGCCTCGAGGCCGCGGATGATCCGGGCGTAGTGGCTGACCACATCGTCGATTCCCTTGCCCGCCACCAGGGCGGGGTCCCGGCGGCTTTCCTCCACCGTATCCAGGTCGCCGGGCCAGCCCGGTGCTGCGGGTGCGTAGCCCGCGTCCTGGAACAGTTCTAGCCAGGGGCCCCACGAGCTGGCATGCAGCCAAAGGCCATGAATAAATACTGCGGGCCTGCCTGGTCGGGTCATCTCGCGCTCTTTCCTCAGCGTGGCCGCGATGCCCGCACAGCGGGCACCTAACAAGCAGTTGTGCTCCGTGTGCCCCAGCCGTAAACAAGCCGTTGCGAGAACCTCTGGCAACGAGTCCGGGCGGCTCGGCGATGACACCGGAAACGGGTCACGCCGGGGTACCTCTGCGTCACGGCCAGGGCTACGACGGCGGGCATGGCATCCGTCCTCGCATCGTGACAGGCTGGCCAGACCAAGTGGCGAGCGCGGCCCCGGCCATGGCGGGGCGCGGCATGCACAACCAAGAGGTCAAGATGGCGCAGGGCACTGTGAAATGGTTCAACGGCGACAAAGGTTATGGCTTCATCGCCGTCGAGGGCGGCGGCCCGGACGTATTCGTGCATTTCAGCGCGATCACTGGTGGCGGCTACCGCGGCCTGGACGAAGGGCAGAAGGTCGAGTTCGACATCACCCAGGGCCAGAAGGGACCCCAGGCAGAAAACGTCAGGGTCACCGGCTGACGCACCGCTGAGAACGACGCCGGCGCCACCGGAGATCACCGCGGCGAAGGCTGTTACCCAGCGAAGGGCATGATCTGGAGGATCAACATGACCGGCAACGCCTGGGCGCGACAGGCTTGGCCGGAGATGATCAGAGCTGGCACCCAGCTGAAGTCGGTGCCGCTAGTTCCAGGTATCCGGCTTCATCTGGCCAGTGATCCGATCAGCTTGTGGCAGCGCACAGAGCTGACGTCAGGACAGGCCGGCCTGGATCCGCCGTTCTGGGCGTTCGCGTGGGCTGGCGGGCTGGCGCTGGCCCGCTACCTTCTGGGCCATCCGGAGACGGTCCGGGGCCGGCATGCGATCGATATTGCCTCCGGCTCGGGGGTAGTGGCCATCGCCGCGGCCATGGCGGGGGCGGCTGCCGTAACCGCCTACGACATCGACCCGGTCGCTGCCGTAGCTATCAGCATGAACGCCACCGCCAACGGCGTAACAGTCCTGGCCGTCTGCGCTGACGTCTTGGACCAGGACAATCTCCCAGCTCCCGGCGCCGGCCCGGTCCTGGTTGCCGATGCCTTCTACGAACGGGATCTGGCCGCGAAGGTGACCAGGTTCGCGGACCGAGGCCACACCCGCGGAGCCGCTGTCTTGGCTGGCGACTTCGGCCGGGCATATCTGCCACGTGACCGGCTCATACAACTGGCCAGCTACCACGTTCCCGGCCAGCGCATGCTAGAAGGCAGCGACATCAAACACACGACCGTCTGGGCATTCCCCCCACGGCCGACAGCAACTGCGAGCGCAGAACCGGAAGATCTGAAACAAACTCCGCAATCCCGCATTAACCCTCGATAACCGCAAATAATGGCTCTGGTTCGTCCAGGTGTGCATATCAACGCTGTGCGGGAATCCGGAAAGCGCGTCCGGAGTCTGCTGGACTACGAATGGCGATGCAGAGCGGTGTATAAGGATCCGGCAGAACTACGCACTACTTTCGGCATGAGTTCGCGGCTTGGCCGTGATGAGATTGCATGCCTTCCGAGGCCGCTGCCCCGCGGTCGTCGCCGTGAGCTTGTATCAGTTCAGCCGCGGCCCGGGCTTCTGCGCGGCCGGAGGTGCGTGCGGCCCGGACGGGCCGGCTCTGCGATCATGCCGGATATGCGCAGCGAGCCCGGTCATGATCAGCTGGCCGCCAGCCCGGCGGCTCAGCCGGGCTAGGCCTGTTGTAGGCGGCTGATGCTAGCCGGGCAGCCCTGCCAGCGAGCGGGCGGACGCCGTCTGGTGGTGTGGGAGTATCCGGGGATGATCGCGAGAATCTGGCGCGGGGCGGTCCGGGCTGAGGACGCTCCCGCATATGCGGAGTATGTGCAGCGCACCGGCATCGAAGGTTACCAGCGCATGCCCGGCAACCGCGGGGCCTGGCTGCTCTGGCGGATCCAGGATGATCGTGCCGAGTTCATCACGATGAGTTTCTGGGAGTCCCGGGCCGCGATTGAGGCCTTCGCCGGCCAGGACATCGACAAGGCAGTCTTCTACCCGGATGACGAGCACTTCCTGATCGAACGCGACCTGACCGCACGCCATTACGAAGTCGGCGGTACCGAGTAGGCTGGTGTGGCTACCAGGTCTAGCGCCCTCCAGCCCTTGTAATGATTGTTATGAGCCGGTGAATTGCCCGCGCCGGACGGCTCACAGAATAATTCCGCGTCGGCCGCTATCCCGCTATCCGAGCCGGCACTGCGGGATAATCTCGAGTTGTGTAGATTGGTGTCCTGCCTGGACGCTCTTGGGATGAACGAAAAGCTGTGGCTGGATGCGTTCCGAGGGTGGTTCTTACTGAGGAGCCTATTGGGGCTCCAGGGAGGAGAGGGGCATGGCGGTCTTTGTGATCGAGCGCAGGTTCGCGGAGGCTATTGACCTCGGCGCGGTGGACGTCGGGGAGATCAATCTGATCAATGACGAGGAGGGTGTCCGCTGGTTGTATTCGTTCTTGTCGGTGGACCGTCGGAAGACGTACTGCCTGTATGAGGCGCCGTCGGTGGAGGCGGTCCGGCGGGCGGCGGTCCGGGCTGGCCTGCCGGCGGATGTGGTGATCGAGGTGACCGGCAAGGTGCACGCCGACGGGTCGCTGAATCCCGTCTGAGGTTTGCAGTACGCCGGTTAGAGCAGCCCGTGGGTGGATGCGTAGATGGCTGCCTGGGTCCGGTTGCTTGCGCCGGTCTTCATCAGGATGTTCCGGACGTGGTTGGCGGCGGTGTTCTCG
>JAJKHX010000553.1 GCA_021154785.1 Nocardiopsis sp.
CGGCAGCGGGTCGAGATGGGCCGCGCCATCGTCCGCGAGCCGCAGGCCTTCCTGCTGGACGAGCCGCTGTCCAACCTGGACGCCAAGCTCCGCGTGTCCATGCGCGCCTCGCTCAACCAGCTGCACGAGCGGCTCGGGGTCACCACCGTCTACGTGACCCACGACCAGGTCGAGGCCATGACCCTGGGCAACCGCGTCTGCGTCCTGCGGGACGGGCGGCTGCAGCAGGTCGATACCCCGCAGACCCTGTTCGAGGCCCCGGTCAACCTGTTCGTCGCCGGGTTCATCGGCTCCCCCGCCATGAACTTCGTCAACGCCGAGCTGGTCCGCGACGACGGCGTCGCCGTCACCTTCGCCGGCTACAAGCTCAAGGTCCCGCCACAGCTCCTCGACGCCCGGCTCGGCCTGCCGGACTACATCGGCAAGAAGATCATCCTCGGCATCCGCCCGTCGGACTTCGAGGACGCCGCCCTGACCGACCGCCAGTGGGGCACCATGAACGTCACCGCCGGCGTCACCGAGGAACTCGGCAGCGAGATCAACGTGATCTTCACCATCGACGCCCCTCACGTCGAGCACGCTTTCATCGCCGAGGCCTCCGAAGCCAGCGAGGACGAAGACGAGGCCACCGCCGCCCTGGTCGGCGGCAAGTCGCTGTGGACCGCCCGGGTTTCGAAGGAGAGCCGGGTCAGGAACGGCTCCCCCCTCGAGCTGTCCGTCGACACCCGCTACCTGCAGTTCTTCGACCCGGGCAGCGGCCTGTCCATCGGCCACCCCAAGGCCAGCGCGGCCCTGGCGGGTCAGTCGTCTTAACGGCGGATCACCAGCCTGAACCGCTGCGGCCGGGGCGCCTGACCGGGCGCCCAGGCCGCAGCACTGCGCGGACCGTGGGAAACTGTAGGGATGCAACGGAACCCGGAGGAACTCTACGAGCTGGGTTCGCCCGCGCCCGACGTCGCGGGCGCGCCGATGTTGCACTACCTGGAGGGCTTCATCGACGCGGGCACCGCGGGCCGCCTGCTGGCCGAGCACCTGCTGAGCACCTTCCCGCACGAGACGGTGGCGACCTTCGACACCGACCGGCTGATCGACTACCGGTCGCGGCGCCCGCTGATGACCTACGACAACAGCCGGTGGGAGAGCTACGACCCTCCCGAACTGGCCCTGCACCTGCTCCGCGACCAGGGCGGGCGCCCGTTCCTGCTGCTGAGCGGGCCGGAGCCGGACCACGAGTGGGACCTGTTCAGCCGGGCCGTGCTGAGCGTCGCCACCCAGCTCGGCACCGGCCCCGCGATCAGCTTCCTGGGCATCCCGGCCGGAATGCCGCATACCCGGCCGCTCGGGGTGATCGCGCACGCCACCCGCGAGGAGCTGCTGGCGGGCCACCAGCGGCTTCCGAGCCGGATCCAGGTGCCCGGCAGCGCGCCCGCGCTGATCGAGCTGCGCCTCGGCGAGGCGGGCCGGGACGCGCTCGGCTTCGCCGTGCAGGTGCCGCATTACCTGGCCCAGGCCGTCTATCCCCCGGCCGCGCTGGCGCTGCTCGGCTCGGTCACCACGTCCACCGGGCTCGACCTGCCTGACGCCGAGCTGCGCGAGGCGGCCGACCGGACCAACGAGGCGATCCAGCGGCAGGTCGAGGACTCCGCCGAGGTCGCGGAGCTGGTCCGCGCGCTCGAGCAGCAGTACGACACGGCGACCGAGAGCCAGCTGGCCGGCCCGGACGCGGCCCAGGGGCTGCTGGCCGACGGCGAGGCCATGCCCACCGCGGACGAGCTCGCCGCCCAGTTCGAGCGCTTCCTGGCCGAGAACCAGGACCGGACCGACCCGCCGGGTCCCCCGAGCCCGCCCGGTCAGCCCGGGCCGCCGGGCGGGAACCCGTCCTAGCCGGGGCCTTACCCGGCGATCACGAGCTCGCGCGGCGTGTGGTTCAGCCGCTCGGCGCCGTCCTGCGTGCACACCACGATGTCCTCGATCCGCGCCCCGTGCGGGCCGGGGTAGATACCGGGCTCGACCGAGAACGCCATGCCCGGCTCGAGCGGCTCGCGGTTGCCCGCCACGATGTAGGGGTCCTCGTGCGCTTCGAGCCCGATGCCGTGCCCGGTCCGGTGGATGAAGGCGGCGCCGAAGCCCGCCCGGGTGATGGGCTCCCGGGCGGCCGCGTCGACCGATTCCGCCGTCACCCCGGGCCGCACCGCGGCGCAGGCCGCCTCCTGGGCGTCGTACAGGACCTTGTAGTACGCGGTGAACTCCGCGGGCGGCTCGCCCAGGGCGTAGGTCCTGGTGCTGTCCGAGCAGTACCCCGACGGCATCGTGCCGCCGATGTCGACTACCACGACATCGCCGGCGGCCATCACCCGGTCGGAGACCTCGTGATGCGGGCTGGCCGCGTTCGGCCCGGAGCCGACGATCACGAAGTCCACGGTGGCGTGCCCCTCGGCCAGGATCGACTCGGTGATGACCGAGCCGACGGCCCGCTCGGTCAGCCCGGGCCGCAGCCAGCCCGCGACCTGCGCGTGCACCCGGTCGATGGCGGCGCCGGCCTCGCGCAGGGCGGCGACCTCGGCCGGGCTCTTCCTGATCCGCAGGGTGCGCAGCGCGCCGCCGGCCAGCGCCAGCCGCGCGCCGGGCAGCGCGTCGCGGAACTTCAGCACGGACAGCGCCCACATCCGGTCCGAGACGCCCACCCTCGAGACGGCGCCGAGACGGCCCGCAACCAGCGCGAACGGGTCGTCGGTCTCGTCCCAGGGGACCATCTCCAGAGCAAGCGCGCCGGCCGGGGAGGCCTGGGCCGCGGCCAGTTCCAGCCGCGGCACGAACAGCACCGGGTCTGAGCCGGCCGGGACCGCCAGGCAGGTCAGGCGCTCCAGCTGCTTGGCGTCGTAGCCGATGACGTACCTCAGGTCAGGCCCGGGCGTCAGCAGCACAGCGTCGAGACCGGCCGCGTCGGCCGCCTCCCGGACCTTCTCGAGCCGGTCCGCGGGATACAGTTCGTCGCTCGTCACGAGGTAATGCTAATGCCGTGGCAGATGACGCTGCCCGGCGCGGCCCCGGCCAGCTCGGGACCTCTGCGCCGCGGACTGTAGGGTGATGCCGGTCGTGAGGCCCTCGTGTTACCCGGCGCGAGCACGGGTCCGCTTGAGTTCCGCCTGGGGGTAGGGCGTCTGCTTGGTGACTTCCATCAGGCTGTGATGGAAGTCGTTGAAGACGGCGGCGGTGCCGGCGTGGCTGGTCAGGATGGCGGCCGCGCTGGCGGGGACGTCGCGGGGCTGGTCGCCTGCGGCCCAGGCGCGCACGAACCGGCAGCGGTCCCGCTCGCCGCGGACACGCTCGGCCAGGTGCTGGTTGACCAGGTGTGCCGCGGTGTAGTCCCGGTCGTAGCAGCGGTGCTCGCGCAGGAAGGCCCTTTCCTGGCCGGTGAGGTCGAACCGGTCGCTGAGCGCCAGGCCGAAGTCGGAGAAGTACAGTCCGTGGCCGTCGGTCAAGATGTTGAGGAAGTGCGCGTCGAAGTGCACCAGCCCGTGCTCGCGCATGAACGCGGTGGTATCGGCGAGTTGTGCGTCTACCCGGGCGAACGCGGAGAGGTCCTGGTCAGCCATCCAGGCGGACAGGGTCTGCGGGACATGCTCGAGGAACAGCACCAGACCGGGAAGCACGCGCCAGTGGTAGAGCAGCGCGAAGGCCCGGTGCTCGCCGCTCAGGACCCAGTTGGTGGTCATGATATGGGCGGCCAGCTCGCGCCAGGCCCCGAACCCCGCCGAGCCCAGACCGTACTGGTAGAAGCCCGGCAAGCCGAACAGGTTCGCGGTGGACCTTACGTTGCCCGGGCGCAGTTCCCGCTCGGTCACCGGGACCTGTTTGACGAAGACCCGCACGTTGCGACGGCTGCGCAGGCTGTGGTGCCGGGTTCGCCGGGCGAGTGCGGGCGGTACTACGAGGGGGCCACCGCGCTGGCGAAACGGCCGAGCGAGGATCCCAGTCCCCACCGCTCGCCGAGTTCTTTCAGCCGGTCCGGGTCGGCCGGCGCGGCGGGCAGCGTCCCGTCCACCTCGGGCACCGGGACGTCGTCGACCACCTTCACCACGGACAGGGCGATATCCAGGTAATCCCGGGCCTTTTCGAGCTTGTCCCGGCTGCCGCGCGGGAACCCGCCGTGGCCCGCGTCCAGCGCGGTGGTGATGCCCTCGATGCTGCCGAACGCCTGGATCAGCGCGGCCGCGGTCTTCTCCCCCACCCCCGGCACGCCGGGCAGCCCGTCGCTCGGGTCGCCGCGCAGCGCCGCGAAGTCGGCGTAGGCCCGGCCGGGGATGCCGTACTTCGCGGTCACCGCCGCCTCGTCGATGACGTCCATGTTCTGCAGGCCGCGCACGGTGTAGATGACCCGTACTTCGCGCGCGTCGTCGACGAGCTGGAACAGGTCCCGGTCGCCGGTGACCACGTCCACCGGGCCGTCCGACCGGGCCGCGAGCGTCGCCATCACGTCGTCTGCCTCGAAGCCCGGCTGCCCGGCCACCGCCACCCCGGCGGCGCGCAGGACCTCCTCGATCACCGGGACCTGCGGGACCAGCGCGGGCGGAGTCTCCTCCGAGGCGCCGTCCGGGGCCAGCCGGTGCGCCTTGTACGAGGGCACCGCCTCGACCCGGAAGGCCGGCCGCCAGTCCGCGTCCAGGCAGGCCACCAGCCGGGCCGGGTGCCGGGCCCGGACCAGGCGGCTGGTCATGTCGAGCAGCCCGCGTATCGCGTTGACGGGAGTCCCGTCCGGCGCGCGGACGGTGTCCGGCACGCCGTAGAACGCGCGGGAGTACCGCGACGCGGTGTCGAGCAGCATCAAAGAGCCCACACCGGTCATCCTAGGCGCGGGGACCGTCAGAGCAGGACGACCTGGCCGTTCACGACCTTGACCGGCCGGGCGGGCAGCGGGCGGGGCGGCGGGCCGGCCACCACGGCGCCGTCAGTGATCTTGTACTGGCCGCCGTGGCAAGGGCAGTCGATGGTGCCGTTGGCGACCTCGCTCATGATGCAGCCGGCGTGCGTGCAGACCGCGCTGAACGCCTTGTACTGGCCGCGGGCGGGCTGGGTGACGACCACCTTGGCCGCCTTGTAGATCGTGCCGCCGCCGACGGGGATCTCGCTGGCGGCGCCGAGGACGGTGCCGGCGGCCTTGGCGCCCTTATCCGCGGCGGTATGCGAGGGCGCCGGGCTAGCCTGCATCGCGCCGTCCGGGCTTGACATGCTGCCGGACGTCGCCATCGCGGGAGAGGCCGGCATCGCACCCGGCGCCTGGCCCGGCACGGCGCCGGCCTCGTTGGCGCCGTAGGGCACGGCCGCGGTGCTGCAGCCGGCCAGTGCGCCGCCCAGCCCGGCCAGGCTGACCCCCAGCAGCACGCCGCGTCTGGTCGGGAGCGGGTCCGGACGCGCACCGTCGTCCGGGCTGGTTCCTACACCGTTCCTAGCTACGCTGTCCCGCTTATGTTCGGGAGTCATCGACCGCCCTTCGCTCGTCTGCGCCCGCCCGAGACACCGTCTTAGGGGAGGCCGGCCAACCGCGCCGGGCGGTGCCGGGATCTGTAAGAGTCCGGTAACCGCGCCGTACGCGACCGGGGCGTGACGGAGGCAGGATGCGGCGAGCCCGGCCCCGTTCGGCTTAATCGCCCGTACCGCCGTCAGCGCCGCCCCAGCCGTTCGCCAGAGCGGAGACCCGCGCGCCCGCGTCCGCTAGCGTCAGGCCGCGGCCGACCGCCAGCCCGACCAGGTAGGCGGTGAAGGGCGCGGCCGGCCGGGCCACGCCGTGCGCGACGTCGCGGGTCAGGTCGAGAACGGCCCGCAGGTCGGCGTCCCCGGCTTCGATCCCCAGTTCCGCGCACACCGCCACCGTCCACTGATCCATGGTGCTCATGGTGCCTACCCTAGAGGTCAGGGCATCAGGCCGCCGTCGGCGGGCAGGTTCTGGCCGCTGATCCAGCCGGAGTCCGGGCCGGCCAGGAACGCCACCACGGCGGCGATGTCCTCCGGCTGGCCGAGCCGGCCCAGCGCGGTCCTGGCCACCTCGTCGTCGAATGTCGCGCCCGGGTTCGCGGCTCGCAGCAGCTCGGTGTCGGTGGCGCCCGGCGAGACGATGTTCGCGGTGATGCCGCGGCCGCCGAACTCCAGCGCCGCCACCTTGGTGTAGTGCTCCAGTGCGCCCTTGGCGCCGGTGTAGAGCGCCCCGCCGGGAGGGTGCAGGCGGGTGTTGAGGGTGGAGATCGCGACGATGCGCCCGCCGTCGCGCAGCACGCGCCCCGCGTGCTGGATGAGGAAGAACGGCCCCTTGGCGTGCACCGCCATGAACCGGTCGTAGTCGTCCTCGGTCACGTCGCTGATCAGGCCCGGCAGGCCGCCCGCCGCGTTGATGACCACGATGTCGAGGCCGTCCAGGTACTCCCCGGCCTCCCCGGTCAGCCGCCGCAGGTCATCCAGGCTGCCCTGATCGGACTGGACGGCCAGCGCCCGGCCGCCGGCTCCGGTGACCTCCCCGGCCACCGCCTTGGCCGCGGCCTCATCGTGCAGGTAGCTGAAGACCACCGCGGCGCCGTCGGCGGCCAGCCGCCGCACGATCGCCCGTCCGATCCCCCGTGACCCGCCCGTCACCACGGCGCCCTTGCCCGCGAGCGTTCCCATGTCGCCTCCGGCTGCGATGGAAGTTCCTGCCCTGGCGACGATATCGTCACTGGCGCAGGTGCCCGGCCAGGAAGCCGAGAAGGGCTGCGCCCGGCGGCTGGCCGAACCACCAGGCGTGCCCGATCAGGTACTCGTACGCCAGGTCGGCGCCGTCGGCCGAGACCGCCACGCTGGTGTAGTAGTCGATCTCGGACAGCGCGTGCCCGACGTGCGCGACGGGCAGGAGCGGGGGCAGTGCGGCGGCCTCGGTCCCGGTCAGCGGCCGCACCGTCTGGTACCCGTCCAGCAGGAAGGCGGCGGCGGTGCGGTCGGCGGCGGCCGCGCCGCCCTGGTGCAGGCCAGACCAGCTCACCACGCTGCGCTCGAGGGCCACGGCCAGGTCGTGCACGGCCGATGTGCGGTTGGCCAGCCCGAGGTCGAAGATCCCGGCGACCCGCGCGTCCGGCGCGGCCGAGGTCCAGGTGAGGTTGGACGGGTGCCAGTCGCCGTGCCCCCATTGCGAGGGCAGCGCCGCCAGCAGCGGCGCGGCGTCGGTGATCAGCGGGGTCAGGACGGCTTCGAAGTGCTCCTTCCAGCCCCGCCCGGCCAGGTAGGCGGCCAGCGCGGGCCGCCGGGCCGCCAGCGCGGCCGCCTCTTCGAGCGGGTCGGGCGCCGCGATGACCTGGCAGGAATTCATCAGCACGGCGGGCGGCCGGGCGGGCAGGACGAAATCCGCCGCGGCCAGGTGCAGGCGGGCCAGGGCCACGCCGGCCGCGTAGGCGTGGCCGAGGCTGGCGTACGGCGACCACCGGGCGGCCTGGCGGTACAGGTCGATCCCGCCCGCGGCCTCGTGGGCCTCGTAGCAGTACTCGCCGCGGTGCAGCACCGGCTGGCCGCCGGCCAGCGGCAGCACGGCCGGGACGGGCAGCCCCCGGTCCCGCAGGTGGCCGGCGAAGGCGTGCTCGGCGGCGAGCGCCGAGGCGGTGCGGACGCCGAGATGGTGGCGCTTGACGAAGATCGCCGCGTCGCCGTGCCTGACCAGCGCGGCGGCGGACATCGGCCGTGCGCTGCGCCAGGTCACGACCGGCTCGCGGCCCAGGCCGCCGGGGCCGCGCCGGCCCAGGATGCCGCGCAGTTCGTCGTCGGTGAGCGGAAGCCAGCCGGGTTCCGCGAGCTCATCGCCCATGCTGTTCGTGCCGGCTACCCAGGGCGGCCCTTAGCCGCCGATCGCGGACATGGGGCGGTCAGGCTGCAGGAACGAGGGGTCGTTGATGCCGTGCCCGGGCAGCTTCACCGCGACAGCCCGCCGCCACGCCCCGGCCAGTTCGGCATCGTCGGCCCCGGCTCGCAGCGGGCCGCGCAGGTCGCTTTCTGACCGGGCGAACAGGCAGTTCCGCACCTGCCCGTCGGCGGTGAGCCGGACCCGGTCGCAGGTGCCGCAGAACGGCCGGGTGACCGAGGCGATGACGCCGACCCGGGCCGGGCCGCCGTCGACCAGGAAGGCCTCGGCCGGCGCGGATCCGCGCTGCCGCGAGTCGTCGGGGGTGAGGATGAACTCGCGGCCGAGCGCGGCGAGCATCTCCTGCGCCGTCACCATCTCGGCTCGCTTCCAGCCGTGCTGGGCATCCAGCGGCATCTGCTCGATGAAGCGCAGCTCGTAGCCATGGTCCAGGCAGAACCGGAGCAGCGGCACCGCCTCGTCGTCGTTCAGGTCCCGCATCAGCACGGTGTTGACCTTGACCGGGCTGAGCCCGGCCGCGGCGGCGGCGGCCAGCCCGTCGAGCACGTCCGGCAGCCGGTCGCGCCGGGCGAGCTTGCGGAACGTCTCCGGCCGCAGCGTGTCCAGCGACACGTTGACGCGGTCGAGCCCGGCCGCGCGCAGCGTCCCGGCGGTGCGGGTGAGCCCGATGCCGTTGGTGGTCAGCGAGATCTCCGGGCGCGGGCGCAGGGCGGCGGTGCGGGCGACGATCCCGGCCAGCCCCCGCCGCAGCAGCGGCTCGCCGCCGGTGAACCTGACCTCGGTGATGCCGAGCCGCTCGACCCCGATCCGGATGAGCCTGACGACCTCGTCGTCGGTGAGCTGATCGGGCGCGGGGAGCCAGTCGAGGCCTTCCGGCGGCATGCAGTAAGCGCACCGCAGGTTGCACCGGTCGGTGAGCGACACGCGCAGGTCGGTCGCGATTCGCCCGAAGGAGTCAGGCAGCATCGTCCCAGCTTACGGAGGACAGCAAGGGCTCCTTGATACTCATTGTGCCTCCCGTCAGCAAAGCGGAAGCCTGGTTTGCCCAGCGCAACCGTTCCTTGCGTTTCGTTAGCCCCGGTGAACCATTCCGTAGGCCCGCTCGGCCCGCAGCCGGACGACCAGGCGCCGGTCGCGGACCATGGCCGCCCGGTAGTCGTCCCAGTCGGGGTGGTCGCCCTGCACCGCGCGGTACAGCCCGACCAGTTCCTCCACGGCCGCGTCGTGCGGGTCGCGGGCCACCGCCGACAGCTCGGCCTGCCCGTCGACCACGACATAGGACCAGAAGTCGCCGCTGGTGACGTGGAAGCTGACCCGCGGGTCACGGCGCATATTGCTGGTCTTGGCGCGGTCGTCGGTCGTGGAGACCCTGATGATCTGCTCCTCCGGGTACCAGGCGTAGTTCACGTTGGAAAGCTGCGGCCACCCGTCTTTCCTGAGGGTGACCAGAACTCCCTGTCGCTGCCCGGCAATCAGCTCGGCAAACCGTCCCTCGATCATGCCCGACAAGAACAACGGCCGGCGGCCCGATGTTCCGCCGGCGCGCCCCTGGTGCCGGCCTGCTCACCGGGACGGCGACGCTCAGCGAAATGTCACGCATTGCAATCACCGGCAAAGCGCTGCTATTAGGGAGAACGCGTAATCGCCGTAACCAGGTAAAACCAAGTCCGGCCCACCGATGCGGCTGGTAACCGGGGATCGCAGGTCAACCAGGGTTCTACCAGCCGGTAACCCCGTGTATTGATCTCCCCCCGGACGCGTGATACAAGGATAGTGCGCGCGCTTTCCAAATGCCCTCCCAGGTCCCTATGGGGTGACTCGTGCGGATTTCCCGTGTCATTGTCAGCGCGGCAGTACTTACTTCCCTCACCGGCCTGGTCACGGCCGTGGCGGCGATGCCGGCCGCCGCGGCCGCGTCCGCGGTGAACTACGTCGCGCTCGGCGACTCCTACAGCTCAGGACTGGGCGCCGGAAGCTACATCTCCTCCAGTGGCAGCTGCGACCGCAGCACCAACGCCTACCCCGAGCGGTGGGCCGCCGCGCACGCCCCCGCCTCGTTCGTCTCGGTGGCCTGCGCGGGCGCGACGACCTCCGACGTGATCAGCAGCCAGGTGTCGGCCCTGAGTGCGAGCACCACGCTGGTCAGCCTCACCATCGGCGGCAACGACGCCGGCTTCTCCAGCACCATGGAGACCTGCGTGCTCCATTCGACCAGCACGTGCGTGAACGCCGTCACGGCGGCGGAATCGTTCGTCTCCACCCAGCTGCCAGCCCGGCTCAACAGCGCGCTGCAGCAGATCAGGGCACACGCCCCCAACGCCAAGATCGTGCTGCTCGGCTATCCCCAGCTGTACGACCTGTCCAAGTCGGGCACCTGCATCGGGCTGAGCACCACGGACCGGACTGATCTCAACCACGCCGCGGACGCCCTCGACGGCGCGATGAACGCCGCCGCCATCAGCAACGGCGATACCTTCGCCGACGTCCGCGGGCAGTTCGCCCACCATGAGATCTGCGACGGCGCCGGCAGCTGGCTGAACTCGGTGAACATCTTGTCGATCAGCTCGTCGTACCACCCCACCGCGGCCGGGCAGGAACAAGGCTACGAGCCCGTCTTCGCCTCGGTGGCGGGGTAGCGCTGGTCAGCCATCGGCCGGCTCCTGTTCCGCCCGTGCCGGCGCACGAGCCGGAGGCAGCCCGTCCACGATATCGCCGGCGCCCGGGCCCGGCGCCGGCGGAGGCGCCGAGGTGGTACCGGCCGGCAGGCGCCGGGTGAACACCAGGGTCACCAGGCCTACCGCTGCGGTGATGGCGAACGCGGCCGCCACCCCGAGGCGCAGGTCGCCGCCCGCGGCGGCCGCCACGGCCGCGCCGCCCGCGCCGATACCGAGGGCGGTGCCGAGCACGTCGGCCAGGTTCAGCGACGCCGACGCCTGCCCCTCCTGCCCGGGCGCCGCTTTCTGCAGCATCATCAGCGACAGCGGCGCGTACGCCAGCCCAATGCCCAGGCCCGCGACCGTCCAGGCCGCCAGTCCCTCGGCCACCGGCACGGCCGGCGCCAGGACCAGGACCAGCATCCCGGCGATGCCGATCAGGACGATCAGCAGCCCGGCGCGCACCAGGCGCCGCCCTTCCCAGGTGTCGTTGAGCCTGGCCTGCACCCAGGCACCGATCGTCCACGTCATCGTGGCGCCGGTGACGGCGATCCCGGCGATCACGGGCGTGCGATGACGCACCGCGGTCACCGCCAGCGTCACGTAGGCGTCGGCGCCGAAGAACGTGAACGTCAGCAGCCCCCGGCTGGCGATCGTGGCCGGGAGCCCGGGCCGCCCGGCCAGGGTCCCGGGCGGGACCAGCCGGCGCAGCGCGGGCAGGCCGGCGGCGCCGCCGGCCGCGATCAGCGCGAGCCCGGCCCAGATCGCGCCGGACCCGGCCGCCAGGCTCAGGCCGGCCAGGACCACCGCCGCCCCGGCCGCGGTGCGCAGGCCGTCGGTGAGCCGGTGCTCGCGGGCATGGGACGCGGCGGGCGGCCCGAGGCGGATCAGCGCGGGCACGGCGATGCTCCCGGCCACCGCGACGACCGGGAGCAGTCCCAGGAACACCCAGCGCCAGCCGAACAGGCGCGCCACCTCGGCGGCGATGGCCGGCCCGGCCAGGCCGGGCGCGACCCACGCGGTCGACAGGACCGCCATCATCCGGGGCCGCAGCGCCTCGGGCAGGCTCCGGCCGATGGTGGCGTACGCCACCGAGGGCACCGCCCCGGCTCCGATGCCCTGCAGGACCCGGCCCGCGACGAGCACCGCCATCGAGGGGGCCAGGCCGGCGATGGCCAGCCCGGCGCCGAACAGCGCCACGCCGGCCACGAACGGGACGGCCGGGCCCCGCCGGTCGGCTTCCCGGCCGGCCGCCACGATGCCCACCACGCTGCCCAGCATGAACCCGCTGAAGACCCACCCGTACAGGCGCAGCCCGCCCAGGTCCCGGGCCACCACCGGCATGACGGTCACCACGGCCAGCGCTTCCGAGGCGACGAAGGTGATCGTCAGCACCAGGCCCGTGGTCAGCGCGCGGTGCCGCGGCGCCCACAGTCCCTCGCCCACCGGCTGCTCCCTCCGCTCCTCCCGAGCCTAAGCGAAGGCCGTCTGAGCAGAGCGGCCGGATGGGCCGGGGTATCAGCGGCGGCGGTTGAGGCGCCGCCGGTACACGATGCTCCCCGCGCCGGCCACGATGGCGCCCAGTCCCGCCACGAGGAGCAGCGCGTCCTGGAATCCGGCCGTGCCGCCGCCGCCGGTGACGGGGGCGGCGACCGGGACCGGGCTTACGGTCGAGGTGGCCGTCACGGTCGCCGTTGGCGTCACGGTCGCCGTCGGTGTCACGGTCGCCGTCGGCGTCACGGTGGCCGTGGGACTCGCGGTCAAGCCGGGCGTGCCCGAGGTGGCGGTGCTGTCGCCGGGGGACGGCGTGTTACCCGCGTTGCCCGCGGAGGCGGAGGCGCTGATCGACCCGCTCGCCGAGATGCTCACGGTCGGCGAGAAGACGGAGGGCGACGGCGTGGTCGACGACGCCGAGTCGCACGCGGTCAGCGCCACCGGAGCGAGCAGGGCCAGCGTCCCCCAGCACAAGGCGGTCAGCCTCACGCCCAGCGTCCTTCCGCGCACCTTCATGGACTCTCCTCATGGGCGTGGCTGACGATGATTGTGTTTCCCGCTCCCGGCAGCGGAAACCGGCCCTGGTAAGGAAAATGCGTAACCGGCCTGGCCGCCGCCCGCACCGCCGCAGGCAGGTCCCGAAAGCGCCGACGGCCGGAAAAATAAGGCCGCTGACCGACGCTGACGTGCAATGGCTTGTTGACCATCGGACTATTAGGCTAACTGAGGAGAACAGCGGAGGAAAGGACGGCGGCATTGCCGGGTGCGGCGTGGCGGCGCATCGCCGGGTTCCGGGTGGTCGTCTCCTGGCCGCAGGCCGGGTACGCCCCGCCGCCATCCACCCCGGTCAGCCTGCGGGCCCGCCTGGCCGGGATCACCGGGGCCCTGCTCATCGCGGCCGGGACCGCCGCCGTCGGCATCGTGGTCGTATCCCAGGTCCACGCGCCGCAGCCGACCCGGGCGGCCGCGGGCGCCACCGGCTCCGCGGGCCGCGGGCCGTCGCTGGCGCGCTCGATGCCGGTCTCGGTGCGGATCCCGGCCATCGGCGTGGACTCCACGCTGCTGCACCTGGGGCTCAACCCGGACGGCACGATCCAGGTGCCGTCACTCCGGACCAGCGCGGCTAAGGCGGCCTGGTACAAGTACTCCGCCACGCCCGGCCAGATCGGCTCGTCGGTCATCGAGGGCCACGTCGACAGCACGCGGGGGCCCGCCGTCTTCTTCCGGCTCGGCGCGCTCCACCCGGGCAACACCATCGAGGTGACGCTTGCCGACGGGGTAACCGCCGTGTTCCGCGTCACCGGGGTCCGCGAGTACACCAGGTCCAGGTTCCCGGCGCGCACCATCTACGGGACGGCCGACTTCGCCGCCCTGCGCCTGATCACCTGCGGCGGCGCCTTCGACGAGGCCACCGGTCACTACCGGAGCTCGACGGTGGTCTTCGCGTCGCTCACCTCCTCCCGCCCGGCCCGCCGGGCAGCGTGACCGGCTCCAGCAGGGACAGCAGCCCGCCGAGCGCCGCGAGGTAGACCGCACCCTGGCCGCGGCGACGTCCGGCCGGACCGGGGCTGAACCGTTGCCCCGTTCGGTACGTGATTCAAGGTGAGCCGTGAGCTATGCGGCAGGTCCTCCCCCCCTGACCTGCCGGAGGAAATCCGGCCGCGCCTGACCGTGGTCCCCGTGACCACGGTCAGGCCACGCTGAACCTCGATCCCCGGAAAATGAGGCACCATGAAGCGGGTCGTGCTGGTCGGCACCGGGTTTGCCCTCGCGCTCGCCGGGACGGTCTTCACGCTGCAGGGCGTGGGCGTCCTCGGCGGCAGCGTGATGTCCGGCATCACCTTCTGGGCGGTGGCCGGCCCGGTCATCGCCCTGGCCGGCCTGGTCCTGGCGGCGCTCGGCCTGCGCGGCCGGCCGGCCGCCTAGCCGCGGGCCGCGGTACTCGCTTGCCGCCGACGGCCATCCTCGGGGAGAATGACGGCATGGCAGCGCGCCGATTTCCCCGCCTCCCGGCCCGCCCAGGGCCGCCGGGAGGCGTTCCGCTGCGTTAAGACGGCGACTCCGCCCAGGTGAGCCCGGGTCCGGGAGGACTTTCCTCGTCCGCTCACCTCGAAGAGGAGTCACCGTGTCGCGTACAGTTTCCTACCTCAGCCCTGCCCAGCTCCGGGACGCCCTCGGCGTCCGCGACCTGTCCGATCCGGCGGCGGGCCCGCACGCCATCCAGGTCCTCGCCGGCCGCGCCGTGGAAGCCCTGGCCCGCGCCTGGTCGTGCGAGGTCCGGTGGTACCGCGGACCGGAAGTAGTCCCGGTCGCCGACAACTACGATCGCCTGGGCTACGCGGCCGGCGCGATCACCAGGGAGGCCCGGTATACCCGGTACGTCAGCGCCGGCCAGATGCTCCGCAGCCATTCCACCGCCATGATCCCGCCCGCGCTGCGTCAGCTGGCCCGGGACCGGCAGGCCGCCGGCGACCTGGACGTCCTGCTGGCCTGCCCGGGGATGGCGTACCGGCGCGACGCCATCGACTGGCAGCACACCGGCACCCCGCACCAGCTCGACCTGTGGCGGATCACCTCCCGGCCGATGTCGGACACGGACCTGGACGAGATGATCTCGGTCCTGCTCGGGGCACTCGTCCCGGGCCTGCCGTACCGGCAGGAGCCGCGGGTCCATCCGTACACCGAGCGCGGCCGTCAGGTCGACGTCCGGCCTGACGGCCGCTGGGTGGAGGTCTGGGAGTGCGGCCTCGCCCACCCCGGCGTGCTGGCCGCGGCCGGGCTGGCCGGGTGCGGCGGCCTGGCCCTGGGCATGGGCCTGGACCGCATGCTGATGCTGGTCAAGGGCATCGGGGATATCCGGCTGCTCCGTTCGGCCGATCCCCGGATCGCGGGCCAGATGTGCGACCTGGCCGCCTACCGGCCGGTCTCGTCCATGCCCCCGGTCACGCGCGACCTGTCGGTCGCGGTGGACGCCGGCGAGGACGAGGAGACCCTGGGCGACCGGGTCCGCGACGCCCTCGGCGCCGGCGCGTCGTGCGTGGAGGAGGTCAGCGTGCTGTCCGCCACGCCGTACGACGGCCTGCCCGCTGCCGCGATCCGCCGCCTCGGGGCTCGGCCGGGCCAGCAGAACCTCCTCGTCCGCGTCGTGCTCCGCGACCTGGAGCAGACACTCACGAACGAGGCCGCCAACGCGCTGCGCGACCGCATCTACCTGGCCATCCATCAGGGCAGTGAGCA
>JAJKHX010000554.1 GCA_021154785.1 Nocardiopsis sp.
CGCGACGATTCCGGTCGTAGTTCCTGACATCGCCATCTCCTTGCCAGTCGGGACTCCTGCTGCTGGCCAGGCCGCCGTGCTACCCGTCGCGGACCGGAATATCCGCGCGCAGGCCGGCCCGCTCCCCCGGCGACATGGCCGGAGGTTAGGCCGGATGATGGAAGGGCGCGGTCACCGTGATGGTGTCGGGGAACCAGCGCGCTCCGCCCGGGTGCTGCGGAGCCCCGCACGCGGTCTGCAGGTATCGCATGGGCGCGCCGAAGCCGCCGAGAGTATCGTCGACGGGGAATCCGTAGCTATCCCGGATGACGTAGGTGAGAGTCCCGGTATAGCGCCCGTGCACGCGGTGCCCGCTCCCGGTCACGGTCAGGCCCTGGGTGCCTCGGAATCCCCAGTACAGGTCGCTGGTCCTCGACTCGAACGCCACCTCAGGCAGTTGCGCGGCGGAGAGCCTGACATGGGTCCGGCCCGCTTTCAGCTGGCTGAGGATCGCGGCTTGGACCTCGTTGTTCACTGTCAGGAAGGCGCCGCTGGCTCGCGCCTGCTCCGAGATCGCCGATCCGGGCCGGTAACCGACCTTGGTGCCCTTACCGCCGAGGAAGTGCGTCAGCAGAGCGGCCGCGGCCGGGAAGCCGGTCAGGCCGAACCCGCGCGCCACCCGGACACCCAGCGCGTGGTCGGACGCGAACGTGGCGCTCTCGCAGCTGACTCCCGGCGTGTACGTGTCCTGGCTGCCGTTCGGCGACACGGGACGGTTCCCCGTGACGGTGAAGGAGAACGCCACCGCCCTAGCAGGAGAACGCACCGCGGAATGAGCCGTGGCAGGCGCGGGAGGGTCGGCGGACGGTGACGAAGACGCGGAGGTCGGCAGCAGCCCGCAGCCTGACAGCGTCGCGAGCATGCCCAGCGCCGCGGCGCGGATGACCGCTTTCACCGGCCTCGAGCGGGGGCATCTCATAAGTCCGAGCATCCTACCCGGGCCCCTCGAGCGCGCGGGCGTCATCGGGGTCCATGCACCCGCCTGCATCGGACCGGATCGATGGAGCATAGAGCCGGCTGAGGCCGGATCGATGGAGCATCGAGCCGGCTCGCCGCCGACTGCCAGAGCCGGGCTAGGCGAAGATGCGAGGTTGCTGGGACAGCCGGGCCCCCGTCAGCCGGGCACCGGCACGCCGAGCCGCCGCAGGGCCGCGTCGTCCAGGTCGGCCAGCGAGCGCAGGACCAGGTCCGCCGCCCCATAGCGAGGATCGGCCGCCAGCAGCGGGTCGGGGACGGCGACGCAGATCATGCCCGCCGTCCGGGCCGACACGAGCCCGTTCAGCGAGTCCTCCACCGCCAGGCAGCTCGCCGGCGCGACCCCGAGCCTGCGGGCCGCCGTGAGGTACACGTCCGGCGCTGGCTTGCCCCGGGCCTCGTCCATGGCCGAGCAGCGCACGTCGATGCCGCCCAGGCCGAGCCGGTCGCAGACGGCGTCGATCAGCCGCCGCGGCGACGACGACGCGATCGCCAGCCGCAGCCCGCACCGTTCGACGAGCGCGATCGCCGCGGTCACGCCCGGCATCGGCTGGCCTTCGGCCTTGACGTGCGCGATGACCTGATCGATGACCAGCCCGGCCACCTCGGCGTCGGTCAGCGAGGCGCCGGTCAGCGAGGCGCCGGTCAGCGAGGCGCCGGTCAGCGCGGCGCCGGGGCCCGCACCGCCAGACGGCGACCGCTGCCGCCAGATCGGGATCAGCTCCTCGACCGGCTGCCCGGTCGAGTCGAGCACGTCGCTCTCGCTGAGCGCGATCCCGAGCCCGGCCAAGACGTCGGTCTCGGCGGCCCGCCAGACCGGCTCGGTGTCGATGAGCACGCCGTCCATGTCGAGGACGACCGCTTCGGCGGCCAGTGAACTCACCTGAGCACAGCGGGCGCCGAGCGGACCTCGCGGGCGGTGTCCACGAACCGCTTGGCCCGGTCCGGATCGACGGGATTCCAGGTGATGCCGTCCACCTTCAGGCTGGTCCCCACGATCACGCCGTCGGCGACGGCCAGGGTCTCGGCCAGCCGCTCGGCGGTGACCCCGGTATTGGCCAGCACCGGGGTCTGCGGCGCGGCCTCCTTGGCGGCGCGCAGGTCGCTCATGACGAACGGGACGCCCGCCTCGGGGCCGCTGATGAGGATCGCGTCGAGGCCGAGGAAGGCCGAACTGCGCGCCCGCTCGGCCACGGTCCGGGTGCCGAGCGTGGAGCTGAACTCCGGCGTGATGTTGCCGAACAGCCCGACGTCCGACGCGCCGATGTTCTCGCGGTAGGCGGCCAGGTCGCCGAGCGAGGGCGCGACCAGGCCCATATCGCTCTCGTAGACGCCGGTCAGCACCTCCCGGATGAAGGCCGCCCCGGTGGCCCGGGCGACGGCCAGGCTGGCCCGCGCGTCCCACAAGATGTTGACGCCGAACGGGACCCGGATCGACGGGTACAGCTCGCCGATAACAGCCGCCATCGCGGCCGGGATCTCCGGGCCGACCGCGAGCTGGTAGGGGATGTCGTTCTCGTTGCAGAACAGCACCGCGTCGACGCCGGCGTCCTGGAGTACCTCCAGGTCCCGCCCGACCACGTCGGCCAGGCGCGCCCGCCCGGCGGCACGGTCGTGCCGCGGCCGTCCCGGCAAGCCGGGGAAGTGCACCATCGCGATCACGGGCTTGACGGTGCCGAACCTCTCCTCGAGCGTCATGGCCAGGATGGACCTTTCTAAGAGGCACTGCGGACGAAATCGATGACGGCCTGATTCCAGGGCCCCGGGTCTTCCCAGAAGGCGGCGTGGCCACCGGGAACCTCCGCCCAGGTGCCGACGCCCGGAGCCAGCGCGTCGTACAGCCGCCGCGACAGTTCCGGCCGGATGATGATGTCGTCGCGGGCGGCCAGCACGAGCGCCGGCACCCGCACCGCCCCGATCCGGCTGGCGCAGTCGTGGCCGTTCAGCGCGGCCATCTGGGCCGCGAAGGCCGCGGCCGGCTGGGTGCTGCCCGCGGCCCCCGCGATCAGCTCGGCCACCCGGTCCGGGTGCTGCTGGTAGAACCGGGGGCTGAAGATCCAGGGCGCCTGCATCCGCATCATGACCGGCATGCCGGCGGCCAGTGCGACCGTCGCCCACGTCTCGAACGCGGCGGCAGTGAACGGGTCAGCCACGGCGAAGGTGTTGGCCAGCACCAGCGACAGCAGGTCCTCCGGGTAGGCCACGGCGTACTCCTGGGCGATGGCGCCGCCCATCGACACCCCGGCCAGGTGGAACCGGGTCAGCTCGAGCCCGGTGACCAGCGCTTTGAGGTCGGCCGCCAGCTCACCGCTGGTGTAGGGCCCCGGCGGCGCCCCCGACTGGCCGACGCCGCGGTTGTCGTAGCTGATCACGCGCAGGCCCGCCCGGACGAAATCGTCCACCTGGTTGACCCAGCCGTCCAGGTCGTCGCCGACGCCGTTGATCAGGACCAGGTCCCGCGGCCCCTCCCCGGCGATCCGGTAGCGGATATCGATCGCGTCGCCACGCACGAACCCGGTGGTCATCGGATACCCCGTTCGGTCATCGCGGTCTTCCAGAGGGCGGCCGAGGCGCGCAGGTCGGCCAGCACTGCGGCGTCGTCCTGCTCGAACGCCGGGATCACCTCCAGCACCAGCAGGACGTCTTCCGCGCCGGCCGCGGCCAGCGTATCCAGCACCCGGCCCGGCTCGATGATGCCCGTCTCGTTGCGCTCGCTGGTGAACGGCCAGTGGTGGTCGGCGAGGCCGTCGGACTGCTGCAGCTGGACCTCGCCGAGCCGGGCGCCGAAACGCGCCAGCCACGCGTAGGGATCCCGGTCGTCCCCGGTCGTGCCGGGTACGCACTGGTGCCCGACATCGAGGCACAGCCGGACCGGCGCGTGGGTGGCGTCGCCGTCGGTGAGCAGGGTCTCGATGCCGGCCATGGTGGACGGCTCGCGGTGGCTGGCGAGGTTCTCCACCAGCAGGTAGTCGAGCCCGGCCGAGCGGGCCGCGGCCGCGATCCCGGTCAGCGACTGCCGCAGCCCCGCCCAGCGCTCGGCCCGGCGCGCCTCGTCGGCCCAGTCGGGCACGCTCATCGCGCCGACGTGCCCGCCGGCTCCCCGCGCCCCCACCCGCGCCGCGAACTCGACGACACCCAGGTACCACTCGGCGGCCGCCCGCCGCCGGACCGCGTCGGGGTGCATGAGCAGGTTGAGCGAGTAGGCGGCCAGGCCGGTGAACACGGTCTCGGCCCGTAGCCCGTAAAAATCGAGCGCCGAACGAGTCTGGCTCACCACATCGGCCCCCCCATCCGCGCTCCCGGTGTCCCCGGCCAGGTCGAGCGAGAGTTCCACGACCCCGAGACCCAGCTCGTCGCGGACGATCCGGGCCCAGTCGGCCGGCCGCGGCCAGCGCTTGACGGCGAAGCAGTTGTTGATGCCCAGGCGCGCCCTCATCTGACCACCGGCGATCCCACCAGATCGGTGTAGCGCTGATACAGGTCG
The DNA here is from genome assembly GCA_021154785.1 of Nocardiopsis sp. Classification (GTDB taxonomy): domain Bacteria; phylum Actinomycetota; class Actinomycetes; order Streptosporangiales; family Streptosporangiaceae; genus Palsa-504. The sequence goes on from JAJKHX010000554.1 coordinate 4,499, forward strand.
TCGTACAGGGCGCGCCGCGCGGGATCCGGCTCGGCCCGGCCGGCCGGCCGGTAGCCGGCCGCGACCGCCTCAGCGGCGTCGCGGTAGATCCCGGCGCCCAGGCCCGCGAGCATCGCGGCGCCCGCCGCGGTGGAGTCGCCCGCCACCCGCACCACCGGGATCCCGGTGATATCCGCCTTGACCTGGTTCCAGACCGCCAGGCCGGCGCCGCCGCCGGAGACCCGGAGCTCGGTGGCCGGGGCCGAGGTCCGGCCCAGGGTCGCCAGCCGGGCCCGGACCCCGCAGGCGATCCCCTCCATGGTGGCGCGGGCCACCGCGCCGCGGTCGTGGCGCAGCGAGAGCCCGGTGATGGCGCCGCGCAGGGCCGGGTCGTCCCGCTCGCCGTCGCCGAGCACGGGCGCGAACACCAGGCCGCCCGCGCCCGGCGGGGAAGCGGCGGCGGCCTGCTCGATGCGGGCGTAGTCGGCCGCCCGCGGCGCCCGGGTCAGGCCCGCGTAGAACAGCTGGGCCAGCCAGTCGAGCGCCTCGCCGGTGGTGTTGATCCCCACCTCGGTGACGTAACCGGAGCGGCCGGTGATGCTCGGGTAGTGGGTGACGTCCAGGTCCGGCAGCGGCTCGGCGACCACCGAGTTGAAGCAGCTCGAGCTGCCGGCCATCTCGCTGACCGGGCCGGCCGCGGTGACCCCGGCCCCGAGCGCGCACGCGATGCTGTCTCCCGCGCCCGCCACCACCGGCACCGGCGGGCCGGGCGGGAGGCCGAGGCGGGCCGCGAGCTTCGGCCGGATCTCCCCGGCGACGCTCCACGAGGGCACCACGGCGGGGAACGCGGCCTCGTCCAGGCCGAGGTCCCCGAGCAGGCCCGGCGCCCACCGGCGGGCGCGCTGGTCCAGCAGGGCGGTCGCGGCCGCCATCGACCAGTCGGTGGTCGCCTGGCCGGTCAGGGCGAGGACGACATAGTCGGTCGGCTGGACGAACCGCCGGGTCGCGGCGAAGGTGCCCGGCTCGTGCGCGCGCAGCCAGCCGATCTTCGCCGCGACGTGGAAGGCGGCCGGCACGTGGCCGGTCAGCTCGTGCAGTTCCCGGTCGCCGAACCGCGCGCGCATCGCGTCCGCCTCCGCGGTGGCCCGGTTGTCGCGGTAGATCAGGCCGGCCCGCAGCGGCCGGTCCCGCCGGTCCAGCGGGACCACGCTCGGGCACTGCCCGGTGACGGCCACCGCGCGGACCCGGCAGCGCGGGCCGAGCGCCTGGACTAGCGCGCCGAGGGCGGACAGCGCGGCCGACCGCCAGCGCCCGGCGTCCTGCTCGGCCCAGCCCTCGGCGGGCAGGAACGTCGGGTAGGAACGCCTGTCCTCCTGCCGCGGCCCGCCGCCGACCTCGAACGCCGAAGCGCGGGCGCCCGAGGTCCCGACGTCAACGGCGACCAGCACCTCCGCTCCGCCCGGATCGGTGCCGCGCATCTAGCCGCGGACCAGCTGGGCTTCGGCACGGTCCTTGTTCAGGCTGATCAGGGCCCCGTTGAGCGCGCCGGTGGAGTAGTCGCTGCCCGGGTTGAGGACCAGGCCCCGGCGCTTCTTGCCCAGGCGGCGGATGCCGGAGGACTCGTGGATGTGGCCGTGCAGCCCCACCAGCGGCTGGCGTTCGGCCACGATGTCACGCACCGCGGTGCTGCCGACTGCCTTCATCTGCACCTGGCCCAGGGTCGCTTGCACCGTGAGGTTCTCGTCGAGGGCCGGGGCGTCGTCCAGCTGGGTGTCGAAGGGCGGGGGGTGAAGGTTGAACACCGCCCGTTCGGGATGTTCGATCTTGTCCGCCATGGCCGAGTAAGCAGCCGCCAGCTGCTGTTCGTTCTGCTCACGGTAGGTATGCCAGGGGGTCGTGTTGGCGTACCCCCAGCTGATCATCTCGTGCTCGTCGTCCAGCGGGACAACCTTGCCCTCGGCGTGCACCCCCCACGGCGCCTGATCCAGCATGTCCGCGAGCTCCGGCGGGTCGTCGTTGCCGAGCATCAGGTAGAGCGGCACGCCCTGCGGCCGCAGCCGGGTGTCGGCGATGTCCAGCCACTCGGCCAGCCGCTCGCGCATCAGCCGCAGGAACAGGTCGTCGAGCGTGCCGTCGGCCTCCATCGCCTCGAGCTCACCAGGCTCGGCGCGGTAGGGATAGTAGCCGTGGTCGGCGATCACCCGTTCCAGCTCGGTGAGCTCGGAGCCCTCGGTCAGCTCGTAGCGGTTGCCGACGAACGTGCAGTTCCACCGGCCGCCGGGGCCGCGGACGATCGACTGGATGGCCTTGCCGGCCACGTCCCCGCCGAGCACCAGCACGTTCGGCTTGTAGACACCGGTGGCATTGACGAACTTGCGGAAGCACAGGCTGGACCCGTGCACGTCGCTGACGAAGTAGAGCAGCGTGCCCTTGGCCATAACGCGTTCACCCCGTTCTGCGAAGACTGCCTGGCCGCTGTCATCAGGGCCGTTGCGCGCACCGGGTCCACCGGGTTCCAGGTGATGCCGTCCTTCTTGAGGCTGGTACCCACGATCGCCCCGTCCGCGAGGGCCAGGACGCCGGCCACGCTGTCCGCCGTGACCCCGGTATTGGCCAGGACCGGGATGCCGGGCGCGGCTGCCTTCGCCGCCCGGAGCTGGTCCAGGTCGGTCGGCTCGCCGGTGATGGCCCCGCTGACCAGCAGGGCGCCGGCGCCCAGGAAAGCCGCGCTGCTCGCTCGCTGCGCAACCGTCCGGTGGCCCAGCGGGCTGGCGAACTCGGGCGTGATGTTGGTGAACAGGGCCACCGCTTCCGCGCCGATGCCGGACCGGCAGGCGCCGATCGCGCCGAGGTCCGGCCGCATCACGCCGAGGTCGCTCTCGTAGACCCCGGTGAAGACCTCGCGGACGAAGCTCGCGCCGGTGGCGCGGGCCACCGCGAGGCTCGCGACCGGATCCCACACCAGGTTCACGCCGAACGGCCGGGACAGCTCGCGCCGGACCGTGCCGATGACCGCGGCCATGGCCGCCACCGCCTCCGGCCCGACGCCGAACTGGTAGGGCAGGTCGGCCTCGTTGCAGAACAGCAGCCCGTCCACGCCGGCGTCCTGCAGAGCCGCGATGTCGGCGGCCACCGGGCCGGTGATGGCCCGCAGGGCCGCCCGCCGGTCGTGCCGCGGGCGGCCCGGCAGCCCCGGCAGGTGCACCATCGCGATGATCGGCTTGGGCACCCCGAACAGGTCGTGGAGCAGCGCGGAGGTCATGTCGCCGCCGCGGGGGACGGGTTGCGCGCTGGGACGGCGGCGACCTTGGGTTCCACCAGGATCACCTCGACGCCCTCGCGGGCGATGCGCTCGACCTCGGCCGGGTCGGCGCCGGGATCGGTGACGATGGCCGAGACGCGGCTGATCGGCACCACCGTGCTCAGCGCGACATCCCCGAACTTGGAGCCGTCGGCCAGGACGATGATCCGCTCCGTCTTCTCCAGCGCGGCCCGGATGACGCCGGCCTCCTGGTCGTCGAGGTCGGTGATCCCGCGGCGCACCGAGACCCCGGCCGCGCCGATGATGGCCACGTCGGTGTTGTAGCGCTGGACGCACTCCACCGCGGCCGGCCCGACGCAGCTGAGCTCGTCCTGGCGGACCATCCCGCCGGCCATGATCACCCGGACCTGCCGGGTGCCGAGCAGGCTGGCGATGACCAGCGACTGGGTGATCACGAGGAGGCCGTCGCGCGGCGCGGTCAGCCGGGCGAACTGCTCCACGGTGGAGCCGACACCGATGAACATCACCCGCGCATCAGCAGTCAGCTCGGCCGCCCGCAGCGCGATCTGGCGTTTCTCCTGGGCGTGGTGCAGCGTGCGCGCGTTCTGGGTGGCCTCGAAGCCCCCGCCGGACCGGACCAGCCGGGTGGTGGCGCCGCCGTAGGTCCGGCGGACGAACCCGTCCCGGTCCAGGCGGCGCAGGTCACGCCGGATGGTCATCTCGGAGACGCCGAACTCGCGCGCCAGGCTGCTCACCTCGACGGCCTGATCCGCCGCGATCCGCTCCAGCACCTTGATGCGCCGCTCGACCGCCAGCACCAGCGCTCCTCCCTGGAGTGTTCGTTTCTGACATTTGAGTTGATCACTCATGTCACAACGATTGACAGTTGTTGCTGGTTATGTTCGACTCTAACCAGCCTCACTACCTGGGTCAACGGGGGCGACCAGTGGAGGCCTGGGCAACCAGCAGGAGGAGCTCATGGCCACAACGGACCGGCCAGGAAGCCGGCTGTTCGTCCGTAACAGCACCGGACTCGTGCGTTCCGCCTCGGCGGTCGACGCGACGATCTTCAACGCGGTCATCTCCGCACCGATCGGGTCCACCCTGGCCTGGTCGATCTTCTTCACCCTGGTCGCCTTCCCCGGCGCCGACCCGGTCGGGGTGCTGATCCTCGCGGTGGTCATCAACATCCCCGTGCTGATCATGTTCGCGCTGCTGGGCGCCAGCATGCCCCGCGTCGGCGGCGACTACGTGTGGGTGAGCCGGATCCTGAACCCGCCGCTCGCGCTGATCTCGAACCTGTGCATGATCATGGGCGGCCTGCTCGGCGCGGCCTACTTCGCCAAGTTCTTCTCCGTCTTCGCGCTCGGCCCCGCGCTGGTCGCGGGCGGCAGCTTGTTCCACAACAACACGATGGTCAGCTGGGGCACCTCGTTCCAGACCGACAAGGCCTGGATCCTGGCCGGGGCGCTGGTCATGGTCGCGCTGCAGACCTACATTCTCATCCGCGGCACGAAGTCGACGTTCCGCTGGCAGAACGGCGCGTTCCTGATCGCGATGGCCGGGATGGTGGTGACGCTCCTCGTCCTCGCCTTCGCCAGCAAGGGCGGGTTCCAGCACAACTTCAACGCGCTGAACAAAAGCTTCGGCGGCGGGACGGTGCAGAACGTGATCACGTCCGGAGGCGGCACGCACGCCGCGCCGGACTTCGGCAACATGAGCGCCACGCTGCCCACCCTGTTCTCCATCCAGGGCTTCATGATGTGGAACTTCTGGTCGGTCTACATGTCGGGCGAGCTGAAGAGCGCGTCCAACCGCCGCCGCCAGCTGTGGATCATGTTCGGCGCACTGGGCTTCGACGCCGTGCTGCTCATCATCGGCGCGCTGCTGCTCTTCCACGTAGCCGGGTACAGCTTCATGTACGCGGCGAACGTGGCCCCGAACAAGGCGTACGCGATCCCGTCCGGGCCGTTCTACCAGTTCCTGGCCGCGGTGTCGGTCAACATCCCGGTCTTCACCGTGATCATCCTGGGCTGCTTCCTGTTCTGGGCGCTGCCGTCCATGATCGCCAATACCTTCATGCCGATCCGGTCGCTCTTCGCCTGGTCATTCGACCGGCTCATGCCGGAGAAGCTGGCCGACGTGAACGACCGGACGCACTCGCCGGTCATCGCGATCGTGACCGTGAACGTGATCATCGCCGCGCTCGTGGTCTGGAGCGTCACCTCCAACGTGTTCCAGCTCGTGCTCGGCCTGATCGTGCTGGCCGGCTGCCTCGGCGTGGTCATCGTGGCCGCCGCCGCGATCGCGCTGCCGATCCGCCGGCCCGAGCTCTACAAGGCCTCCCCCGCGAACGTGAAGTTCCTCGGCATCCCGGTGCTGTTCATCGTGGCGCCGCTGTCCATCGCCATCTTCGTGGCCCTGGCCGTGGTCTCCACCCAGTACCCGGCGCTGGTCATGAACGGTGACAGCGCCAACTTCTGGTGGATCCCGGCCTGGTTCGGCGGCCTGATCGTGGTGGGGTCGCTGCTCTACTACATCCCGCGCTGGATCCGGGGCCGCCGCGGCATCAACGTCAGTTACGTGTACAAGGAACTGCCGCCCGAGTAGCCCGGGTGCCGGCGCGGCCAGCTAAGGGGCCGGCTCCAGCCGGGTCGATGGAGCATCGATCCGGTCCTGGGCGGCTCGCTGGAACATCGATCCGGTTTCCGGTGCGGGTTATCTGCTCATCTGACTAGTCATCCAGGCTTGCAGGCGGCGATGCGGCAACCATAGGATCAATTTGCCGTGGTGTTCGGGAAGCCGGTGCGATGCCGGCGCGGCCCTCGCCACTGTGATCGGGTCATTCCGGCCGTCTAGCGATAGGGCCACCGGGCACCTCCGCCTGGGAAGGCTAGGCCGGAGCGAGCCAGCTAGCTGCTGGCGTCCCGTCAGCCAGGAGACCGGCCACGGCACCGATGGAACCATCCACGAGGTGCTGGAGGCGGTCCGCTTGCGCACGCTGACGACTGCACGTAATCTCGCCGCGCTGGGCGCGACGCTCCTTCTCACGGCAGGCGTCTCGGCCTGCTCCACGTCGGCATCTTCGCCGGTATCATCCCCGGCGAGCTCCCAGGCCAGCACCGTGACCATCGCGACCAGCTTCGCGATCGGCGACCTGGATCCGATCGAGAACGGCTACTGGGGCAACGAGCTTGGCTACGGCGAGCTGCTGATGCGGCCCCAGCCCGACGGAACCGTCAAGCCGTGGCTGCTGAAGTCGCTCGCGAATACCTCGCCCACGACGTGGGTGCTGACGCTGAATTCACCGATCCGCTTCCAGGACGGCAAGCCGCTGAACGCCGCCGCCCTGATCGCGTGCATGCGGTACCAGCTCAGGCAGAACTCGTCGGCCACCGCCGCCCTGCCGGGCGCCCAGCTCACCGCCACCGGAACCGATCAGGTCACCATCACCACGAAGACCCCAGTGCCCAACATGGGATACATCCTGGGCGACGAGAGCTTCTTCATCATCTACGACCAGGCCGCCTACCTCACCGCCAAGGGCAGCCCCGCCAAGCTGATCGCGGCCAGGATCTACACCGGCCCGTACGTGGTGACCGACGCCAACGACCAGATCATGCACGAGGTACGCAACCCGGTCTACTGGGACGGCAAGCCAGCGCTGTCCGAGGTGACCGTCAAGTTCATCACCGACGCGCAGTCCCGCATCCTCGCGGTCGAGCACGGCGAGGCCGACCTGGCGCTGTACCCGCCGACCACGGCGGCCAAGACGCTCACCGGCCGCACCGACGCCTATTACGACACGGGCACGCCGCGCGGCCCGACCTTCCAGCTCTTCCTGAACGAGCACACCGCACCGTTCAGCGACGTGGCGGTACGCCGGGCGGTGCAGGCCGGGATCAACTACGGCCAGCTCGCCAGCCAGGTGATGAACGGCCTGTACAAGCCGGCCACCGGGATGTACGCGTCCACCGCGCCCTACGCCCTGACCACGCAGGTCACCAGCGCGTCGAAGGCGATGAGCCTGCTCGCCGCGGACGGCTGGACGGCCGCCTCGTCCGGCGGCGTGCGGCACAAGGGCGGCCAGGCCCTGGCCTTCACCATCGACACCTACGCACAGCAGCCGGACACGCAGGCCCTTGCGCTGGCGATGCAGGCGGAACTGTCCCCGCTCGGCTTCGACGTCTCGATCAGCGGCGTGCCCGACATCGACGCGGCGCAGAAGAACCCGGCCGGCTGGACGTCCGCCCTGGAAGGGGACGGGACCACGTCGTTCGCCGGTGATCCGATCACGCCGCTGCAGGAGTTCTTCACGAGCAAGGGCCCGGACAACACGACCGGCGCCGGCAATCCGAAGCTGGACCGCCTGATCGATCAGCTGGCGTCCACCCTGGACGCCAGCACCCGGGACAACCTGCTCCAGCAGACGCAGCGGATCATCGCCCGCGACGCCTACGGCATCTTCGTCGGCCAGCGGCTCCCGGCCGTCATCGCCGGCCAGGCCTGGCGTCACTATCCGGTGCCGCCCGCGAACCTGTGGGTCAGCGCCACGACCGCGCCGAGCAGCTGACGCAGGCGGCGGGGTGCTCAGGTCAGCCGCGTTCCGCATCGGCCAGGCGCTCCTCACGCTGTGGGTCACCAGCATCTGCGTCTGGGCCCTGCTGCTGCTCGCCCCGGGCGATCCGGCCCGGACGGTGCTGGCCGCCCGGGGCGTAGCCGACCCAACCCCGGCGCTGATCGCGGCGACCCGACGCCAGCTCGGGCTGAGCGGCCCGGTCGTGCCGCGCTACTGGCACTGGCTGGAACGAGCCATCCAGGGCGACTTCGGCACGTCCTGGCAGACCGGGCAGCCGGTGATGCAGGCGTTCGCGACCCACTTGCCGGCCACCGCGCGCCTGACCCTCACCGCGATGCTCATCGCCGTCGTGCTCGCGCTGGTGCTCGGGCTGGCGTCGGCCGCGACCGCCGGGACCTGGACCGACGGGATCATCCGGACGGTCACCGTGCTGATGGTCGTCACGCCCGGCTTCCTGATCGGGCTCTTCGTGCTCGACATCCTCGTCGTCCACCTGAACCTGGGACGCGTCGTTTCCGACGGCACGTGGTCGACGGTCGGATGGCCAGCCGCCACGCTGGCGATCGGCGCGGCCGGCTACTGGGCCCGGGTGCTGCGGGTCAGCCTGCTGGAGGCCGGGTCGGCGTCGTACCTGCTCGTCAGCCAGGCGCGCGGCACCTCGGCGCGGCGCCGGCTCTTCGTCCACGTGCTGCCCAATGCCGCCGCCCCGTTCCTCACCGTCGTCGGCCTCGGCGCGGCGGGGCTGCTGGGCGGCGCTCCCATCGCCGAGACCGTCTACTCGTGGCCCGGCGTCGGCCAGTACACCGTGCAGGCGATCGACGCTCGCGACCTGCCGGTCGTCGTCACGTACACGATGCTCGCGGTGGCCACCTATATCGTGGCGAGCCTGCTGATCGACCTGGTGCTGGTGGCGATCGACCCACGGCTCCGGCGCGAGCCGGCCCGCCGTCCCCGGCCGCGATCCGCACGGGTGACGGCGTGACCGCGGTCATCCCGGCGACGGGCGGCGTACCCGCCATCGAAGTGGCCCGGCCGGGGGGACTGCTCAGGACCCTCTCCCGGCACCGGGGTTTCCGGGTCGGCGCCGGGCTCGCGGTCCTGCTCACGGCGCTGGCGGTGATCGGGCCGTTCCTCGCGCACGGGCCGGACGTCACCGACTACGTCAACCAGCTCGCCCCGCCCGGCGCCCGGCACTGGCTGGGCACCGACGGCGCCGGCCGCGACGAGTTCGCCCGGACGGTCGCGGGCGCGCGCACCACGCTCGGCGCCGCGGTGCTGGTGTTCGCGCTGACCACGGTGATCGGCATCGCCGTCGGCACGGCGGCGGGCTTCCTCGGCGGGATCTTCGAGGCCGGCGTCAGCCGCCTGATCGACCTGCTGCTCGGGCTGCCGTCCCTGGTCCTCGCCCTGGCAGTGGTCGGCGCGCTTGGTCCTGGTTTCGGTCACCTGATCCTCGCCGTGACCATCACCGGCTGGGCCGGCCTGGCCAAGCTGTCCCGCAGCTACACGATCGGCGCCCGCCAGCGCCCGGATGTGACGGCGGCCCGGATGGCCGGGATCCGCACGAGCCGGATCATCGCCGGTCACGTCCTGCCCGGGGCCGCCGTGCAGGCCCTCATCGCCGCCACCCTCGGACTCGGCGACACGGTCCTCGGCCTGGCCGGCCTGTCTTTCCTCGGCCTGGGCGTGCAGCCGCCGGCCGCCGAGTGGGGCGGCATGCTCAACGACTCCCAGCTGTACGACACGGTCGCGCCGTGGCTGGTCATCGGGCCCGGGCTAGGCATCATCGCCGCCGTCACCGCGGCCACCCTCATCAGCGACGCGCTCCGCGACAGCACCGACCCGAGCCGCGCATGACCGCCCCGCTGCTGCGGATCCGCGGCCTCACCGTCCGCTACAGCTCCGGCCCCGCCGTGCTCGACGGCCTGGACCTCGATATCGGCGCCGGCGAGTGCCTGGCCCTGGTAGGTGAATCGGGCTGCGGCAAGACCACCCTGGCCCGCGCCATCCTCGGCCTGCTCCCGCGCCACGCGACCGTCACCGGGACGGTCGAGCTGCTCGGGAACGACATCGGCCACGCGCCCGCCAAGGGCCGGCGCGCCCTGCTCGGCACGCATCTCGGCTACGTCGCCCAGGACCCCTACGCCGCCTGCGACCCGATTCGCACGGTCCGGCACCATATCGAGGAGGCCTGGCGCGCTCACGGCGCCGCCGTGCCGCCGGGTGTCGTCGAGCAGCGGATGAGCGCGCTCAGCATCGATGCCGCCGCCACCCGGCTCGGGGACCGCCCGCACCAGTGGTCCGGCGGCATGCTCCAGCGGGCCAGCATCAGCGCGGCCACGGTCCACGACCCCGAACTCGTCCTGGCCGACGAGCCGACCAGCGCCCTGGACGCCGAACTCGCCGACGGCGTCCTGCACGCGGTACGCCGGGCCAGCCGCAGCCTGCTGCTCATCAGCCACGATCTGCGCCTGGTCGAGAACCACGCGGACCGCATCGCCGTCCTGCGCGACGGGCGCATCGTGGAGACCGGCCGGACCGGCTCCATCATCACGACGCCACGGCACGAGTACACCAGCCAGCTCCGCACCGCGGCCGACAGCATCAGGTCCGCCCCCCGGCCGGCCGCTGACTCGTACCGCCCATCCGCCACCCCCCCGGTCGTCACCATCGACCGGGTGTCGGTGAGCTACCGCAGCGGAACAGCCGCGATCCAGGCGCTGCACGATGCCAGCCTCACCGTCCACGCGGGTGAGATCGTCGGTATCGCCGGGCCCTCCGGGGCCGGCAAATCCACCCTGCTCCGTATCGCGAGCGGGATCGAGCCTCCTGAATCGGGCACCGTAACCTTCGCCGGGGGGCAGGCATCCGCGCCTCGGGGGTACGTCATGCCGGTCTTCCAGGACCCGGTGGCATCGCTCGACCGGCGCTGGCCGATCTGGCGCAGCATCACCGAGCCAGCCACGGTGACCGCGCGCCTCAGCCGTCCGGAAAGGCTCCGGCTGGCCAGCGAGGCACTGGCCCGGGTCCGGCTGGGCGGGCTGGACCCGCACCGCCGGCCGGGCCAGCTCTCCGTCGGGCAGTGTCAGCGGGTGGCCATCGCCCGGGCGCTGATCGCCCGCCCCTCGCTCATCGTCGCCGACGAGCCGACCGCCAGTCTCGACGTCACCACGGCCGCCGAGATCATCGACCTGCTCCGGCTCACCCGGGCGTCCGGGCTGGCGATCGCCCTGGTCAGCCACGACGAGGCGCTGCTGGCCGCCGTGGCCGACCGGATCGTGCGGATCCGCGACGGCCGGACCGGGCTCAGTGCGTAAGGCGGTCGATGGCCTGCCTGATTACGTCGGTGACGGCCCGCGGCTGGGAGATCATGATCACGTGTGATCCCTCGACCTCGGTGATGGCCGCCCCGGCGCGCTTGGCCATGGCCCGCACGACGTCGCTGCCGGCGGCCTTGTCCCCGGTCGCGACGACGGCCCACGACGGCAGGTTCTTCCAGCCCGGTGTCCCGTTGGGTTCGGCGAAGGCGGCGGCGGCGACGGGGCGCTGGGTGGCGGCCATGACGGCGGCGGTGTTCTCGGGCAGGTCGGCGGCGAAGGCCTGGTGGAACTTAGCAGGGTCGATGGCCAGTTCCACCGCGGTCTCGGTGCCCTGGCCAGCCGGGTACTGCAACTGGAGCAGGGCGGTATTCAGGACGCTGTCCGTGGAGCCGGCTTCGATGTCCGAGAGTGCCTCGCCCTCGTCGGGGGCGAAGGCGGCCACGTAGACCAGGCCGACGACGTTGCCAGCCTGAGGTGCGGCGTTGGTGATGATGGCGCCGCCGTAGGAGTGACCGACGGCGAGCACCGGCCCGGGGATCTGCCGGATGGCGCTGGCGACGTAGGCGGTGTCGGCGGCGATGCCGCGTAGCGGGTTCGAGATGGCCTGCACCGCGATCCCCGCGGCCTGCAGTTGCCCGACCACGTCGTTCCAGCCTGAGCTGTCGGCGAACGCGCCGTGGACGAGGGCGACGGTGGGGCGGGAGCCGGCAGCGGAAGCGGCTTCGGTCATGAGGGTTCCTCCTGGGGAGCGGACGAGGCCAGCGGCTGCCCGGTCTCGACGATGTAGGTCGACAGCATGTGGCCCGTGCCGGGACCGATGTCACGGGCGTTGTGGGGTGTACGGGGCGGGATGAGGAAGCCGTCGCCGGCCCGCAGGGTCAGGGTGGCCCGCCCGCGGACGGCCATCTCCACCGTGCCGGCCACGATGTACCCGACTTCCTCGCCAGGATGGATGTGCCAGCCCGATTCGACACCGACCGGGATCTCGGTCAGTACCTGCACGATCTCCCGGCCGGGGATGGACGACGGGCTGCGCTGGATCTCGGTGCGCTTGAGCTTGCTGGCCAGCACGTCGCGTGGTGGCGGCGGGCTGGTAGCCGGTTGGGTCACGAAGATCTCCTGGAACGAGGGGTCGGGGTTAGAAGCGCAGCCAAGGTCCAGGATAACTAGCTCTGCAGGAAGGCCAGCAGGTCAGCGTTGAACCGGGCCTGATGGGTGTCCATGAGGCCGTGCGGCGCGCCCGGATAGTAGATCTCTACCGCGCCCTTGATGAGCCGGGCCGACTTATGCGCCGAGTCCTTGACCGGAACGATCTGGTCATCCTCGCCGTGCAGCACCAGGGTGGGCACGTCGAACAGCTTCAGATCCTCGGTGAAATCGGTCTCGGAAAAGGCCTTGATGCTCTCGTAAGCGTTCATGAGGCCGGACTGCATGCTCCACAGCCAGAACTGATCGAGTACGCCCGGCGACACCTGGGCGCCCGGCCGGTTGGCGCCGTAGAACGGCGTCGCCAGGTCCTTGTAGAACTGCGAACGGTCCTTGACCAGGCCTTCGCGCAGGCTGTCGAACACCTCGACGGGCAGGCCATCCGGGTTGGCTTCTGACTTCAGCATGACCGGCGGTACCGCGGATACCAGGACCGCCTTGGCCACCCGTTCGGTTCCATGGCGGCCGATGTAGCGGGCGACCTCCCCGCCGCCGGTGGAATGGCCCACCAGCGTGACGTCGCGCAGGTCGAGTGCCTCGATGACGGCCGCGAGGTCGTCGGCGTAGCCGTCCATGTCGTTGCCGGCCGCGGGCTGGCTGGACCGGCCGTGGCCGCGGCGGTCGTGGGCGACTACGCGGAACCCGTTCCGCGCGAGGAAGTGCAGCTGGGCGTCCCACGCGTCGGCGGTCAGCGGCCAGCCATGCGAGAACGTCACGACGGGACCACTGCCCCAGTCCTTGTAGTAGATCTCGGTGCCGTCGGGGGTGATGATCGTGGTCATTGCCTGGATCCCTTTCCCTGGGCGCGGGGCGGCGGGTGAGCCTGGCGTTCCGGCCGCCGCACCGACCTGGCCAGCACAGCACGGACCGATCGGCCCGCGAATCAGGGAAAGACCCCAGTGAGCCACTGCTGTGGCGCGGATCTCGCTGGGGTCGGCCAGCCGGGCCCGGTCGCGGGCGAAGCCGCGGTCAGGCGATCAGCTATCGCGGCGATACGGTTACTGCGCCAGCGCGGTCCCGAGCTGGCGGCGGGAAGTGATGCCAAGTTTCCGGAACACCTTGCTGAGGTGGTACTCCACGGTAGAAGTCGTCAGGAACAGGTGGGTGGCGATCTCCGCGTTGGTCGCGCCCGCGGCGGCCTGGCGGGCGACCTGCGCCTCCTGCGGCGTCAGGTCCGGGCCGGACCGCTCCGCGGGCTGGCTGGGGCGGTCACCCGCGGCGAGCAGCTCAGCCCGGGTCCGGCCGGCGAACGCCGCCGCGCCCATGGCATCGAACATGTCGCGCGCCGTACGCAGTTGCGACCGGGAATCCGCGCGGCGCTTTTGCCGGCGCAGCCATTCGCCGTAGAGCAGATGGGTGCGGGCTAGCTCGGTGCGGACGGAGGTGCCGGCCAGGTGCGCGATGGCCGCCCGGTAGAACGTCTCGGCGTCGCCGTCGGCGGCCAGCAGGGCGCGTGACCGGGCCAGCATGCCCAGTGCCCAGGGGGTGCCGCTGGCGGTCGCGCGGTCAGCCAGGCGATCGAGGGCCGCCTGCGCGGTGCCGCGGTCGCCGCCGCGCGCGCCGGCCTCGACCATCTCGGGCAAGATACGGTTGCCGAAACCCGGCGGGTCGTCATCGTAGATGCGCATGCCCCAGCCGAGCGCCTCGGCATAGCGGCCCAGCCCCAGCTCCAGTACGGTCAGCCCCATCAGCGCGAAGACTTCCAAGATGGCGGCTCCGCGCTGCCGGCCCCATTGCGCGGTCAGCTCGGCCAGCGCCCGGCTCTCCCGCTCCTGCCCCTGCCAGGCCCGCAGCTCGAGCAGGACCCCGGTCGTGGCCGGTGCCGGAACCCCGATCGATGCGGAGATCTCAGCCGCTTCGAGATAGCTGGCCTCCGCCTCGCCCGGCCGCCCGGCCCACACCTCGCCGGTGGCCCGCCCGGCCAGGGTGATCCGCAGCGCGCCCAGCGCCCCGTGCCGGCGCTGGACCGCCTCCGCACGCTCAAGCATCGCGCGCCGTCCGTCGTCATCCCACAGGTCGTCGGCCGCGAACCAGCCCAGGATCGTGGCCGGTATGCCGGCCGGGGCGCCCTGCTCAGCGGTGAACAGGGCCGCGACCGCGGCGCGCAGCAACGGCACCGCCGGCCGGTAGCCGACGGCGATCCGGGTGGCGAAACCGTCGAGTAGCAGGTCGGTGGCCGTCACGGCCGGGGCGGCATCGCGCAATGCCGTCAGCGTCGCGCGGGCTACCTCGGCGGGCGCGGTGCCCGTGGTGTACTGGCGGGCGACCAGCACGGCCTGCATGGCTTCGAAGAGCAGTTCCCGGATCAGCGGGACGTCCGGCCGGCCGGACGCGGCCACGGTTTCCAGCAGCAGGGCGGGCGCGTCCTGGTGCCGGGAGAAGAACACGGCGATGGAGGCCCGCAGGCGTTGCGCGGCTCCGGGCCGGCCCGCGGACGCGATCAAAGGCGCGGCCCGGTCCAGGGACGCCTCGGCGAGAGCTCCGTCCCCGGCGGCCAGCTGCGCCTGGGCGGCGGCGAACAACCGCTCGGCCCGCTGCTGCGGATCCGGCGTCAGCTCCGCCGCCCGGGCCAGGAACGTGGCCTGGGCGGCGTAGCCGCCGCGCTGTTCCGCGCGCGCGGCGGAGCGCTCCAGCCCGACCGCGACGTCCTCGTCCGGGACGACCGCGGCCGCGGCGCGGTGCCACGCCGCCTGGTCGAGGTCCCCGTCCAGCCGGGCGATGCTCGCCAGCACGTCGTGGACCCGGCCGCGGTCACCGAGCCGGGCCCCCTCGTAGACCGCGGAGCGGATCAGCGGATGCCGGAAAGCCAGCTGCGGCAGGACCGAGATGACATCCTGGGCCACCGCGGGTTCGGCGTCACCCGGTCCCAGGCCGAGCAGCGCGGCCGCCCGCCACAGCACCGCGGGATCATCACTGGACGCCGCCGCGGCCAGCAGCAGCACGGTGCCGGTGGCGGGTGGCAACAGCTTGACCTGGCGCAGGAAGTGCCCCTGCAGCCGACGGCCGACCGGCAGCCGCTGCGGCAGCGGTGACCGGCCCGCCAGCTGGCCCGGCGTGAGCTGCTCGGCTAGCTCCCGCAAGGCGAGCGGATTACCGCCGGTCTCGCTGATGATCCGGGCCGCGACCGGGGCGCTGAGAGCCCCGGAGACGGTCGTGGCGAGCAGGGCCCGGGCGGCCGCGGGTTCCAGGCCGCGAAGGTGGCGGGTGGGCAGCCCGTCGAGCGCCGTCAGCGCCGGCGAGGACGCGCGGACACCGAACAGCAGGCCGATGCTGTCCGCGTACAGCCGCCGCCCGACGAAGGCGAGAACCTCGAGGGACTCCCGGTCCAGCCACTGAGCGTCGTCGACGAGCCAGATCAGCGGCTGCCCGGCGGCCACCTCGGCAAGCAATGTCAGCACGCCGAGGCCGACCAGGAACCGGTCCGCCGGCGGCCCGGCCGCCAGGCCGAACGCCGAACGCAGCGCATCACGCTGCGGAGCAGGCAGCCAGGCGACCTGGTCCAGGAATGGCACCATCATGCGGTGCAACGCGGCGAAACCGAGCCGCAGCTCTGACTCCACCCCGACCGCGCTCACCAGCCGCAGGCCCGCGGCGGCCTGCGCCGTGTACGCCAGCAGGCGGGTCTTCCCGATGCCGGGCTCGCCGACGATCACCAGCGACCGGCTCAGCCCCCGGCGGACCGCCTGCACCAGCTCATCGAGCTCCCGGCAATCACCGCTCCGGCCCACCATCTCGCCGGGGACGATCCGGGTCACGGGCAGCGCCTCACTAATCGCGGGCCGGATTCCCACCCTAACAGCCGGCTGACCGCCAGCCAGCGCTCCGGACGCAGGTAGATCGCGATCTCCGGGTCGAACCCGGCCTCGGCGAGCTTGAGATAGGGTTCAGTGCGCCATTACGCGACCGTCACCACGATCTTGCCGGGGTGGCTGCGGTGCTGCTGGGCCGTGAACGCCTCGCGCAGCTCGGCCAGGCCGAACGTGGCGCTGACGGCCGCGCGCAGCTTCCCGTCGTCGACGAGCTTGGCCAGCTCGCCCAGCTGCGCTCCACTGGGCTCGACGATGAAGTACACGCTCCGCACGTCGTCCCGGCCGCCCTGGTCCTTCGGCACCTCATCGGCGATGGCGACCAGGATGCCGCCCGTCCGCAGCACCGGCCAGGACCGGGCCATCGTGTCGCCCCCGACCGGATCGACGACCACGTCGACGTCGCGGACCTCGTCTTCGAACCGGCCCTTGTAGTCGATGACCTGGTGCGCACCGAGATCGGCGACGTACGCGGCGTCACGGGCCAAGGCGGTGGCCGTAACCCGCGCGCCGAGGGCCACCGCCACCTGGACCGCGTAGGCGCCGACGCCGCCCGCTCCGCCGTGGACCAGCACGTGCTGGCCCGGCTGCAGGTCCGCGTGGTCGCGCAGGGCCTGCCAGGCGGTCAGCCCGCCCAGCGGGATAGCCGCCGCGGCCACGTGATCGACGCCGGCCGGCTTGGCGGCCAGGTCGGCGGCGGGGACGGTCACGTACTGGGCGGCGGCACCCGGGCGGTCGAAGCCGACCAGCCCGAACACCTCGGTGCCATCCGGCAGGCCCGTGCCGCCGGGACCCGAGCCAGCCACCACGCCGGACAGGTCGTGGCAGGGGATGACGGGCCACTCTTCCGGCCAGGTCAGCTCCTGGGCGGTGACCGCGGTCGCCGCGACCCGCACCAGGACCTCACCAGGTCCCGGGTCCGGGATGGGCACCTCGTCCAGACTCAGGCTGGCCGGGTCGCTGGATGAGGCGCGCATGGCGCGCATCGTGCCGTCAGGACTGTTCATCGAGAATGCCTCCTGAAGTAGTAGCGGTGACTCAGCCGAGGATCTGCGTGCAGCTCGCCGCGGTATCCAGGGGCAGGGCGGGTTCGGTTGTCAGTTGCCGCATCCTGGCACGCTACAAAAGGCTATGGACTGGCGTCGAGATCCAAGATCAGTCAAATCGACCAGACCAAGATCACAGACTGCCGAACGAGTTCCGGAGCCCCTCCAGTGCCGCCGGGAGCCCGGCGGCCTCGATCGCCCCGAAGCCGATGACGAGTCCGGGCTGGGCCGGACGGGCGTGGAAGTACTGGCTCAGGCCCGTGGTCGCGATGCCCCGGGCGGCCGCGGCCGCCCGCACCTGCTCCTCGTCGTGCTGGTCCTTAACACACGGGCCGCGCAGCCGGGCGGTGAGGTGCAGCCCGGCCTGGGCGGGCAGCGCGGTGAGCCACGGGCTCAGCGGCCCGGCCAGGGCAGCCCGGACGAGCTGGTAGCGCTGGCTGTAGATCCGGCCCGCCCGGCGCAGGTGCCGGTCCACCGTGC
>JAJKHX010000555.1 GCA_021154785.1 Nocardiopsis sp.
CTCGACCCCCGCGACCTGGCCATGGTGCCGGACCGGGTGGCGGCGCCGGCCCAGCGCCTGGCAAAACTGCTCGCTACCGCGAAGAACGCCATCTCCAAGGGCGGCAGCGCCGAGGTCGTGCTCTGGGCCATCTGGGCCGCGTCGGGCCTGGCCCCGCAGTGGCAGCGGGCCAGCGCGGCGGGCGGCCCGGCCGGCGCGGCCGCCGACCGGGACCTGGACGCGGTGCTGGCCCTGTTCGACAAGGCCGCGCACTTCGCCGACACCATGCCGCCGGGCGCGCCCGGCCTGTTCGCCGACACCCTGTCTGGGCAGGAGATCGCGGGTGACACGCTGGCCGAGCGGGCGGTCCGGGAGGATTGTGTCCGGATCCTGACCGCGCACCGGTCCAAGGGCCTGGAATGGGACGTCGTGGTGGTGGCGGGCGTCCAGGAGGAGGCCTGGCCCGACCTGCGGCTGCGCGGCTCCCTGCTCGGCGTGGACGAGCTCGCCGAGACGGCTCGCCCCGACACCCGGCCGGACCAGGGCCAGGGTGCCGACGTGGACGCCGCCATGCTGGCGGCCAAGCTGCTGGCCGAGGAACGCCGGCTGTTCTACGTGGCCGTCACCCGGGCCCGGAAGCGGCTCGTCGTCACCGCCGTCGGCGGCGAGGACACTGACACCCGGCCGTCCCGCTTCCTGACCGAGCTGGCCGGCGACGACATTTCCGTTGTCCGGGTCGCCCAAACACAAGGGCACCGCTGGCTGTCCATGCCCGCGCTGGTCGCCGACCTGCGCCGGGCCGCGGCCGACACCGCCCGCCCGCTGCCGGTCCGGCAGGCCGCGGCGGCGCAGCTGGCCCGGCTGGCCGCCGCCGGGGTCCGCGCGGCCCACCCGCGCGACTGGTACGCCCTGACCGAGATCTCCGACGACGGCCCGATCGTGGCCGGCGGCGAGGTCGTCCGGCTGTCGCCGTCCCAGGTGGAGTCGTTCACCCGGTGCGGGCTGCGCTGGCTGCTCGAGGCGGCGGTCGGCGCCGGCAGCTCCGATGTCCTGCGCCACCTGGGCACCGTTATCCACGCAGCCGCCGTACTCACCGCCGACGGAGCGACCGAACGGGCTGTCGCTGATCGCATCGATGAAATCTGGCACCATCTCGATTTCGGCAGCGCCTGGTATAGCGCCAAGCAACGGGCCCTGGCCGAGCGCATGGTGCGCCGGTTCCTCGACTGGCACGCCGCCAACCCGCGCGAGCTCGTCGCCGTCGAGCAGGCGCTCAAGGTCCGGATCGGCCAGGTGGAGATCACCGGCCGGGTAGACCGGCTGGAATCCGACGACGAGGGCCGCGCGGTGGTCGTCGACCTGAAGACCGGCGGCAGCGCCCCGCGCGAGGACGAGCTCGGCCGGCACCCGCAGCTGGGCGTCTACCAGCTGGCCGTGCTGCTCGGCGCGTTCGAGCGGTTCGGCCTGGCCGAGCCGGGCGGCGCCGAGCTCGTCCAGGTCGGCAAGGCGGCCGGGGTCACGCTGCGGGCCAAGGTGCAGCGGCAGGACGCGCTGGCCGAGGACGACGAGCCCGGCTGGGCCAAGAACCTGGTGGAGACGGTCGCGTCCGGGATGGCCGGCCCGGTCTTCACCGCCCAGGTCAACCCCAGCTGCCGCACCTGCCCGGTGGCCTCCTGCTGCCCGGTCAACCCCGAAGGCGAGCAGGTCACCCCATGACGACCGCCACCGGCACCACTGCCCTCGGAACCGGCCCGCTCGGGCCGGTGCAGCTCGCCCGGCTGCTCCGGCTGCCCGAGCCGACGGCGGAGCAGGCGGCGGTGATCTCGGCGCCGCTCGGCCCGCTGGCGGTCATCGCGGGCGCGGGCTCGGGCAAGAGCGAGACGATGGCGGCCCGGCTGGTCTGGCTGGTCGCCAACGGGATGGTCCGCCCGGACCGGGTGCTCGGGCTGACCTTCACCAGGAAGGCCGCGGCCGAGTTCGCCGACCGGGTGCGCTCCCGGCTGGACCGGCTCCGCCGGGCCGGCCTGGACCTGCCGACCGCGAAGAGCACTCCGGGAGCCGAGGAGCCCTTCCCCGGGGACCCGGTGATCGGCACCTACCACGCCTACGCCGGGCGGCTGGTGGGCGACAACGCGCTGCGGGAAGGACTCGAGCCGTCCATGCGGCTGATCACCCCCGCGCTGTCCTGGCAGCTCGCGTCGCAGATCGTGGCCGCCTACGACGGGCCGATGGACGAGATCACCTGGACCCCGCAGACGGTGACCGCGGCCGTGCTCGACCTGGCGGGTGACCTGTCCGAGCACCTGCGTGACACGAGCGACGTCAGCGCCGTGGGCCTGTGGCTGACCGCGGAGCACGATGCGCTGCCGGGGCGGGTCACCGCGGCCGTCAAGAAGATCATCGCCACCCAGCGGGCCCGGGAGCAGCTGTTGCCGCTGGTCAGCCGGTACGCCGCGGCCAAGGCGGCGCGCGAGGTGCTGGATCACGGGGACCAGGTGGCGCTGGCGGCGCGGATCGCCAGCCGGCACCCGGAGGTCGGAGCGGCCGAGCGGTCCCGCTACCAGGTGGTCCTGCTCGACGAGTACCAGGACACCAGCCACGCCCAGCTGGTCCTGCTGCAGGCGCTGTTCGGCGCTGGCCACCCGGTCACCGCGGTCGGCGACCCGTGCCAGTCCATCTACGGCTGGCGCGGGGCGAGCGCGGGCAACCTGCGGCGGTTCACCGCCGACTTCCCGGTGGTGGCCCGGAACCGCCCCGGGATGCCGTTCGGGGCCTCGGCGTCGTCCGGCCCGGCGCCGGTGCTGCAGCTGTCGACCAGCTTCCGCAACTCCGCCCGGATCCTCGACGCGGCCGCCGTCATCCAGGAAGAGCTGCGCTACGAGGCCCCCGACGTGCCCCGCCTGGTCTCCGCCCCCGACCGGGCCGAACGGGGCATCGTCTCCGCCGCCCTGCTGGAAACCTCGCTGGACGAGGCCGGCTGGGTCGCCGCGCAGGCCGCCTCGCTGCTGGCGACCGAGCGCGGCCTGGCGCCCGACGGGCAGCCCTGGCCAGATGGCCTGGCCATGAACGTGCGGCCGTCGGACATCGCGGTGCTGTGCCGCAAGCGGTCCCAGTTCGTGGCGCTGCGGCACGCCCTGGAGGCCCGCGGCATCCCGGTCGAGGTGGTGGGCCTCGGCGGGCTGCTCGCCGTGCCCGAGGTCCAGGACGTGGTGGCCACGCTGCGGGTGCTGCACGACGCGGGCGCCTCCGACGCGCTGGCCCGGCTGCTCACCGGGCCGCGCTGGCGGATCGGGCCGCGCGACCTGGTCGCGCTCGGCCGCCGGGCCCGCGCGCTGGCCAGCGGCGAGGGTGACGGCCGGGCCGTCACCCGGGCGGCCGCGGTGGAGCACGACGCCCAGGACGCGCTGGCCGAGGCCATCACCGACCTCACCGCGGAGACCGGCAGCCTGGTCGAGGCGCTCGACGACCTGGGCGAGCCGGACGCCTACTCGGCGGAGGGCTACCGGCGGATGCACGCCCTGGCGGGCGAGCTGCGGCGGCTGCGCGCGCACGTCGGCCGGCCGCTCGCCGACCTGGCGGCCGAGGCCGAGCGCGTGCTCGGCCTGGACATCGAGGTCGCGGCGCGGCCCGGGGTCGACCCGGTCGCGGCCCGCGCCGACCTGGATGCCTTCACCGACGTGGCGGACGCGTTCACCGGCGAGGGCGCCGAGCCGACCCTCGGCGCGTTCCTGGCCTACCTGGCCGCGGCCCAGCAGGAGGAGTTCGGGCTGGAGACCGGGCGGGTAGGCGAGTCGGATTCGGTCAAGCTGCTGACCGTGCACGCGGCCAAGGGCCTGCAGTGGCCGGCCGTGTTCGTGCCCGGCCTGTCCATGGGGGAGCGGTCCCAGGTGTTCCCGGCCCGGCCCCGGGTCTCGACGCGGTGGACCGATAACGCGCGGCTGATCCCGTTCGGCCTGCGCGGTGACGCCGGGGACCTGCCCGAGCTGCTCGGCCTCGACGCCGCCTCGCTCGAGGCCTTCGTTGAAGGCTGCGCGACCCGGGACCTGTCCGAGGAGCGGCGGCTGATGTACGTGGCGGCCACCCGGGCGGCGTACTTCCTGGGCTGCTCGGGCTACTGGTGGGGCGAGGGCGGCAGCAGCCGCCTGGGACCCTCGCCGTTCCTGGCGGAGGTCCGGCGGTCCGGCGCCGCCCAGGTCGGCATCTGGACCGGCGAGCCCGGCCCCGGCACCGACAATCCGCTGCTCGAAACGGTGGAGACCGCTGACTGGCCCGCCACCCCGGCCGGCCGCAACTACGAGGCCGTCCGGGCGGCGGCCGCCATGGTGATCGAGGATCGCGCGCCGGAGCACCTGGACGAGCTCGGCGAGTCCGACGAAGCGATGGTGGCCGCCTGGGACCTGGACGCGGGCCTGCTGCTGGCCGAGCGGGAGCAGCGGCGCGGTGAGGGACCGACGCGGGTGGTGCTGCCGGCCCGGCTGTCGGTGTCGTCGCTGGTGGCGCTGGCCCGGGATCCGGACGAGCTGGCTCGTCAGGTGCGGCGGCCGATGCCGCGGCCGCCGGCCCGCCAGGCCCGCCGGGGCACTGCCTTCCACCAGTGGCTGGAGCAGCGCTACGGCCAGCAGATGCTGATCGACGACAACGCGCTATTCGGTCCCGACGACGCCGAGGACGACGAGGCCGCAGCGGGCGACCTGGCCGCGCTGCAGGCCCGGTTCGAGCGGGGCGAGTGGGCGGATCGCTGGCCTCAGGCGGTCGAGGTGCCGTTCGAGACCCTGGTCGGCGACCGGCTGATCCGCGGCCGGATCGACGCGGTGTTCGCCGATGCCCCCGGCGGCGGCTACGACGTCGTCGACTGGAAGACCGGCCGGCCGCCCGCCTCCGCCGCCGAACGGCGCGCGGTTTCCGTCCAGCTCGCCGCGTACCGCCTGGCCTGGGCGGCGCTATCCGGGGCGCCGGTCACCGAGGTCCGGGCAGCGTTCTACTACGTCGCCCACGACCAGACCGTCCGCCCCGCCGACCTGCTCGACGAAGCCGGCCTGGCCGCCCTCATCAACCAGATCCCCGCCGAAACCCCCTGAGCTCACCCCACCTGAGCCCACCCCACTGGGCCATCCACCTGAGCTCATCCCGTCGTCCACAATCACCTCCCTTTCCCCACCGGCCCCAGCCTCGTCGTCCCCGCCCCCGCACCGCCGGGAGTCGGTGTGCCCCTGGCTACGTTCTTGCGTAGCCTGTGCGCCACCGACTCCCCGCCGGCTGCCACCCAGGCCCGCGACTCGTCGTTCTCCCGGGCCCCTTCCCAGGCCTGCATCCCGCCGTTTCCGTGGCGCGCAGCCTGCCCCGTTCGACATAAGATTTTACTTATATAAGCCGGTGCTGATACTCTGCTGAGGTGCACGCGCTCGATGTACTTGGCGATCCGGTGCGGCGGCGGATCCTCGAGCTGCTGGCCGAGGGGGAGCTGACCTCCGGTGCGATCGGCGCGGTCGTCCAGGCGGAGTTCGGGATCTCCCAGCCGGCCGTCTCGCAGCACCTCAGGGTGCTCAGGGACAGCGGCCTGGCCACCGTGCGGCCCAGCGGGACCCGGCGGCTGTACGCGGTGAACTCCGGGCCGCTGCAGGAGGTCGACGTGTGGCTCGACCGCTTCCGGCGCTTCTGGACCCCTCATCTGGAGGCGCTGGCCACCGAGCTGGCGCGCGGCCGGCGCGAGCGCCGTCTCAGCGAAAGCGAACAGGAAGGATCTCCATGATCGACGTCACTCATCAGATCAGCGCCGTCCAGCGCCGGGTCGGTACCCGGACCCTGGAGGCGGGCGAAGCGCGCGTCGTCGTCATCAGCCAGACCTACGACGCCGCCGTCGAGGATGTCTGGGACGCCTGCACGAACGCCGAGCGCATCCGGCGGTGGTTCCTCCCGGTCTCGGGCGAGCTCAAGCCCGGCGGCCGTTACCAGATCGAGGGTAACGCCGGCGGCACCATCGAGCGCTGCGATCCGCCGGAGAGCTTCTTCGTCACCTGGGAGTTCGGCGATCAGGTGAGCTGGGTCGAGGTCCGCCTGACGGCGGTGGCACCGACCCGGACCCGGCTCGAGATCGAGCACATCGGGCACGCCAGCGACGAGATGTGGGCCCAGTTCGGCCCCGGGGCGGTCGGCATCGGCTGGGACTCCATCGTCCTGGGCCTGAGCCTGAACCTGTCCGGGCGCCCGGCCATGGATCCGGCCGAGGGCGCCGCCTGGGCCGCGTCCGAGGAGGGCAGGCGCTTCATGACGCTCAGCGGCGAGCGCTGGTGCGAGGCGCACATCGCCAGCGGCGGCGACGAGGCCGAGGCCCGCGCGATGTCCGGGCGGGCCATCGCCGCCTACACCACCCCGCCGTCTTGACGGAGGCCGTCGTCAGGCAGGCCGTCGTCAGGCAGGCCGTCCGGGAAGGGGCCGCCTCAGGGGTGCTCGGACATGAGCACGGCCTGGGTCCGGGGCTCCAGCGCCTCGAACACGTGCGGCCGGTCGCCCGGGTAGCGGATGTAGTCGCCCGGGCCGAGCTCGGCCGCCTGGCCGGCCACCCCGACCAGGGCCCGGCCCGCGCCGATGACGACGTGTTCGACCACGCCGGGGGTGTGCGGCTCGGACGCCCGCGCGTGCCCGGGCTCGGCCGCGATCCGGTAGATGTCACGGCGCGCGCCCGGCGGGCAGCCGGCTAGCAGGGTGGCCTGGTAGTCGGCCTGCGCCGCGGCCACCGTGGGACCCTCGTCGGCCCGGATCACGTGGGTTTCCGGGCGCGGCGGGTCGAGCAGCCGGGAGAACGGCGCGTCCAGCGTGACGCAGAGCGCCCACAGCGTCTCCAGGCTCGGGTTGCCGGTGCCCGATTCCAGCTGGGACAGCGTGGACTTGGCGATCCCGGCCCGGCGGGCCACCTCGGTCAGCGACAGCCCGGCCCGGTGGCGTTCCCGGCGCAGCGAGGCCGCGATGACGTCCAGCGGCGCGCCGCTCTTGATCGCGGCAGCCGCCACGGCCTCCCCCGGGGGATCAGTGTTCGCCATATAAGTTCATCCGTTCGTTTTGACGAACGACGGTTCGGTGTTCACAATAAGCTCCATGCGTTCGCTACGGAGAACTCTAGAGCGCAGCCCGCTGAGTACCGCCGTCCTGACGGACATCGCGCTGACCTGCCTGGCCGTGTTCTTCATCGGCCTGTCCTACGGCGCCATCGCGGTCTCCTCCGGCTTCCCGCTCTGGTTTCCCGCCGTGCAGAGCGTGCTGGTGCTGGCCGGCGCGTCCGAGTTCCTGTTCGTCGGGATCGTCGCGGCGGGCGGCAGTCCCTTCGCGGCGGCCCTGGCCGGGCTGCTGGTGAACTCCCGCCACCTGCCCTATGGCCTGGCCCTGCCCGCTGGAGTCACCGGGCCAGCCGGAGTCACGGGGCGCGGCTGGCGGCGGCTGTTCGGCACCCACCTGATGAACGACGAAAGCGTGGTGTTCGCGCTGGCCCAAGAAGACCTGCGGGCCAAACGGGCCGCCTACTGGGCCTGCGGCCTCGGCGTGCTGATCTGCTGGCCGGGCGGCGCCGTGCTGGGCGCGCTGGCCGGGTCCGCGATTCGTGACACCAGCGCGTTCGGCCTGGACGCCATGTTTCCGGCGGTCATCCTGGCCCTGATCGTCAAGGACCTGCGGGACACCCGGATCCTGCGGGCCGCGCTGGCCGGCGCGGCCATCGCGCTGGCCGCCACCCCGTTCCTGCCCGCCGGGCTGCCGGTGCTGCTGGCTCTGGCCGCGGTGCTCCTGCTGGTCCGCGAACCCGCCGCGAACGCCGCCTGCCCGGCGGGCCAGCAGCCGGACGAGCAGCCGGCGCCCATCCGGTGAAGGGAGCCCAGTGAAGGGAGCCCAGTGAAGGGAGCACAGTGAAGGGAGCACAGTGAAGGACACCACGCTGGTCGTGGCCGGGATGGCCACCCTGGCCGCGGGTACCTGGGCCTTCCGCCTGTCCGGCCAGGTGCTGCGGGCGCGGATCAGCTTCCCGCCGCGGGCCACCCGGCTGCTCGAGGCCGCGGCCGTGCTCTTGCTGGCCGCGCTGGTGGCCACCACCGCGCTGACCGAGGGGCACGGCTTCTCCGGCTTCGCCCGCCCGGCCGGGGTCCTGGTGGCCGGCGTCCTGGCCTGGCGCAAGGCCCCGTTCCTGGTCGTCGTCTTGGCCGCCGCCGCCGTCACCGCCGGGCTGCGTCTGGCCGGCCTGTCCTGACCGGGAACCCCAGGCAGCCGCAGTCGGCGCTCAGGCCTCCAGGTAGCGCTCCACAGCTTCCACCTTCGCGGTCAGCGCCCCGGTCACACCCGGCCTGATGTCCGCCTTGAGCACCAGGCTGACCCGCGGCGCCCGGGCCGCGACCGCGTCCACGGCCTGCTTGACCACCGCCATGGCCTCGTCCCAGTCGCCTTCGACGGTGGTGAACATGGAGTCGGTCTGGTTCGGCAGCCCGCTCTCCCGCACCACCCGGACCGCCTCGGCCACCACCTCGCCGACGGCCTCCCCGACCCCCAGCGGCGTAACAGAAAACGCGACCAGCACAGCCATCTCCTCCCACGATGATCCCGCCAGCGCGGGCCGAAACCCACCCTAAGAGGCGCGGCGCCCCCCGCGGATCCGCCCTTCCGCCAAGGCCCCGCCTGGGCGTGTCCTGGAGGTCATGAAACGGACCTCAGCACTCTGCCGGCACGACACGAAAGCCGCTCGAAGTCGTACCTGTTAACCTCACCCGCCCCCTGCGCATCATTTCGATTCAGTGGTTGTGGCGTCCTACTGAATAGAAAGGGTAGGACGCCACAACCACTGAATTTTAAAGACGTGCGGCACAGGCTGTGCCTAAGCGCGTCCGCTGGCACCAGCGCGTCCGCGGCAGCCATCCCGCGCCGTCGGCCTCACCCATGGATGAAATCCGGCTTAACATTTAAAAACAGTGAAAATCCCAGGTCAGGTCCGCATGGTGGGCGAACTTTGTGGCCAACCGCACGATTGAGGCCACACAATGACGGGATGACCGGTTCTCTCGTCGCTGTCAAAGGGGCCGCCCGGGGAGCGGCCCGGGCCGCCCGGCGCGGCGCC
>JAJKHX010000556.1 GCA_021154785.1 Nocardiopsis sp.
AGCCGCGCCATCACCCCGGCCGCCGCCAGGTACGCGCGCGCCCCGCCGCCGCCCGCCCATGCGGACGCGGCCAGTGCCGCCGGGACGCAGACCACGCTGATGTGGGCGGTCGACGGCATGTGCAGGTCGTCGAAGTCCAGGACGTGCCCGGCCACGGCCCAGCGCGCGCCCTCGGACAGGGCGCCGGAGCTCGCGGCCAGCCGGGTGACCCGGTGGTCGCGGGCGGCCAGCGCGACCGCCGCCGTGTCCCGCAGCGAACGATCCGCCAGCGCCAGGTCGCCCGGCCCGGGTTCGAGCCCGGCCGCCCACCCGGCCAGCGTCTCCGCTACCGACGTCATGAGATCCTCCCGGGCAAATGATTTGTACGGCCATTTCCTCACAAAGATGCGGCCTTCGTCAATCCGGGGCATACTCGGGATCATGGAGCTGCGCCCCGTCGCCTACCGGACCCTGGCCGACCGGCTCCGGACCGCGATCCGCGACGGCGAGTACGCCGACGGCCGCCAGCTGCCCACCGAGGAGCAGCTCGCGGCCAGCTTCTCGGTCAGCCGGCAGACCGTCCGGCGGGCGATGCAGGACCTGGTCTCCGAGGGAATCATCTACCGGGTGGCGGGCCGGGGCACCTACCCGGTCGCCGAGCGGGACCGGTACGTCAACCACTTCGGCTCCGTGGAGGAGCTGATGGCCCTGTCGCTGGACACCGAATGCGAGGTGATCAGCCCGCTGCAGCGCAAGGTCGACGTGGAAACCGCGAGCCGCCTGCGGCTCCCGTCCGACGAGATCTGCCACGTCACGCTGGTCCGGCGGCACGCCGGCACCCCGTTCTGCTACACCTCCGTCTACCTGCCGCCGCGGATCGGCGAGCTGCTCACCGGCACCGGTGAACTGGCCACGGCCGGCCGCCGCAGCCGGATCACGGTCATCGGCCTGATCGACGCCCGCCTAGCCGCGACCGCCCCGCGCAGTGCCAGCCCGCCCGGAGCGAGCCAGCCCGGAGCCAGCCATCCCAGAGGCGGCCAGCACGGGGCCAGCCAGCCCGGAGCCGTCGCCACCGCCGAGCAGAGCGTCAGCGCGGCCGGCGCCCCCGCCTTCGCCGCCCCCCACCTGGGCTGCGACGTCGGCGAGCCGCTGCTCCGCATCGACCGGCTGTACTTCGACGCCGGCGACGCCCCGGTCGAGCTCGCCGTCAGCTACTTCGACCCCGAGCACTACTCCTACCGCGTCCGCCTCCGCCGCCGCTCCCGCTAGCCGAGCTGCACCCACCGGCTCGAGCGCCCTGTCGACTACACTCCCGCCCCGACCTCACTGTCATCTGCCACCCCTTGCATCACCTTAGACTCACAGCCCTCAGCAACGCCGCCACCAGAACCGGCACGATGGAGCATTGAGCCGGCTGTCACTGGCTCGATGGAGCATTGAGCCGGCTCGCTGCCGGGCCGGCCCGGGGCATCCGGGGCGCATGAGACGGCCGCGCCCGGGGAAGGAGGAGGCGCGCCGCCGCGTTACACGTGGCGTGCCAGGCTCGATGACGAGCGCCCTCAACGACGAGCGGAGGTGACCGATGGCGCTGCCGCAAGATTCCGCGCCTAAGTTCGCTGAGTACGCCCACCCGGAGAAGATCGTGTCCACCGAGTGGGTCGCGGCCCACCTCGATGACCCCGGCCTGGTGGTAGCCGAGTCCGACGAGGACGTGCTGCTCTACGAGACCGGCCACGTCCCCGGCGCGGTCAAGCTCGACTGGCACACCGAGCTCAACGACCCGGTGACCAGGGACTACGTGGACGGGGCCGGGTTCGCCCGGCTGATGTCGGAGAAGGGGATCGGCCGGGACACCACGCTGGTCCTCTACGGCGACCGGAACAACTGGTGGGCGGCCTACGCGCTGTGGGTGTGCTCGCTGTTCGGGCACCCGGACGTGCGGCTGATGGACGGCGGGCGGGCCAAGTGGATCGCCGAAGGCCGCCCGGTCAGCACCGACACCCCTAAGCCCGCGCCGGCCGACTACCCGGCCGTCGATCGTGACGACCAGCGGCTCCGCGCGTTCAAGGACCAGGTCGTGGCCCACCTCGGGCAGCCCATGATCGACGTGCGCTCGCCCGGCGAGTACAGCGGCGAGCTGCTGCACATGCCGGACTACCCGCAGGAGGGAGCGATGCGCGGCGGTCACATCCCCGGCGCCAAGAGCGTCCCCTGGGCGCGGGCCGCCGCCGAGGACGCGACCTTCAAGCCGCGCGCCGAGCTCGAGGCCATCTACCTCGGCGAGGCCGGGCTGACCCCGGACGACGACGTGGTCGTCTACTGCCGCATCGGCGAGCGGTCCAGCCACACCTGGTTCGTGCTGCAGCACCTGCTCGGCTTCGGCCACGTGCGCAACTACGACGGCTCGTGGACCGAGTGGGGGAACAGCGTCCGGGTCCCGATCACCCGCGGCGACAAGCCGTGACCACGCCGTCCGTGAACGGTGCCCTGCATCCCCGGCTGCAGGAGATCGCCGACGACTTCACCTCGATGGCGGACCAGGACCGGCTGCAGCTCCTGCTGGAGTTCTCACAGGAGCTGCCGGCCCTGCCGGAGCGTTACGCCGCGCACCGGGACCTGATGGAACCGGTGCCGGAGTGCCAGACGCCGCTGTTCCTGGCCGTGGAGGTCGATCCGGACGAGGTCGTGCACCTGTTCTTCGACGCGCCAGCGGAGGCGCCCACCACCCGCGGTTTCGCCGCGATCCTGCACGCCGGGCTGGACGGGCTCGGCGTGCAGGAGGTGCTGGACACCCCGGCTGAGTTCTCTCACCGGCTCGGGCTATCCGACCTGGTGAGCCCGCTGCGGCTGCGCGGCATGGCCGCGATGCTGGCCCGGATCAAGCGCCAGGTGCGGGAGCAGCGAGGAGCTCGGTGAGCTGCTGCGCGTTGACGTGCGCCCAGTCGCGGTAGCAGTTGTTGAACACCACCTGGGTGACGTCGGCCTGGCCGGCCAGGCCGCGGAGGCGGTCAGCCCACCCGGTTAGCTCATCGTTGCCGTACCGGTAGCCGAACTTCTCCGCGATGTCCTTGCTCGTCCATGCCTTCGAGTGGCCGTGCATCCGCACCACGGCCAGGTCACTGGTTGCGGCCAGCACCGGAGGGATGGAGCTGGGATAGCCCTGCGGCATGTCCACGCATACGTACGGCAGCTCGTTGGCGGCCAGGAAGTCCAGGGTCTCGCGCTGGTTGTCCTCAGTCATCCAGGTGCGGTTGCGGAACTCGACGCAGATCCGGCGCGGCGCGACCCGCCGCGCGCAGGCCAGGATGTACTCCTTGTTGGCCCGGGAGATCGGGAACCAGGGCGGGAACTGGAACAGGATCGCGCCCAGCTTCCCGCCCCCCGGTTCAGAGGCCCCGGGTTCAGAGGCCTCAGGTTCAGAGGTCCCGGATTCGGAGGCCCCGGATTCGGCGGAGCCGCGCAGCGGCTCGAGTGCGGCCAGGAACCGGTCCCAGGCCGCCTCGGCCACCGCCGGGGCGACGTCCTTGAGGTACACCCGGTCCTTCCCGGCCGGGGCGGCGGCGTCGCGCAGGCCCGCGGGCAGTGCCCGCACCGGGGTGGGATGCTGGGTGAACAGGCTGAACGCCTTGATGTTGAAGGTGAACCCGGCCGGAGTCCGCTCCGCCCAGGCCCGCGCGGTCTGCTCGGCGGGCAGCGCGTAGTAGGTGGCGTCCACCTCCACCAGCGGAAACTGGCTGGCGTAATACCGCAGCCGCTGTTCCGGCGTCCGCGCCTCAGCGGGGTACCAGCCGGCGGCGATCAGTGACCGGTCCGTCCAGCCCGCCGTACCTACCCGGATCTGTCCCATGTCGGCCAAGGTACATAACGCTCTACATAATCAGCACGTTGTGGCGTAAGTGGCCGCGGAGTATCTTTCAGCCTAGGTGGGGTCTGCGCTGCCGTTGGGGAGACGGCAGAAACCCTGGGGAGGCACTGTGATCGAAGGGAATTCCGGGCTGCTCGTGCACAAGCCCGAAACGACGTATCTAAACCCAGCTATCCGGGTCCGGTACGAGAGGGAGTACGTGCTCGTAGCGCTGGTCGGCGAGATCGACTACGCCGCCGTGGCCGGACTGCGCGAGCGGTTGTTCGCGCTGGCAGCTAGCGGGCGGCAGGTGGTGGCCGACCTGGACCGGGTCAGCTTCATCGATGCCGCCGGGATCGGTGTCCTGGCCGGGGCAGCCCGGCGGGCCGCCGTCCGCGGGTCCACTCTGTACGTGGTCTGCGCCCGGCGCCAGACCCGGCGGCTGATCCGGCTCACCGGACTGGACCGCGTGGTTTCGCTGACCGGAGACATCACCGAGGCGCTGCAACTGCTGGCTACGCCCGTCCCGGCCAGGGCGGTGGTCTGACCGGTTCGGGCTGACCAGTCACGTTAGGAGCGGGCATTTTAGGGGAGGGATGGTAATCCGGTGAATTATGTGCGATTGGATGAGCCGGACCTGACCGCGGATCCGCGGGCGGTGTCCGAGGGGTACGCAGACGGCGTGCACTGGACCATCCGGGCCGAGTACGACGGCACCGGAGTGCTCCGCACGGTCGTGACGTATGCCAGCAGAGGCGTGGCCGCGAGCTTCAGCGTGCTCGGCGCCTCGCTGCACAACGGGCAGTTGCTCAGCATGTGGGTGGGCCGGGAGCGGGACGCGCGCCCGTTCCTGCTGCTGCGGGCCGCGCCGGTAGTGACCCACGCGACGGCGGTACTGGCCAGCGGTGATCGTCGCGAGATCACGATGTCCCGGGTGGTGGAGGATTTCCGGCTCCGGTTCGGCGGCGTGCCGCTCCCCGAGGACGACCCGCTGGCGAGCATGGAGCTCGGCGGGCCGCCCGGCGGCACCCAGGTGATCAAGCTGTGGCGCCCGCCCCGACTGGCCTCGCGCCGGCTGCTCCCGGCCGAACTGCTCCCGTCCGGACTGATCTCACCCGGTCTGGTCCCGTCTCAGGCGGTTCCGTCCCAGGGGGGCCCGTCTGAGGCGACCTCGTCCTAGCCGGTCCGTTTCCAGGCGGTCCTGTTCCAGGCGCTCCGTCCTAGCCGGTCCCGTTCCAGACGGTCCTATCCCGGCGCTCCCATCCAGCGGTCCCATCCAGGCGGCCCCTGCTTGGAATGGATGACAAGTCATCTATGTTGCTCCTCCATGACACGTCATGGAGGACATCGCCGCGATGCGCAAGACCGCAACCACCACGGTTCCCGTTCACCCGCTGCTCGCCGAGCGGTGGAGCCCGCGCGGCTTCGACCAGGCTCATGAACTGGCCGATGACCGCCTGACTGCCCTGCTTGAGGCGGCGCGCTGGGCTCCGTCGGCGGCGAACAGCCAGCCGTGGCGGTTCCTGGTGGCCCGGCGCGGCGAGGAGGCGCATGCTCGCCTCTTCGCCGCGCTGGCCCCGGGCAACCAGGCCTGGGCCGGCGCGGCCAGCGCGCTGGTCCTGGTCGCCGCCCGTACCGCTGGTGAGGACGGCAGGCCGCAACTGTGGGCGCTCTACGACACCGGCCAGGCGGTCGCCGCGCTGGTCACTCAGGCGCAGGCCGACGGGCTGGCCGTGCACCAGATGGGCGGCTTCGATACCGGTGCGGTGCAGTCCGGGTTCGGCCTCGACGAGGCGCTCACCCCAGTCGTGGTCCTCGCAATCGGCCGCCAGGACGGCGCTGCCGGGCTCCCCGGTCCGCTGGCCGCCCGGGAGACCGCCCCGCGCACCCGCTACCCCGTCAGCGACCTGCTACTGCCTGCCCCCGCCGACCTTCAGCCCGCGGCCGCCGACCTTCAGCCTGCCGGTCGTCTGGTCCGCTCCAGCTCATGATCAAGACATCGTGGAGGTAAACCGTATTTTCCGCAGGTGAGTGTC
Source organism: Nocardiopsis sp. (assembly GCA_021154785.1). Lineage (GTDB taxonomy): Bacteria > Actinomycetota > Actinomycetes > Streptosporangiales > Streptosporangiaceae > Palsa-504. The sequence continues at coordinate 5,860 of JAJKHX010000556.1, forward strand.
CACGGTGACGAGCGGTGTGAAAGTAGCGACACCTGGAAAACTGCCCCTGGCCGGGGGCCGTGCGGTTAACCTGCTGGCGCTTCCGCCGCCCGCGGGAAAGCGCGGAGGCGGCGTCGCCGCTGCGTTTCCCGTGATCACGAAGGACGCCCGGGAACGCGGGACTGCAGGGAGCCAGCGGCGGGTGCGGTTATGTGTACGGCCGCGGGGCGCTGTTCGCCATGATGGACTGGGTCGCGCGCTGGTCCAGGACGGCGTATGCGCCATCACCAGCCCGGAGTACGCGGCCGTCCGCCAGCAGAACGCGGCCGTCCAGTGGACCCCGCCGGACCTGAGCCTGCTCGGCCGGGTCCTGACCAAGCTCAGGCAGCTGGACTAAGTTACCCTCCGGGGGCGCGGTCCGGGTCCGGGGTGAGCCAGCCGAAACCCGTCGTCAGCCGGACCACGTTGGTCAGCGTGCCCACCCCGGAGATGCCGACCTCCACATCGTCGCCCGGGGCGAGGGTGAAGCTCAGCTCGGGGACCAGGCCGGTGATCGCGATCCGCACCTTGTCGCCGGCCTGAAGCGTGAACTCGGGCGCGGGGATGATCGAGGTGCCGGTCAGCAGCACCGCGCCGACGGGGAAGTCCTGCGCGCGGAACAGCCAGTCCACGAGTTCTTGCGGCCGGCGGCGCAGCAGCGCGAGCTGCGTGTCGCCGGTGAACACGGTCTCGACGCCGCGCGCGATCGTCAGCGTGATCTCCATCTCCTCGGCCGCCGGGGCCTCCGCCACCGGCACCACCGCCGGGCCGAGCGCGCACGACCCGCGGTAGATCTTCGCCTGCGGCAGGTACAGCGGGTTCTCGCCTTCGATCGAGCGCGACGACACGTCGTTGCCGATCGTGTAGCCGAGGATCTCGCCGGCTGCGCCGACCACGAGCGCGAGCTCCGGCTCGGGGACGTCCCAGCCGGAGTCCGCGCGCACGCCGATCGGCTGGCCCGGCCCCCGGACCCGTCCCGGGGCCGCCTTGAAGAACAGTTCGGGGCGCTCGGCGTCGTAGATGCGGTCGTAGAGGTCGTGGCCGCCCGACTCCTCGTTGCGGGCGCTGCGGCTGGTGGCGAACGTGACGCCCGCCGCCCACACCTCCTGGCCCTGCACCGGCGCGAGGACATGCGCGCCGGCCGCGAGCGGGCCGCCCGCCGGCGCCGCGAGCGTCCCGGCCGCCAGCAGCGAGTCCATCGTCGCGTCCACCAGCTCCACCGGGCCGCCCTCGACCGGCCCGCGCGCGAGCCGCTCCCCCTCAGCGGTCGACACCCGCCACAGCGCCATCCGTCAGCCCGCCGGCCCGATCGTGATCGTGTGCGTAGAGGTGTAGAGCTCGCGCGCCGCCTTGCCCTGCTCGCGCGGCCCGAACGACGACTGCTTCTCCCCGCCGAAGGGCGCGTGGAAGTCGACGCCCGAGGTCGGCATGTTCACGCGGATCATCCCCGTCTCCAGGCCGTCGACCACGGTCAGCGCGGCGTCCAGGTCCTTCGTGAACACTGACGTGACGA
>JAJKHX010000557.1 GCA_021154785.1 Nocardiopsis sp.
CGAGGTTGGCGTGGTGCTGGCCGCCTAGGCCATGAGGCCGCACCAGGCGCCGAAGCGCTCATCCGCGCCGGGATCCTTGCCGATCCGCATCCCGTCGGGACCGCGGCCGGCACCGTCGAGGGGATCGCATCGAGGGCATCGCACGAATAATGCGACTGCCAGCGCTGCGTCATGTGCGACTTGGGAACGAGCGTCCGTCATGTCCGCTATTGTCCTTCGTCAAGACAACCCTCGAGAAGGAGGATCTGCGGAATGATCACGCATCTTGCCCGGCAGCATGGCACTTATCCAGGACCTGAAATCCCGCCGGATCCTGACCAGGCGGCAGCAGATGAGGTCGGACGGCATGTCTGACGCCGGGACGAACCCCGGCGGCAGCAGCCGGGCAACCTTCTTCGGCCAGCCTTTGAGCAGGCGCATGATGCTGCGGGGCGGGGCCGGGATTCTGGGCGTGCTGGCGCTTGACGCCGGAGCGCTCATGACGCTCCCGGGCGGATCTGCCTTGGCCGTGGGGCCCTCCGCGAACGTGGGGTCCTCCTCCTCCAGCTCGCCCGACGTCGTGATCCAGTGGAATAACGCGGCCCTGCAAGCCATCCGGGATGTCAATCCCGGACCCACGGTCGCCGCGCGAGCGCTGGCCATCATGCACACGGCCATGTATGACGCGTGGGCCGCCTTCGATACCGTGGCGGTTCCGACCCGTCCCAACGGCATTCCCCGTCACCCGGGGGCGGGCAACGGGCTGGACAACAAGAACCAGGCCGTCAGTTACGCCGCCTACCGCGCCATGCTGGACCTGTTCCCCAGTGACGCGAGTGTCTTCCAGGCGCTGATGTCCAAGCAGGGGTACAACCCGGCCGACACGTCGACCGACACCCGTTCACCGACCGGGATCGGCAACGTGGCGGCTCAGGCGGTACTCTCCTTCCGCCATGGCGACGGGTCAAACCAGCTCAGCGGCTACGCGGACACCAGCGGCTACGTGCCGGTCAATACGCCCGACCAGATCATCGACCCGCTGCACTGGCAGCCTCTGCGGGTGAACGGCAAGGTCCAGAAGTACCTGACCCCGCATTGGGGGACGGTCACGCCGTTCGCGCTGAGCTCTGGCTCCCAGTTCCGGCCCGCCGGCGGTCCCATCATGGACACCGGTGGTACCGCCTACAAGGCCCAGGTCGACACCATCATCAATTACAGCGCGAACCTGAGCGACACGACCAAGACGATCGCCGACTACTGGGCCAACGGCCCCCACAGCGAGACCCCTCCCGGTCACTGGGACCTTATCTCCCAGTTCACCTCGGCGCAGTTCGTTGCCCGCCGGAACAAGAACGATGCCAACAACGACGTGAAGCTGTTCTTCGCGCTGAGTAACGCGCTCCTCGATGCGAGCATCGCCTGCTGGGACACGAAGCGGGCGTTCGACTATGCACGGCCGATCACCGCGGTGCGCTACCTGTACGCCAGTCAGCAGATCACCTGCTGGGGAGGCATCGGGAAGGGACCGCTCCAGATGCCCGGGAGCCAGTGGATGCCCTACCAGGAACCCATCGTGGTGACGCCGCCATTTCCCGAGTACCCGTCCGGGCACAGCACCTTCAGCGCGGCCGGCGCGTACGTTCTGCAGCAGTTCACAGGGAGCGACACCTGCGGCGATTCGTTCACCGCCGCACCAGGGAGTTCCCAGATCGAACCGGGAATCGCGCCATCCGCAGCCGTCACGCTGTCCTGGCCGACCTTCTCGGCCGCCGCGGCCCAGGCTGGCACCTCCCGCCAGATTGGCGGCATCCACTTCAACCAGGGAGACCAGGACGGGCGGACGCTAGGTAAGCAGGTCGCGACGAGTGCGTGGACAAAAGCGCAGCGCTACATCAACGGCACCATTTAGCCAGTATCTACACGCACAAGTCCACCGGCCGGGACCGGGCCGCCGCGGAGCTGGCCGCCGGGCTCCCCGCCGAAGCGCTCGGACCCAGCAAGGCGGACTTACGCTCCTGCTGATCACACGGGCAATGCCAACGGCCCTCCAGATACTCTCTGGAGGGCCGTTGGCCTGGTACGGGGCAGGATTTGAACCTGCGACCTCTGGGTTATGAGTCACACGGCCCTCATCTATGCAGACTTACCCGTTCCATCTAGTCCAGGACCGCGCAGTTCGCCGCTGCGCGGTGTCTCACTGCGTCTCAGGTCGCACTAGGTGTCCGCGATGTCTCTACACTGCAGCTGCTGGGCCGGAGGAGCCGATGTCAGGGTCGTGCAGCCGCCTGGTGCGGGTTGCGGCTGGGCTGTCGAGCCCACAGCCAATAGATAGGCTCGCTAGAAGCGACCTCCTGCTGCACCATGAGCAGCAACCCCGGGTGCTTGTGCGTGTATATCCTTCTTACCTTTCTTGTAGAGATCGTTAACTATGGCCGTCACCAAGGCCGTGACGGTCGTCTGCAACAGCGCTTTCCCTGTGTCCGCCTTAACCACCCCTTCGACCGACGGGTGACTGCTGTGCACTGTCGCGGCTGCGCCCTGGGTAAGCGCCCCGTGGACCGCCGCCGCTCCTGTCGCCGCACCTTGAGCGACTGTCCCGTGGATTGTCGGCCCGGCTATGACAGCCTCGCTCTTGGCGGCGATTGCAAGCTTGATTAGCCAGGCGCCCAGGCCCCGGCCGGCACCGGCGTAGGCGGCATGGTCACAGGTCATGGCGGCGACGCCTTGGCCGGCCTCGGCCAGGGCCGGGCACAGCCGGGCGGCCGACAAAACCGGACGCACCGGCTGCGGCAGGCAGTAGCGATTCTCCCGGGCCCGGAGCGTATGGTCGCTGACCCCAGGCGCCGGCTCAGCTCACCGATGCGCAGCAGCGGGGAATCCCGGAGAAACTCATAGAACACTATACATTCCTTCGACAGAGATTTGACAACTCTTCAACGACGGGCTTAGCTTGTCCTTGAACGAACTCTAGACCAAGCCTAGACAAGGCCGCGTACCAGCGGGGCCGGAAGAAGGAGACATGCGAAGGTTTAGGTATTTGGCGGCAGCCATGACCATCATGGGCCTGCTGGCGGGCTCCGCGGCGACAGCGACGGCGGCGTCAGCGGCAACGTCGCAGCCCGTGAAGGCTCAGGCCACCGCGGCTGTGCACTTGAAGAGCGGAGCCACCGCGGTCACCACGGCACCCGGCATCGCGGCGGCGCTGCTGACCAACGGCATCGTGCCACTCGCGACCTGGCCAGGCAGCCAGTCGGTGCAGTCCCCCGCCAGCGGCCCGGCCGTGCGGTTCGCGTTCCCGGTGACGGGGGGCCGGGTAACCCTGAGTCCGCTCGGCGGCACGATCGATCACAGCGGCGGGATCTTGTTCCTCAACGTGAAGAACGGCAAGAAGATCAAGGTCAGCCGGTTCACCATCGACCTGACCCACGCTGACCTGACCGGGATCGTGAACGGCAACCCCAAGGCGCGCGTGCCGCTGTTCGGCCTTAACCTGTCGCACGCCAGGCTCACGGCAGGCAAGCACATCGTCACCGCCAGGGGGATCGGACTCACGCTCACCGCGGCCGCAGCCAAGGCTCTCAACGCCGCGCTGGGAACCCAGTTGTTCTCCGCCGGACTCAAGCTGGGCACCGCAAGCACGCTTCTGCGGTTCTAGGCCCGTTCGGGTGGCGGCGGGCTGGCGCAACGGATCGCCACATGGGTTTTCGCAGCACCCGCCCGCCGTCCACCTGCACGGTCGCGCACTCCTGCCGAGCCCGGGAGGAAGCCGTGACCCTCACCGCTTCCCCGGATCGAAACGCATGGAGGTCAGGAGCGCGCTTGACCAGGAGAAAGAAGAGGAGTTCATAGATGGCCCGTTACCACGCGACCGTGGAGTCGCGGCGCTCGGCCACGGGGATCGTGGTGACAGACGGCGAGGATGGCTCGATGGCCGGCTACGAGGCCGGGGGGCGGCCGCGGGACCCGCTGCAGGCGCCTGACCCCGTTCTGCGGCCGGGTTTCCGCGCCGTGGCCGGGCGGGCGGCTGCCGGGCTTGCCCAGGCTCTGTCCGGGCGACCGCGGGGTGCCACGACGTCACCGGGCACCACAGCCCCGTCGGGCGGGGCGGCACGGCCGGGAGATGCGTCGTGACCGGCTTCGGGCCGGCGGTGGACGCCGCCCTGGAGGCCTGCGTCGTCCCGGGTTTCTCCCGGATCGGCCTGGCCATCCGGTCCCGGCTGCTGCCCGAGTACACTGCCGACGGCCACCCCGGCCTCGACGGGCGGACCATCCTCATCACCGGCGCGACCTCCGGGATCGGGTACGCGGCAGCCGTCGCGCTGGCCCGGAAGGGCGCGGCGGTGCACTTCCTCGCCCGGGATCGCGGCCGGGCTGAGCGGGCCCGGCGCGGCATCGCCGCGGCGTCCGGCAGCACCAGCATCAGCTACGGCCTGGCCGATCTGGAGGACCTCGATGCGGTCCGCGCCTTCGCCCGCCAGTTCTGCGCCACCCATGACCGGCTCGACGTGCTCATCCACAACGCTGGCGCCGTCCACCCCGAGTTCCGCACGGACACAGCCGGGACCGAGCTGACAATCGCGGGGCAGGTGATCGCGCCGTTCCTGCTGACCCGCATGCTGATGCCCGCGCTGGTCGCCGCCGCCCCGTCCCGGGTGATCGCCGTCTCCTCGGGCGGAATGTACACCCAGCGCCTCGACCTCAGCACCCTGCAGCTGCCCGCCGCGCGCTACCGGGGCGTCACCGCGTACGCGCGGGCCAAGCGGGCCCAGGTGGCGCTGAGCCGGGAATGGGCGCGGCGGCTCGCCGGGACCGGCGTCGCCTTCCACGCCATGCACCCCGGCTGGGTGGACACCCCCGGTGTGGCCGCCGCGCTCCCGGGCTTCCGCCAGGTCATGCGGCCGCTCCTGCTCTCACCCGAGCAGGGCGCCGACACGATCAGCTGGCTGGCCACGGCACCGCAGATGAGCCTGGGCAGCGGCCGGTTCTGGCACGACCGGCGCGCCCGGCCCGAATACCCGCTGCCGTGGACGCGCGAGACAGACCCCGGCACCGCACGCAAGCTCTGGGACCACCTCGCCGCGGTGACCGCCACGGATTCGCCCGAAGACGGCGCAGGCGGGGCGGGACAGCGTGGCTGCCGCTCGGTTATCCCTCTGCCGGGGCAGGGATGACCGAGCGGCAGCCGCACGAGGTGGTGATGGATCGCCCAGACGGATCCGAGCTACGTCACACCGTTGTCGGAGCCGCGTCGTGGCCCGGTCTCGCCAGCGCCGGGCACGGCCGGCTGTCCGCGAGGCCGGAGGGCCCCCCGCGAGTGCCTTCACCGTGGCCACTCAATATTCTCGGCCTCGGTGACGGGGTCGCCGGCCAGCAGCCGGGCCCCCACCGCGGCGGCGATCTCCGGCGTGGCACCGGCTCCGGCCAGGGCGAGCGGAGAGCGCCGGGCGAGCGCGGCGAGCTGCGCGGCGAGGCGCTCGAGGTTCTCCGGCAGGGTCGCCGCCAGGACGACGAGATCCGGGCGCCTCGCGTCGACCGTCCCGGTCAGCTCCTCGACCGGGGTGTTCATCCCGAGATAGTCGATCCTCCACCCGCTGCGGTGCAGGACGATGCCGAAGACCATCAGCGCCAGGTCGTGAAGCTCGCCGGAGGGGCAGGCGAGGACGGCGCGGGGGCCGTGCCCGTCTCCCCAGCCGCGGGCCAGCCCGGCGAGCCGCCCGCGGATGACGTTGCTGGCGAAGTGCTCCTGGGCGATGCTGGCCGTTCCGCTCTCCCAGCGCTTCCCTAGTTCGGTGAGATACGGCAGCACCACATCCCGGAGCACCGCCGTCAGGGAAAGGTCGGACACGAGCCGGTCGAAGACTGCCTGTGCGGCTGGCTCGTCGAAGGCGTCCAGGGCCTGCCGGAGGGCACCGGACAGCTCATTCGCCGTCGGCGCGGCGCGGTGCGGGCCGGCGGGCCGGCCGAGGTCCGCCCCGGCCGCGTTGTCTTCCCCGAGCACCGCTCGCGCCGCCTCGGCGGCCGACAGCCCGCGGGCTAGGTAGGCCTGCATCCGGCGGACCCGCAGCGCGTCCGCCTCGGAGTACAACCGGAAGCCGCCCGCCGAGCGCACCGGCTGGAGAAGGCCATAGCGGCTCTCCCACGCCCGCAGGACATGGTCGCTCACGCCGAGGCGCCGGCTCAGCTCACCGATCCGCAGCAGCTCACCGGTGCGCGGCAGCGGCGAGCCTTCGGGATTGTCCATGCCGAAATTCTACAGTAGTTCGACAGACATTTGACAAGACTGTCGGCGAAAGCTACCGTCCTATCTAGACAAACCTTAGACGAAAGTTCGACATCATGGACCCACGCACCAACGGCTCGCCGACCGCCATCGGCTCCGCTCCCGAGGAGCACGGCACGGCCGCGGACGCACGGCGGCCGTCCGTGGCCGTGATCGGCGCCGGGGTCTCCGGGCTCACCGCGGCATACCTGCTCTCCCGCACCCACGACGTCATCCTCTTCGAGGCGCAGGACCGGCTCGGCGGCCACGCGCACACCCACGACGTCACGGACTCGGATGGCCGTCAGCACGCTGTCGACAGCGGGTTCATCGTCCACAACGACGTGACCTACCCCTGGTTGCGCAGGCTCTTCGGCGAACTGGACGTCGAGGTGCGTCCCGCCGAGATGAGCATGAGCGTCCGCTGCGAGGGGTGCGGGCTGCAGTATGCCGGCGGCCGCGGGGTACGCGGCGTATTCGCCCAGCCACGCCGCCTCATCGATCCCCGGTTCGTCCGGATGCTGTGGCAGGTCAGGCGGTTCCACCGGCGCGCATTGGCCTTCCTGCGCACGACCGACGACGAGAACCTCACGACCTACGGCGAGTTCCTGGAGCGGGAGGGGTTCAGCGGCTACTTCATCGCCCACTACGCCGTTCCGGTCGTCTCGTGCGTGTGGTCCGCCGGGCGGGAGACGACGCTGGCCTACCCGGCACGCTACCTGTTCCGGTTCCTCGACCATCACGGCATGCTCCGGGTCGGCGGGTCACCACAGTGGTACACCGTCGCCGGCGGGTCACGGATCTACGTCGAGCGGCTCGCCGGGCTGCTCAAGGACGTGCGCGCGGCCCACGCCGTCACCGACGTCACGCGGCGCGGGGACGGCGTCCAGATCCGGGACGTCACCGGGCAGGTAACCCGCGTGGACCGCGTCGTCATCGCAACCCACGCCGACCAGGCTCTCGGCCTGCTCACCGACCCGGACGACGCGGAGGTCAGCACCCTCAAGCAGTTCGGCTACTCGCGCAACCTCACCGTGCTGCACACCGACAGCTCGGTCCTGCCGGACGCCGCCCAGGCCCGGGCCTGCTGGAACTACCGGATGACGTCCTGCCACCGACCCGGCCAGCCCGCCATGGTGACGTACTGGATGAACCGGCTCCAGGGACACCGGGCCGCCCAGGACTTCCTGGTCACGCTCAACGACCGCGAACGCCTCGACCCGGAGTCCATCGTGGCGACGATGGACTACGAGCACCCGGTCTACACCCCCGAAGCGGTCCGCGCGCAGTCACGGCTGAACAGCCTGGCCACCGGCCGCACCGTGTACGCCGGCGCCTACCACGGGTGGGGATTCCACGAGGACGGCTGCCGCTCCGGCGTGGAGGCGGCACGGCACTTCGGAGTGACCTGGTGAGCACCGCCTCGCTCCTCACGCCGGCGCCCGCGCCCGCGCGCCCGCAACTGCCCCCGCTGCCAGCCCTGGTCGTGGGCCAGGTCACGCACCGGCGCCCCGGACCGGTCCGGCACGCCTTCCGGCACCGGGTCTACCTATGGCTGGTCGACCTGGACTGCCTCCCCCGCCAGCCCTGGCACCTGCGGGCGTTCGCGCATTTCAGCAGCGCTGACCACCTGGGCGACCCCGGCCTGCCGATCAAGCGCAACGTCGAGAACTACCTGGCGCTGGGCGGCATCGGCCTCGGTGACCGGGGACAGGTGCTCATGCTGGCCAGCGCCCGGGTCCTGGGCCACGTGTTCGACCCGCTCTCGGTCTTCTGGTGCTATAACTCCGACGGCGTCCTCGCCTGCGTCATCGCAGAGGTACACAACACCTACGGAGAACGGCACGCCTACCTCCTCCATCCGGACGAGGCCGGGACCGCCGTGACGGGCAAGCACTTCTATGTCTCGCCGTTCTTCGACGTCAGCGGCACCTACGAACTGCGGTTCACCCTGAGGCCGGACCTTGTCGCCACCACCGTGACGCTGCGGCACCACGATGCCGTCGCGTTCCGGGCGACCTTCCGGGGCCGCCCGGAGCCCGCGACGGCCCCGGCCCTGGGCCGCCGGCTCATCCGCCAGCCCCTCATGACCCAGCGGGTCTCCGCTCTGATCCGGGTGCACGGCATCTGGCTGTGGCTTCGCGGCCTTCCCGTCCGGGCTCACCCGCACCACATCCGGCAGGAAGGAATCTGACCATGACCGTCTCCGCCTCCATCGGGTGGCCCGCCGCCACCGTCAGACAACGGGCGCCGCTCAGAGCCGGCGTCGCGCGGGTGGTCTTCGAGCATGCCGTACGGCGGATCCCTGTCCGCGTCACCTACCCCGGCGGCCGGGTGCTCGGAGCAGGGCCGCCGGCATCGCCCGAATTGGAGGTCGTCCGCCCCGCGGCGTTCTCGGCCCGGCTGGGCCGCGACGCCAAGATCGGGTTCGGTGAGGCCTACATGGCCGGGGACTGGCGAGCTGGTCCCAGCACCGACCTGGCCGACCTGCTGACACCCTTCGCCTCGCAGCTGACCACGCTGATCCCTCCGGCCCTGCAGCGGCTGCGTGTCTTCGTCGACAGGCGCGTCCCCCATGACCAGGAGAACACCCTCCGTGGCTCGCGCAGCAACATCGCCGCTCACTACGACTTGAGCAACGACCTCTTCGCCGCCTTCCTGGACCCGACGATGACCTACTCCTCGGCGTGGTTCGATGACAGCGAGCCCGTGGAGACCGCCACCCGGCTCGAGGAGGCGCAGCTGCGCAAGACCGACGGGATTCTCGACCTCGCCGGCGTACGCAGCGGCACCCGGCTGCTGGAGATCGGCACCGGATGGGGCACGCTCGCCATCCGCGCAGCGCAACGAGGTGCCCGCGTCACGACGATCACCCTGTCCCACGAGCAGATGCGGCTAGCCCGTGAGCGGGTGGAAGCCGCCGGCCTCTCCGGGCTCGTCGAGGTGAGGGTGCAGGATTACCGCGAGGTCAGCGGCGAGTACGACGCCATCGTCAGCGTCGAGATGATCGAGGCCGTCGGGGAAGCCTACTGGGCCGCCTACTTCGCGGCCCTTGACCGGCTCCTCGCCCCCGGCGGCAGGGTCGCCATCCAGGCCATCACCATGGACCACGACCGTTTTCTCGCCACCCGGCGCAGCTTCAGCTGGATCCAGAAGTACATCTTCCCCGGCGGCATCATCCCGTCCCTGCAGGCGGTCGACGACACTCTCGCGGCCCATACCACGCTGCGCGTGACGCGGCACCGCGAGCTCGGGCCGCACTACGCCCGGACCCTGCGCCTGTGGCGGGAACGCTTCCTCGACCAGTGGCCCCGCATCCACGCCCAAGGCTTCGACGAGACCTTCCGCCGCATGTGGGAATTCTACCTCGCCTACAGCGAGGCCGGCTTCCGCAGCGGCTACCTCGGCGTGAGCCAGCTCCAGATGACCCGGGAGCCGGCCTGAAGCTCAACGGCAAGGTCGCCTGGGTCGTCGGCGGATCCAGCGGAATCGGCGCCACCGTGGCACGCGAACTCGTACGCCGTGACGCGACCGCCACGATCTCTGCCCGGAGTGAGAGCAGCTCCAAGATGTAACGCGCCGGGACACACTCCTCCTCGCTGACCCACGCCGGCCCCGATCACCTCACCCAGCACCAAGGAACCATGAGGACACCATGAAAGTGCAGAAGACCGTCATCGTCGACAAGCCGCTGGACGCGGTGTTCGGCTACCTCTCCGACTTCACCACGACAACCGAGTGGGACCCGGGGACCGTGGTGACCGTGACCCAGCACGGCGATGGAGGAGCCGGCACCACCTACCTCAACACCTCCACCTTCCTCGGCCGGAAGACCCAGCTGACCTACGTTGTGCGTGAGTTCGTGCCCGGTGAGCGCATCCGGCTCCGCGGGAATAACAAGACGGTCATCGCCGTCGACACCATGACCTTCCGCAGCGTCGATGCCGGCACCGAGGTGACCTACACAGCCGAGTTCACCTTCAAAGGCCCGTCTCGTCTCCTCGCCCCGCTGCTCAGGCCCGCCTTCGAGCGGCTCGGCACAAAGGCGCAGGCCGGCATGCGCACAGCGCTAAACCAGCTCTGACCAACCCGGTCCGGCCGCACGCGAGCCAACGCCAAGCCCCGTGGACTTGAGGATGCGCATCTGCTCGCCGGGCCAGTGCCCGGCACGCAAAAGACCCTTCTCCTGATAGGAGAAGGGTCTTGACTTGCGGGAACTAGTAGCGGGGGCGGGATCTGAACCTGCGACCTCTGGGTTATGAGTCAATCGGTCCCCATCCACGCAGAGCCGCCACGTCCACGTAGTCCTGCATCCGCGCTGCTCGCCGCGCCACGGTGTCCCGCTGCGTCCCGGGACGCGCTGCCTGTCCATGACGTCTCTACTGCACGCGCTACTACACGGGAGCCGCCAGCGGACGCTCATCTGACCCGGGAAAGCCAATGCGTTCAGCTCTCTGCTCGACGCTCGAGGACTATCAGGTTCAAGCGTCACGTAGAGCGCCCATATCAATCATTTCCGTGCGCAGCCCACGTCCGGTCCGGAAGGGATGTTACTGGCCTGGCGGACAAGCAGTTACTGGCGTCGTTGAATGCGTGAGTTACACCGGCACATACTCGTGCGATCAATCCAGCAGACATCGGTACCATGATCGCCGGGTGCCCGGTCAGCGTCGCGACCACGCCCCGGCCGATCTCGTCGCCGCCGATCAGCGCGAACGGCCCGGCCGGGATCTCGCCGCCGAACTCATCAGCGATCGCGGTGATCACGCAGGGGATCGGCTCGCCGCGCGCCGCCCACTCGGTCGCGTAGGCGGAGTGGGTGCGTAGGCACGGCCCAGTGGCCGAACTGGTGGATCCTAATGGACGACTTCACCAGTTGCCGGGTCGAAGAAGTGCATCTGTGCCGTGTCGACTGAGAGGGTAATTGTGTCGCCTGCCCTCACCTGGGTCTTCGGGTCAATCCGGGCAATGAACTCATTGCGGCCCTCGCGAGCCCGCCGCTCGACCCTGGCGGCTTCCTCCTTGCCGAGGTCGGCCGCCAGCTCGAGAACCTCATCGGTGATGACCGGTGGCGCGTCGACGCAGAAGTGCACATTGGTCTCGGTACCGAGTGCCTCCACCAACTCGACCTTGGCGCGTAGCTGGCAGCCGTGCCGCTGGGTGTCGGCCGTTCCGACTTCGAAGTCCTGCGGACGGATGCCCACGATCAGCGGCTTGTCGGCATAGCCGCGCAGCGCAGGCCGCTCGCTGAGCGTCTGCGGGTCGATCAACAGGGGCTGCCCGGCGATGTCGGCGTACAGCGAGTCGTGCTCCCAGCGCAGGCTGGACTCGACGAGGTTCATCGACGGGCTGCCGATGAACTGGGCCACGAACAGGTTGCACGGCCGGTTGAACAGCTCAGTGGGCGAGCCGACCTGCTGAAGCTCCCCCCCGCGGATGACCGCGATCCGGTCGCCCATTGTCATCGCCTCGGTCTGGTCGTGCGTAACGTAGATGGTGGTGACGTTCAGGTCGCGCTGCAGCTTGGCCAGTTCGGCCCGCATCGACACGCGCAGCTTGGCGTCCAGGTTCGACAGCGGCTCGTCCATCAGGTACACCTGCGGCTCGCGGACGATCGCGCGTCCCATGGCGACCCGCTGCCGCTGGCCGCCGGAAAGGGCGCGCGGCTTGCGATGGAGGTACTCTTCCAGCCCGAGGGTCCTGGCCGCCTCGCGCACCCGCTTGTCCCGGGTGGCCTTATCCACCTTGGCCAGCTTGAGGCCGAAGGCCATGTTGTCGTAGACGTTCATGTGGGGGTACAGGGCGTAGTTCTGGAAGACGAACGCGATGTCGCGCTCGCGCGGCGGCATGTCGTTGACGACGCGGTCTCCGATGCGCAATTCGCCGTCCGTGATCTCCTCCAGGCCCGCGACCATCCGCAGGGCGGTCGTCTTGCCGCAGCCGGACGGGCCGACGAGCACCATGAACTCGCCGTCGGCGATCCGCAGGTTGAGGTCGCGCACGGTCAGCGTGTCGGCGCCCTCGTAGAGCTTGTCGATGTGCGAGAGCTCGATTTCGGCCATTGTCGATTCTCCTTTCGCCGGCCGGGCCGTCAGCCCTTGACCCCGCCGGCGGTGATGCCCGTGATGTAGAAGCGCTGGAGGGCGACGTAGAGCACCGCGCACGGCACCATGGCGATCACCGCCCCGGCGATCAGGAATCCGAAGTTGACCTGGCCGAAGGTGCCCGTCTCGACGTTGAGCAGGGCCACGGGCAGGGTCAGCTTGCTGATGTTCGTGATGAAGGTGAGGGCGCCGAGGAACTCGGTCCAGGCGAACAGGAACGCGTACAGCATCGTGGTGGCCACGCCGGGCACGACAACCGGCAGCAGGACCGAGCGCAGGGTCCTGGGCACCGTCGCGCCGTCGCAGTAGGCGGCCTCCTCGAGTTCGTTCGGCACCATAGAGAAGGCATTGCGCATGACGAACACGCCGAATGGCAGGTTGAAGGTGCTGTAGAACAAGATGAGCCCGATCAGGCTGTTCAGCAGGTGCAGGAAGCTCAGCTCGAGGAACAGCGGGGTGACGACGGCCTGGAACGGCACCATGAGCGTGACGAGGATGAGCGCGAACACCGCGCCGGACCCGCGGAACCGGAAGCGGGTGCGGCCCAGGCCGTAGCCGGCCAGCGTGGCCAGCACCGCGGTGAGCACCGCCGTCCCGCCCGCGACAATCAGGCTGTTCGCCACATAGCGCAGGATGTGGATGCTCCCGGTGATCAGGCCGGAGTAGTTCGCCGTCGTGAGATGGGAGAGGTCCTTGGCGTTGGGAGCCGCGGTGATGTCGCCCGACGGCTGGAACGAGCGGAACACCGCCCAGAGCAGCGGCAGGAGGAACAGCAGAGAGAGCACCACGCCGGTGGACACGTAGATCATGGTTGACGTGGAAACGCGGGCCCGGGTCTTCTTCCGCGCTGGCCCGGTCCGGACAGCGACACTGGCCATAGCCATCACCTCTAGGTGTTATCGCGGAGCAGCAGGAACTGAACGGCGCTGATCAGGCCGACCACCGCGACCAGGACGACGGACATCGCGGCCGCGGCGCCGACGTGCAGCTGGACGAAGGCTGTCTGGTAGATCCACATGACGACGGTGAAGGTGCTCGTCCCGGGACCGCCCTGGGTCAGGATGAAGAACTGGTTGAACGCCAGGAACGAGCCGATGATCGAGATGATCAGGCTCAGCGCGATGGTGGGCCGCAGCAGCGGCAGCGTGATGTGCAGCTCCTTCTGCCACCATTTCGCACCGGCCACGTCGGCCGACTCGTACAGGTCCTCCGAGATGCTCTGCATGCCGCCGAGGAGAAGCACCATGGTGAAGCCGGAGGCGAACCAGATGACCAGGATGCAGGTGGCGGCGAGCGCCAGGTTGGTGTTCACCAGCCAGGCGGTGGCCCCGTTGGTCAAGCCCAGTTTGGCCAGGATGACGTTCACCGCACCAGAGTTAGGCTGCAATTCCAGCAGCATGATGTAGCTCAGCGTGGGGAGCCCGACGACGTAGGGCAGGAAGAAGGCGGTCCGCAGGAACACCGACCCTCTGCGGTTCGACCGGACCAGCACGGCCAGCCCGTACCCGACCACCAGGATCGGGATCGTGACGATCCCCGTGTAGAGCAGTGTGAACAGCACGGAATGGACGAATCCCGGGTCCTTGCCCAAGGCGGCGTAGTTGCTCGCGCCGGTGAAATGGTAGGAGCCGATCAGCGGCCAGTTCGTCACGGACATGTAGATGGCGAAGCCGAGCGGAAAGAGGACGAACGTCGCGACGAACACGAAGGCGGGCGCCACGAAGAGCATGCCGGCCTTTGGCCGCCGTACTATCCCGGTCTTCCGCCTCCTTGATGGCCGGGCGCCCACCGTACGGGGCACGGCTGCGCGCTGCTTGGCGATTGTCTGCTGTGACATGCGGTTACCTCCGTCTGGCTACCGCTACGATTTCCCGAGGTCGATGGCGGTCGAGAAGGCACCTTGGCCGGTGCGGATCGCCGCGGCGATGTTTCCGTCGAAGACCGCCTGGGTGAACATGTTCAGCCAGGGACCGCCGGGCTGGTTGAACGTGGTGTTGTAGACGATGGTCTTAGGCGCGTGGCCGCGCGACAGGTTTTCGAGCATGGCGGCGACGAAGGGATATTTCGCCCGGAACTGTGGCGTGAGGACGTCGTTGCGGACGGGCTCGAACCCGGCGCTCGGAGCCAGGCTCTGCTGCGCCTGCTGCAGGGCGAACTTGATGAACTCCCAGGCGCCCGACGGGTTCTTCGAGCCGGCGGGGATGCCGAAGTTGGCGCCGCCGTCGAAGGTCGCGGTGGCGCCGCCGCTGGGGGCGGGGAACAAGGTCATCCCGACCTGGGACCGGAAACCGGGAGGGGCCGTCGCCATCGGGCCGTAACCGAGGGGCATCATGCCGATCTTGCCGGCGAGGAAGTTAAGGCCCCAGGTCGCTCCGGTCTCGACGTGCGATATGGGGTCAGCCAGGCCGTCCGCCCACAGCTGGTGGTACAAGTTCAGCGTCTGCCGGAGCGGCATGTTGCCCTGGATGAACGCGGTTTCGTGACCGGGCTGCCCGTTGAGCAGGTCTTTGCTGGTGGCCCAGATGTCGGGCAGGATGGTGAAGCCCAGGCAGCCCTCGCAGCGTCCGGCGAAGGAGAAGCCGTAGATCCCATGTCCCAGGGCAGTGATCTTCCGGGCGTCGCTGAGTATCTGGGCGTAGCTGGCGGGCGGCTTGTCCGGGTTGAGGCCGGCCCGGCGGAACAGGGTCTTGTTGTACCAGAGCACCGACATGTCGGCTACGTACGGGGTCCCGTAGTAGTGCCCGTTCTCGGTGGCCAGGTTCAGCGCCCCCGGGCTGAGCTTGTTCTTCTCGGGCAGAGCCTTGACCTGGGGGGTGAGGTCGGTGAACACCTTGTGGTAGATAAACAGCTGGGAGTTGATGTCGTCGATGCCGACGAGGTCCGGGGGGTCCCCGGCGCGGATTGCCGTCGCCAGCTTCGTTACGTACTGGGTGTCCTGGACCGGGGTCAGAACCACCTTGAGGTTCTTGTGCGTGGCGTTGAACCGGTCGACGAGCAGCTTCCCGAACGGCGACGTCGTACTGCGGTCCCAGAACTGCACCACTCCGGTGGCATTGTTTCCGAAGCCGGACGCGGTCACGTTGATCGACGACGGCGCCGGGGCCGCACAGCCAGCCAGGCCCAGTGCTGCTCCCAGGACGGGCAGGAGCAACGATGCCCCTGTCCTCCGTGTGCGGCGGTGTCTGGTGGACTCAATAGGCATATGGTCACGCTCCTAGCCGGGCGGCCCCAGCGGAATCCACACCCGCATGGGAGCGGGCCCGCGGTTGGCCCAGGCGAAATACGGGATGGCGGTGAGCCGGGCTAGGCGCCCCGGCTGGCCGTCATCGGCAGTTCTCGGTTGATACAGCGGCATGGCGCCCGGCGTCGTCCGTCCCGTCATCTGGACAGCGGTTATTCCACTGAGGAGATCCGGGCGCCAGACCGGCGTGCAGTCGCCGTCTACCAGTTGGATGTCGTCGATGAGGACGCCGGCGGGGTGGTCGGCCTGCTCCAGGCAGTACACGAGAGGGCCCCGTTCGATGGCTACGCAGCCCCGGACCGCGTCGACCCGCTTGTGCGCTTCCGTCTGCCGGACCGG
Source organism: Nocardiopsis sp. (assembly GCA_021154785.1). Taxonomy (GTDB): domain Bacteria; phylum Actinomycetota; class Actinomycetes; order Streptosporangiales; family Streptosporangiaceae; genus Palsa-504. The sequence continues at coordinate 15,923 of JAJKHX010000557.1, forward strand.
CATCGGCAGGTCAAGCACTACAGAGTCTCCCGCCGTCCAGCGCTGGCGCAGGCGCAGGTAGGTGCCCGGCTGGCACGCCTCGGCGGCTCCGGTGCCCGCGACCAGGGCCTTGGCATCGGCGCACCATTCGGGAATGCGCAACGCGAGGGTCCAGTCCTCGTCCGGGGCGGCCTGCACAGTGATCTCGATGCGCCCGTCCCAGGGATAGTCTGTCGCCACGGCGAGGCGCGCCGTGCCGGAGGCGACTTCCGCGGTGATGACGCTGGTGGCGTACTGGTGGATCTGCACCCCGTCGTCGGCCGTGGTGGCTAGCAGTGAGCCCAGGCTCGCGATGGTCCGCATGATGTTCGGCGGGCAGCAGGCCACGCCGAACCAGCCGACCCGGCCGTTGGCCGGATTCCGCACGTCGTCATCGGCTTGCCCGGACCGCACCTGGAGCGCGTTCACGTAGAAGTAAGCGTTCCCGTCGAGGGAAATCCCGGGCAGTACGGCGTTGTACAGGGTCCGTTCGATCAGGTCGGCGTAGCGCGCATCCCCGGTCCGCAGCAGCATCCGCCAGCTCCACTGGACGCTGGCGATCGCCGCGCAGGTCTCGCAGTAGGCCCGGTCCGCCGGCAGTTCGTACGGATCGCCGAATGCCTCGCCCTCCCACCGCGCGCCCACCCCGCCCGTGATGTACGTCTTGGCTGTGACCATCGCGTGCCACTGCCGCTCCAGCGCGGCGAGCAGCTCCTCGTCGCCGGTCTCGGCGGCCAGGTCGGCGGCCCCGGCGGCCAGGTACAGTGCGCGTACCGCGTGGCCCTCGACGGTGACGGCCTGGCGCACCGGCACCCGGTCGGAGTAGTACGACCGCGGGCGGGGATCGGGGCCGGTCGCGGCCCAGCCGTCTCCCCTGGACTCGACGAAGTGGCGGGCGAGCTCCAGGTACCGGGAGTCGCCGGTTTCCCGGTACAGCTCGACCAGCGCCATCTCGACTAGCGGGTGCCCGTCAAGCTCCGGGCGTTTCCCCGGCCCGAAGGTCGCAACGAGAAGATCGGCAAAGCGGATCGCGGTATCCAGCAACTCCCGATACCCGGTAGCCCGGTACTGGGCCACAGCCGCCTGCATCAGATGCCCGGCGCAGTACAGTTCGTGGCCGGAGGTAAGGTCCGCGAACCGGGCGGTGCCCCTCGTAGCTACCTGGACGAACGAGTTCAGGTAGCCATCCGGCTGCTGCGCCTCAGCGACCAGCGCGGTGATCTTCGCCTGATCCGCTGCCAGAGCTTGCGACGGCTCACGTGCTTGCTCCCACGCAATCGCCTCGAGCCATTTATAGACGTCCGAGTCGATGAACACCGGGCCCTCGTACTGCCCTTCGCCCCGGCCGGCCGCGCGACGCAGGTTTCGGAGTGCCCCGCTGTCCCGTAGCTGCCGCAGGCCGGCGGGGATGGCCGCCGTGCGGTTCACTTGCTGACGCTCGGCCCAGAACCCATCCACCACGCGCGCGGCAGACAATGGCAGGGGACGGAGAGTGGTCGCTGCCTTACCGGTGAGTGCGACCGGAGCCGCTGTTCGCTGGTGGCGGAGGGTTTGCTTCATGCGCCCACCCCTGGCAAAGATGTAGGCAGAGCTCGTAAGCCAAACGGCTTAACCCGGCACAGCCCGGTTAAACCTCTTCCGGCGGAAAAAGATGAACCGGATGCAGGCCACCATCACGGATGCGGCATACGGCTGAAATCTTCAAGCGCGCGGTGAGCCTAGGACGTCACCGCTGGGCTGGTCATCAAGCTGGCCGCAGTGGCGGCTGCTGCCTTGCCGAGCGCCGTAGTGCCGCGCCGGCGCCGCAGCCAGCGGCCAGGCTAGCGCTTCAGAAAGGCCTCCTGAGCGAACAACTCACGCTCACATACGATGCCGAGGACAAGGCCGGAGTCGTCAGTGACCGGGACGGCGCCCCCGGTGACACCTCCGGGCCGGGCACCCAGAGATCGCGGGTGACAGCGTCCACCATGTCCCGGCTGTTTCACCCGTGTCACCCCATCTCCCGGTATCGCCGTCAGGCGGCACGTAGCGCCGTCTCTACTAGACGTCTTACTACAGCGCCCGACGCGCAAAAGGCCCTCTCCTTGAGAGGGAAGGGCCTTGACTTGCGGAAACCAGTAGCGGGGCAGGATTTGAACCTGCGACCTCTGGGTTATGAGTCAACCGGCCCCCATCCACGCACGCTCACCATGTCTACTTAGTTCGGCATCAGCGCTGATCTGTGGACGGCAGCGTCTCATCGCGTCTCGGATCGCACCGCCAGTCCATGGCGTCTCTACTACACGCGCTACTACACCGAAGCCGCGATCAGCACCAGCCAGCCGGCCGGTACGCACTTGCCAGGTCTGTAGTGGAGACCGTTCGGCGCCGTTAGAGTTGGGTTCGTTCAGTACACGCGGCGGATGGGCCACGAGCGGAGAGCTCATGGGCGAGCCGAACGTCGACGTTCTCTTGTTCATTTTGGCTGTGCGTGGTGATCACGCTGTTGATCGCCATCGGCGGGACCATCAGCTCTCTGGCAAGCCAGCGCGACTACTATGCCCTCCTTGTCCCCCGACGGCCGCTCGGAGGATCGCAACGGCTGACCTGGAGGTTGGCGATGACGCTGAGGATCATCTGCATGTGCGGGTATGTCATCCAGGGCGACGACGACGACGAGCTCTGGAGGAACGCGCAGGGCCACATGGGAGTCTTGCACCCTGAGCTGGTTGGCAACGTGACACGCGAGGACATCCTTGCGCAGGCTGAGCAGCTCTAGTTGCCGGCAGTCCCCAGCAGTCGCCGGTGGACGCTTTGCACGATGGGGCCGGGTGCGATCCCGAGTTCCTCTCGGAGTAGGACCCGTAGCCGCTCGTAGGCGCGGAGTGCTTCGGCGACGTTGCCGCGCCGCGCGAGCGCTTCCATGAGCAGGCGGTGCCCGGTCTCGCGGTAGGGCGCAAGCTCGGTCAGCATCCTGGCGCGTTCCTCGGCCTGCGCCAGGGCCGGACCGCCGAGGCCGAGGCTCGCAGCGGCAAAGCACTCCAGCCCGCGCAGCCGGGCCTCCTCCAGTCGGCGCCGCCACTCGTCGATCCAGGGTGCCTCCAGCCCGGCGAGGAACGGCCTGGTGGCGACGTGATAGGCGATCCCGGCCGGACCCCATGCCTGCGCCCACCGTCCCTCCGCGATGCTGGACTCCGCCCGATGGGCGCCCTCCAGGGCCGCCTCGGCATCGACGAAGATCGCCGACGGCAGGAGCAGCTCGATCTCGGTCCGCCCGCGGAGATGTTCGGCCCCCAGGCCGTGCCGCAGCTTGGACAGCAGCACGCTCAGCGCGTTTCTCGCCTCCGCCGGGGCGTCCTCTCCCCAGCCCGCCATGAGCAGCTTTTCGCGGGGCAATGGACGGCCACGGTTGAGGACGAGGTAAGCGAACAGCACTCGCCCTATCCGGCCGGGCAGCGTGTCCTCGATGCGGGAGCCATCCATGTCGGCGACGAAGCGACCGCACAGCTGGATCCTGGCCTTCGTCCACTGGCCCATCAGACGACCTCGGGGTCAACGGTCCTTATCCCTGCCGTGATGGCAAGGATACGGAAAGGACGGGGAAAGGCAACCGCACGGTTCGCGCAACCAGCGACCGCGACCATGATCTCATCACCGGCGGCCCAGAGCCGTCTAGGAGGAGTCATGGAATCCAGAAACGTCGAGACCTACCGCGCTGGTCACGAGGCCTTCAACCAGAGGGACTTTGTGGCTATGACCAAACAGTACGCCGATAGCATCACCTGGACTGATCACTCGCAGAGCCGGACATTCAGGACGCCCCAGGAGTTCAAGGACGACTTCCTGGCCGGGTGGATCGGAGCCTCCCGCAACATCAGGATCACCGGCCCCCGCTACATCGACGCTGGCCAGACCGTGGTGTGCACCTTCACCGCGGTCGGCACGCATGATGGGCCGCTCGGACCGTTCCCCGCCACCGGCAAGGAGTTCGCACTGCCGCTATGCGAGATGTGGCACTTCGACCCCACCGGGCGGGTCGCCGGCGGGGACCTCTACTACGACCAGGTCTCGCTGCTCACGCAGCTGGGCCTGATGCCGCAGCCGTCCAGCGCGTAGGCAGTTCCGGGAGCGGAAAAGCACGCGACGGCGTGGCCCGCGCGGCTCAGCTCATAGCCGAACTCGTCTAGCACGTAACCCAGAGTACCGGCGGATCCGAGTCCGGCTTCATCAACGTAGGCCGGCCGAACGAAGGCCGGCGTCACATCAAGGAGGCATCACATGACCGCAACAGAAATCCCAGTCGACAACGGCGTCAATGTCGAGGCGCTGCTCGGTGTGCGCGGCGCCCTGGCCGGCACCCCGGAGATCGCGCAGTTCCAGTGGCGTTCGACGGTGTCCTGGGTCAACGGCACGCACAGCCGTTCGGACGTCGAGACGTTCCACGGCTTCGGCGGCGAGCAGCAGCATCACACGACGTTCAGCTACGACATCGACCACCCGCTGCAGTTCGCCGCCCAGGACAACGGGGTCACGCCGGTGGAGTATGTCCTGGTGGCCCTCGGCGGCTGCCTGACCGCGGGCGTCGCCGCCGTGGCCCAGCAAAGGTCGATCCAGCTACGGTCGGTACGGGCCAGCGTGTCCGCCGAGATGGACCTGCACGGGATTCTCGGCGCCGACCCCGATGTCCGCAACGGCTTCAGCGGCGTCGCCGTCAGCTACCAGATCGACGCCGACGCCACTCCTGAGGAGATCAAGGCGCTGGTCGCGCAGTCGCAGAAGCGCTCCGCCGTCTACGACATCCTCACCAACCCCACCAGCGTCACCGTCGACGTCTCCTGATCGGTCCGAGCGAGCAGGAGGCACCGCCGTGCCGGATACGACCACCGTGATCGTCGGCGCCGGGCACTGCGGGCTGGCCATGAGCCACTGCCTGGCCGTCCGGTCGATCGACCACATTGTCCTCGAACGCGGGCAGGTGGCGAACTCGTGGCGCACGCAGCGGTGGGACTCGCTGCGGCTGCTCACCCCCAACTGGATGACCCGGCTGCCCGGCTACGCCTACCGCGGCGCCGACCCGGACGGCTACCTCAGCGCCCGGCAGGTCACGGCGATGCTCGCGGACTACGCCGCGGCATCGGCAGCGCCGGTCCTGACCGGTGTGACGGTGACCTCGGTGCGGGCCGCCGCAGGCGGCTATATCGTGCAGACCGACCAGGGCAGCTGGCGCGCGCCGACGGTGGTACTGGCCTGCGGGGCGGCGGCGCTGCCCGCGGTGCCGGCGCTGGCGCGGCTGGTGCCTGACGGCATCACCTCGGTCACCGCGGCGGGCTACCGCAACCCGGGCGAGCTGCCGGAGGGCGGCGTGCTGGTGGTCGGCGCCTCGGCCAGCGGGATTCAGCTCGCCGGCGAGCTGGCCCGCTCGGGGCGCCCGGTCACGCTTGCCGTCGGCGAGCACGTCCGCATGCCGCGCACCTACCGCGGCCGGGACATCTTGTGGTGGCTGGACGCCTCGGGGGTGCTGGACCAGCGCTACGACGAGGTCAATGATCTGGCCCGGGCGCGGAACGTGCCGTCCATGCAGCTGGTGGGCTCGCCGGGCCGGACGGTCGACCTGAACGCGCTGAGCTCGGCCGGGGTGCGGCTGGCCGGCCGCCTGGCCGGGATCGCCGACGGGGTCGCCCAGTTCTCCGGCTCCCTGCCCAACGTGTGCGCGCTGGCCGACCTGAAGCTGGGACGGCTGCTGAACACCATCGACGCCTGGGCCGGGGCGGCCGGGGAGCGGTTCGCGCCGACTATCGTGCGCTCCGCGCCGCTGGGCCTGGATCTGCGGTCTGGGGAGATCAGCACGATCGTCTGGGCGATGGGCTACCGGCCCGATCTGTCCTGGCTCGACGTACCGGTACTGGACCGGAAGGGCCGGGTCGTCCACGACGGCGGCGTGACGGCCCGCCCGGGCCTGTACCTGATCGGCATGCCGTTCCTGCGCCGCCGCAAGTCGAGCCTGATCGACGGGGCGGCGGGCGACGCCGCCGAGCTGACCGGGCACCTCGCCGGCCATCTGGACGCTCTGGCCGGCCGCCGCGAAAGGAGCGCGTCATGAACACCCATCCCCTGGCCGCGGCGATCGCCGCGGCCGTGGCCGGCCGGGACAGCGCCCGGCTGGCCGCCGCGGTCACCGATACCGTCCGGCTACGGGCGCTGCTGCCCGGCGGCCCGGTCGAAGAGCACGGCCGCGATGCCGTCGTCGCCCGCTTCGGCGGATGGTTCGCCGGCATGGACGCCGTCGACCTGGTGGAGTCGGCTGGTCAGGCGGTTGCCGACCGGCTCCTGATCCACTACCGGCTGGACCTGGCGCAGCGCGGCACCCGCTGGGCCTGCACGCAGACCTCGATCTGCACGATCGACGACGGCCGGCTCGCCACCATCGACCTGCTCTGCTCCGGCTTCCGAATGATCTAGGGGACCGCAATGCGCAACCCGGCACTGGACACGTGGGGCGACTACGACCGAGACGACCCGTACCCGCTGTTCGCCCGCGTCCAGGCGGACGACCCGGTGCACCAGGTCACGCTGGCCGACGGGCACCGCGCCTGGCTGATCGTCCGCCACGCCGAAGCCAAGGCCGCGCTCAGCCACGCCGGCCTGTCCAAGGACATGCACGCCGCACTCGCCCGTGACGGCGCGGTGGTCGCCGAGGGCCTGCCCGGACCCGCCTTCGCCCGGCACATGCTCAGCGTCGACCCGCCCGACCACACCCGGCTGCGCCGGCTGGCCTCGGCCGCCTTCAGCCGACCGCGGATCGCCGCCCTTCGGCCACGTGTCCAGGCGATCGCCGACGGGCTGCTCGACGACCTGCAGGCGCGCGGCGACACCGTCGTCGACCTGGTCAGGGGCTTCGCCTTCCCGCTGCCGTTCACCGTGATCAGCGAGCTGCTCGGCGTCCCGGGACCAGACCGGCTGCACCTCGGGAGCTGGTTCACCACGCTGCTCGCACCGTCATCGGCGCCCGAGCCGCCGGCCGAGGCCGTAACGGCTTCGGCGGACATCGTGCGGTACCTGACCGAGCTCCTCGATCGCAAGCGTGCCGCCCCGGGCGAGGACCTGGTCACTGACCTGGTACGGGCGGCCGATCAGGACGGCGCGCTGTCCGGGCAGGAGATGCTCTCGACGATCTTCCAGCTGGTGGTCGCCGGGCACGACACCACGACCAGCCTGATCGGCAACGGAACGGTCGCCCTGCTGACCCACCCGGAACAGCGCGACGCGCTCGTCGCCGACCCGGCCCTGGCGCCGCGCGCGATCGAGGAGATCCTGCGATGGGACGCACCGGTGCCGCACTCGACGTTCAGGTACACCACCCAGGACGTCGTCATCGGCGGGACCGTCATCCCGGCCTTCGCCCAGGTGATCATCTCGCTGGCCGCGGCCAACCGGGACCCGGCCCGGTATGACCACCCGGAGGTTCTCGATATCGCCCGGGCGGACACCAGCCACCTGGCCTTCGGCCACGGCATTAACCACTGCCTGGGGGCCAGGCTGGCCCGGCTCGAGGGCGTGATAGCGCTCACCGCCCTGCACCGTCGCTTCCCCGCCATGCGGCTGGCCGTCCCGTCGTCAGCGCTGCGCTGGGGCCACGGCGACGGGCTGGTATTGCGCGGCCTGTCCGA
>JAJKHX010000558.1 GCA_021154785.1 Nocardiopsis sp.
CGGCCGGCATCGTCGACAGCCAGGTTGGGTTGGAAGTACGTCGCGCCGTCCGCGGGCGTCGCGTTCACCGGCTGGCTCCACGTCCGGCCGCGGTCGTGGGACGCGACCACCACGATGTCCGCGTGGGTACCCGCCCGGCGCCGGGGAAACGCTACATAGAGATCGCCCTGCGCGGAGACCGCGACGGTCGGGCCGCTGTTGGGCATGACGTCACCGGGTAGCACGACAACGGACGATTCAGATCCCAGACGAACCGGTGCGGCGAAGCTGTGTCCCCAGTCGGTCGACACGACGGCGACGACCTGGCCGGTGATGTCCCCGGACAACTCACGCTGGCTGGTCCAGTCGCAGACGGCACACACCAGGCCGCCCGGCCCGGCGGTGAGCTCGGGGCCGGCGCCCACGTCCGAGGGAACCGTGCTCGCCGCGAGGATCCGGCGCGGCGGCTCGAAGCTCTGCCCGCCGTCGGTGGAGCGGGCGAAGTCCAGGGCGGGGGCGGTCCTCGCGTCGCCGGCGCCCCAGACGACATAGACGTTGCGCGCCGACGGGGTACGGCCCTGACCCGTGGCCAGCCAGGGGTGGTCACAGTACTGGTTTTCCAGCACAGTCACCGGTGCCGAGAAGGTGCGGCCGCCGTCGTCGGTCCGCCAGACGAAGATGGCGCGGCCGCCCTCGTCGGAGGTGGCGCAGACGTAGCCGCGACCCTGCGCGTCGAACGCGACGGTCACGTCGTCGCCGTTCGCGCCCGCGGGCAGCGGTGGCACGGCGCCGGGCTGCCAGGTCGCCCCTGAGTCGGACGACAGGTAGGTCGCGAGGAACTCGGGGTCCGCCCCGGGTGAGACCTGGCTGGCGGCCAGCAGCTGGCGAGGGTTGCGGGGGTTCACCGCGACCGACGGCTCGACGTGCACCCCGTACCGGTCGCCGCTGACCCGCACGTTCGGCACGGACCCGGCCTGCGATCCCGTCGCGACCGGCGCGGCCGGCCCGGTGTGCGGTGCGACGCTGGCGGGTGATGTCGTCGCGGCGGACTCTCCCGCGTCGCAGGACGAAAGCAGAGTCAGGGCGGTCGCGGCCATGCCGCCGCGAAGCAGGCCGCGGCGGGACATCGGCCGGTTGAGTCTCGTCATGCCGCCCATGCTGGGGGCGCACGCGGTACGCCGTCGTCCGAGTCCGCTCGTATCTTCGGGTACGAGCACGGTCTGATGTCCCGCGCCCGGTCAGCACATACGCTGGCACCCGTGCTCCACCGTCTGCGCAGGCGCGCCTACCTGGTGAACGCGGCCCTCGCGCTACTGCTCCTGGTGTTGAGCGCTCCGCAGGTGCGGCCGGCCAACTCCGCCGACGCGACCGAGCTGCTCGCGGTGTACTGGGCGTTCGCCGCGCTGTCCGCCGTCGGACTGCTCATCCAGCACCGCTGGCCGCTGTACGCGCTCGGCCTGACCGTCGCCGGCGCGGCGGGGCACGCGCTGGTCCGCGACTGGAACGCGGCGCAGACCGGGTTTCCCACGCTGATCGAGCTCGCCGTGCCGATCACGCTGTACGCCCTCGCGAGCCATGGCTCGTCACGGCGGCTGTCCGCGGCGGTGCTGCTGATCCTCGTGGCCGCCGAGATCGCCTTCGGCCTCTTCAACCCCATCACCCTCGGCCACGCGGGCCCGCCGCCCGGCGCCTCCGCGAACATTCCGGCCAGCACCGACCGGACGGGCAGCAGGCTCGAGGGCATCCTGTACAAGGTGGTCGAGCCGGGCATGACCGGGCTGCTCGCCCTCGCCCTCGCCTACGCACTCGGCGAGGGTACCCGCAGCCGTCAGGCCCACCTGCGGACGCTGCAGCAGCGGGCCGACGACGCCGAGCGGGAGCAGCGCCAGCGTCTCGCGCTCGCCACCGCCAACGAGCGCGCCCGGATCGGCCGCGACCTGCACGACGTCATCGCGCACAGCCTCACCGTGATCGTGGCCCAGGCGCAGGCGGCGATCGCCGCCCAGCACCGGCACCCGGAGCGCGCCACCGACGCGATGCGCGAGGTCATCTCGGTCGGCCGGGACTCGCTGTCGGAGATGCGCAGGCTCGTCGGCGCTTTCAGTCCCGGACCCGGCCCAGAGCAGGACCTCGCCCCGCCCACCGGTATCGGCGGGCTGCCGGCCCTGGTCGAGCGGATCCAGGCGGCGGGGCTGCCGGTACACCTCACGATCGACGGTTCGCCGGCCGGCCTGCCCGCCAGCATCGACCTCTCGGCGTACCGGATCGTCCAGGAGGCACTGACCAACACGCTCAAGCACGCCGGCGCCGGCGCCGAGACGACGGTACGCCTGACGTTCCACCCCGGTCACGTGGACGTGCAGGTCACCGACGACGGCGCCGGCCCGCCCGCCGACCAGGGCGCAACGCACGGCAACGGCCTGCGCGGCATCGCGGAACGGGTGGACCTGCTCGGCGGAACGCTTTCCCTGGGGCCGGGCCCGGGCGGCGGCTTCGCCGTGCGCGCGCACCTGCCCGTCGCGCCGGCCGGGGTCCCGCGGTGACCGTCGTGGGTGCTGGCGTCCGGGTGGTGCTTGTGGACGATCAGGTGCTCCTGCGTAAGGCGTTCCGTGTCATCTTCGACGAGACCGAGGACATCGCGGTCGTGGGAGAGGCTGGAGACGGCGCGGCGGGAGTACGAGTCGTCGAGCAGACCCGGCCCGACGTGGTGCTGATGGACATCCGCATGCCAGGCATCGATGGTGTGGAAGCGACCCGGCGCATCCGGTCGCTGCCCGTCGGTCCGGATGAGACAGACGCGCCGCGCGTGCTCATCCTGACCACGTTCGACCTCGACGAGTACGTTTACGCCGCCCTGCGGGCCGGTGCCAGCGGGTTCCTGCTCAAGGACGCGCTCACCGACGACCTGCTGGCCGCTGTACGGGCGGTCGCGTCCGGTGAGGCGGTGACCGCGCCCAGCGTCACCCGCAGGCTCATCGCCCATTTCGTGGGGAACGCGGCTGCGCCGACCGACCCGTCGGGGCGGCTCACCACGCTCACCGCGCGGGAGCGCGAGGTACTCACGCTGATCGGCCGGGGCCGCTCCAACACCGAGATCCAGCAGGACCTGCATCTGGCGCCGGGCACGATCCGTACGCACATCAATCGGATCTTCACGAAACTCGGCCTGCGCGACCGGGTACAGGCGGTGATCCTCGCATACGAGTGCGGCCTCGTACCGAGGTGACGCGAGCTCAGCCGCCGCTGCCGGAGCGGTGCCGGAAAGGACCGTGATGGTCCTGGGTTCCAGTAGTGAGGTGAGCCGACGGAGGTAAGATCCCGGAACTATCTGGCGCCGGGTTCTTCCCGCCGTGCCGAACCAAAACGGCGGCAAGGATAAATTGACGTCCGTCAGAAGGCCTCCGGGCTGGCTGGACCCGCAAGAGCGTGTCCTCCCGATCATGAAACAGGCCTCAGCGGATCATCAACCGGCCCTCGTCCGGTCGGCACGGCTGCGACGCCACCACAGCCTCATCCATCCCCTACGTACCATTTTCATTCAGTGGTTGTGACACCCTACCGAATAGAGAGGGTAGAACGCCACAACCACTGAATTTCAGCGACAGCTGAGAGACGTTCGCGACGCGCCTTAGCCGCTCGCGCCGCCAGGGCCTGTCCTGCCGGTCATGGGACGGGGCGGCGGAGCCAGCTCCGGATCGAGGCCACGCCGGCGGTTCCGCGCCAGAGGTAGTCACGCTTGCCGTACCTGGTGGCAAAGCCGGGGGAGTCATGCCGGTGCCCGGAGCCGGTCACCCGGGCCAGCGGCCGGCACCCGAACCGGCCAGCAGGTCCATCTCGCCGGCCAGGCCGCCCCGGGACCGGCCCAGGTCTCCCGGCTGCGTAACTCCCCGGTCCCGCGCAGGCGCAGCGGGGTCCCCGTCCGCTGACAGCGGCGATGCCGGTTACCGATGGTCTTCCAGCTACTACCTCGCCTCGAATGATGTCGCGAAGGTTCGCCGCGCGCATTTCGGGCCGGCCCTCTAGCTTGGCCCTCGCCGCCAGGTCCGCCGGGTTGGCAGAGGCTGCGCGTGGAGGGGCCAGCCCGGACAATGCGCGGCGTTCCGGCCGGTGGCTGTGACACCCTCCCGGCGACTGGCGCACTCGGCGCGACGCTGACGGCCTAGCCGTGATGCTGGCGGGCGCGGCAGCGGATACGGTGGGGACCGCAGGCGGCCGGTCGCCGGGGGTTCCGTGCGCGGGCCGCCGCCGTGCCGTAGGACCCACGTCCGAATGACGCGGCAAAGCAGCCCGCCCCGCAACGGCGAGACCCCAGGTTGAACCCCGCCCGCCTACGGCGGGTCATCAAAGGCCCGGTCTCGATGATCTGGCCCGTGAATGGCCCAGCGCCCGGAAAACCGGCATCGAATTCTCTCGAAAACTGCCGCTCACCTGCGAGAGCGGGCGACGGGAATCGAACCCGCATAGCCAGCTTGGAAGGCTACTAGTGCGTCACGGCCATCTGCTGAAGCTGACGGCTTTGACCAGCATACTCAGCGTATCAGTGCCTCCGCTCCGCCCCTTTTGGGTAGAGAACTGGGTAGAAATCTGCCGATGCCCGGAGTCCATGCAGGCCGGTGCAGCATCGTGCCGGGCGTTGCCGTCTGGGAGCACCCGATGTCAGACCGGACTGGCATGCTCGGACCGTGGCAGGCACTCAGGCGGTTTACTACCGTGATGCGCGCGGCGCTGAGCCGGTAGACGAGTTCATCCAAGCCTTGCCGTCCAAGCGCGCCGCGAAGATCGATGACTTCGTCCAGGAGCACCTGAATGGCCAGCCGCCAGAGGCGCCGCCCCCGCCGTTCCCGGTCACCTCGCAGATCGAGGGCGAACTGCGTGAGCTCCGGGTCCGGTTCGCGAACACCCGCTACCGCATCCTTTACCAGCGGTCGGAGAACCTAATAGTGCTCTTGCACGCGCTGGAGAAGGGCACCGAAGCGATCCCCCGTGCCGACATCGAGCTGGCAAAGCAGCGGATGGCAGACTTCAAGCGCCGGATGGACGCCATCCGGCGGACCCCGCCGCGGGCCGTCGGCAAGGACGCGCCGCCCGCGAGCCGTCCCCCTGTGATCCTCTTATCAAAATGGATAAACTAGTGACCATGACCGGCGCAGACAGCGAAGTCAGTCCCGAGGGCAGGACTTCGGCCCAGGCGGCGAGCGCTCGCGCCCGCCGCAGCCCGGAGTACCGTGCGGCCCGGGAGGAGTACGCGGCGATCCGGGCGCTGCGGGAGAAGAACTGGATCGCCGCCCACATCCGCGAACGGCGCTACGAGCTGGACCTGACCCAGCAGGAGGTCGCCCAGCAAGCCGGCACCTCGCATTCCTTCATCTCGAAGCTGGAAAGCGGCGAGCACATCCCCACGATCCCGGTGCTCAACCGCATCCTCGCGGTACTCGATGAGCAACTGCTGATCGGCATCGAGCGCAAGGGCCCCGGTCAGGAGCCCGAGCGCGAGGTCGCGCCAGCCCCCGAAGCCAAGAGCGCCTGAAGAACCGGAGGGGCCCCAACCCCTCAGGCCAGCATCGCGCGACACGGCTAGCTACGGATGCCCCTTTACCCGGATACGGGCACTGATCACACGTGTCCTCGGGCCGACTTAACTCCGCTAGCCGCGGCGATCAGGCGCAGGCACCCCTCCGCCATGCCCCCGTGCTCGA
>JAJKHX010000559.1 GCA_021154785.1 Nocardiopsis sp.
GTTCCGCGCAGGGACAACGCCGCCATCTGCAGGACTGCGGGCCATCCCTCGCTTCGCTGGTGAAGCAGCGCCAGGTCAGCATCGGATAGCTGGACGCCGAAGTTCGCCAGCAGGTCACGGCTCTCGGTCAGGGAAAAATACAGGTTACGATCCCGGATCTCGTTCAGCTGGCCCGACATCCGCAACCGGTGCTGCCGTAGCGGAGGGTCGTAGCGGCCGGCCAGCACCAACTGGACGGTCTCAGCCGGCCAGCGCTCGACCAGATCGGTCATGTCCGGAGCCACCGCGGCGCCCGCGAAATGGAAGTCGTCCACGATGACCGCCGAGCCTGCAGGCAGTTTGGCAGCATCATTGGCGACCGACGCGGTGACATCAGCCGACATCGTCCTGTCCATGGCCAGCAGTTCGCCGGCGTCGGCGCCGAAGCCGGGTTCGATAACCCGCGGCGCCTCGATGAAGCCGGCCCAGAACCGGACCGGGTCCGCGTCGGCCTTGTCACACGACAACCAGGACGTCAACCCAGGCGGCCGCGCCGCGGCCCAGTCCGCCAGCAGCACGCTCTTGCCCGCCCCGGCCGACCCCACCACAACGGTGAGCGGCAGGCCAGCGCCCGCCGTCAGCCGGTCATGCAGCACGGACCTGGTGATGAGCGTGGCGGGCAGCGTCGGGGGCCGGAATTTCGTCAGCGCGAACCGCGTGGCCCGCGAGGAGCCGTGTTCAGTCATCGCGCCTTCTACCATAGAATTCTTAATTCCTGAGTTTCCGGCCAGGCTCATCAGCCTGTGCTCTCACTTTGTATGGTCCTCTTCGTATTTTGTATAGCCCTTTCGTGTGGTCGTCCTTAAGCTGTCCCGGCGCATCTGGCGATCATATCGCGAGAACCTATTGCACACGAGACTCCCGAGGGGGGAATCACCCTCCGCGAGCGGATCTAAGCCGTGTTTCTGCTGCGCTGTTATGGGGTTGTTGGTGCGATTGGGCTCGCTGCCAAATCTCGGACCACCCCAAAAAGGGCGATCACAAACAGGCCACCCGCGCGGCATGCTGGAGACCCAAGCGAACACGAGCTAAGAGGCCCGGGAGGTGTAACCCGGTGCAAGCACAGATCTACGAGGTCACGTTTCTGGGGCAGGCGAGCACCACGCTGCGCACAGAGTTCGAGGATTGCGAGGTCACCATCGGGCCCGGCACCACCACCGTCCGGGCCGAACTGCCGGATCGGGGTGCTCTGTCCGGGCTGATGGAGCGGATCAACAGCCTGGGACTCGACGTGATCGACGTGAGTATGGTGGCGCCCCCGCCTGCAAGGTAAGCCGAACATGTCACCCGTGGGCGGGTGATGACGCGCGCGCACCTGGCTGAGCACACTGGGCGGTACGCGTGAACGATGCGTGCCGCTAGCTGCTGAGATGTGGTGCCGATGGTCGGACTGGTGCGCGGGCTGAAGCCTTCCGGCTACCGGCGGGAGTGGCTGGCCAAGGACGTCGTGGCCGGGGTCGTGCTCAGCACCCTGCTAGTTCCGCAGGGCATGGCGTACGCAGAGTTGGCAGGCTTGCCGCCGATCACCGGGCTGTACACGTCCATCTTGTGCCTGCTCGGCTACGCGGTGGCCGGCCCGTCGCGGATCCTGGTGCTGGGCCCGGATTCCTCGCTGGGACCGATGATCGCTGCAACGATCCTGCCGCTGGCTGGTGCTGACGGCGACCCGGCGCGGGCCATCGCGCTGGCGTCGATGCTCGCGATCATCGTCGGGGCGATCATGGTCGTGGGGGCGGTGGCCAGGCTCGGCTTCATCGCCGACCTGATCTCCAAGCCGACCATGATCGGCTACATGAACGGCCTGGCTCTGACCATCCTGGTCG
This sequence comes from Nocardiopsis sp., assembly GCA_021154785.1. GTDB lineage: Bacteria > Actinomycetota > Actinomycetes > Streptosporangiales > Streptosporangiaceae > Palsa-504. The sequence continues at coordinate 1,863 of JAJKHX010000559.1, forward strand.
GGCAGCTGCCCAAGCTGTTCGGGTTCAAGGTCGACGCCAGCGGCTTTCTCGGTGAGCTCACCGGGTTCGTGAAGGGCCTGGCCCACGGTGAGGCGGTCGCGGCGGCGGCCGCGGTCGGGATCGCCGGGATCGTGCTGATCCTGGTGCTGCAGCGCTGGCTGCCGAAGATCCCCGCCGTGCTGATCATGGTCGTACTCGCGATCGCGGCGGCGACGGTGTTCAGCCTGGCCGACCACGGGGTCAGCCTGGTCGGGGTACTGCCGAAGGGGTTCCCGCCGCTGAGCATCCCGCATATCCGCGGGTCCGACTTCGGGCCGCTGTTCGCCGGGGCCGCCGGGATCGCCCTGGTGTCCCTGGCTGACACGATCTCCACCGCGTCGGCGTTCGCCGCCCGCACCGGGCAGGAGGTCGACGGCAACGGCGAGATGATCGGGATCGGCGTGGCGAACCTGGCCGCGGGCTTGTTCCAGGGGTTCCCGGTCAGTACCAGCGGGTCGCGAACGGCGGTGGCCGAACGGTCCGGGGCCAAGACGCAGCTCACCGGGGTCACCGGAGCCGTGGTGATCATCGTGATGATCGTGCTGGTGCCGGGCCTGTTCCGGAACCTGCCCCAGCCCGCGCTGGCCGCCGTGGTGATCACCGCGTCGCTGTCGCTGGCCGACATCCCCGGCACGGCGCGGCTGTGGCGGCAGCGCAAGGCGGAGTTCCTGCTGTCGATCACGGCGTTCGCTGGCGTCGCCCTGCTCGGCGTGCTGCCGGGAATCGTGGTCGCGGTCGTGCTGTCCATCCTCAACGTCTTCCGGCGGGCCTGGTGGCCGTATGAGACGGAACTCGGGCGCGTGGACGGCCTCGCGGGCTACCACGACGTGCGTACCTATCCGCAGGCGCAGCATCTTCCCGGCCTGGTCATCACCCGGTTCGACGGCCCGCTGTTCTTCGCCAACGCCAAGACCTTCCGCGACGAGATCAGGCGCCTGGCCGGGGCCGACCCGCGGCCGAAGTGGATCCTCATCGCCGCCGAGCCGATAACCGACGTCGACACCACCGCCTCAGATGTGCTGGAGGAACTCGACGAGTCGCTGAACGCCGACGGCATCAGCCTGGTCTTCGCCGAGCTCAAGGACCCGGTACGGCACAAGATCGAACGCTACGGTCTCACCCGTACCATCGACCCTGGCCACTTCTACCCGACCATCGAATCCGCCGTCGCCGCCTACCGCCGGGAAACCGGCGCGGAATGGTGTAAGGCTCCATGAACAGTCCCGACAGCAGCAAGCTTTCCCGTGCGGGCAAGCCCGAGACCCGCGAACTCATCCACGGGGCTATCGGATCGGCGCGGGTGACCGCGTTCGGCGTGAGTAACGTGGCCCCGTCCGGTGCGGTGGTCGGCGGCCTGGTGATCCTCCTGGGGTATGCGGGGTTCGCGGCTCCGCTGGTCGTCCTCATCGCGTTCGTGGCGTCCTTGTGCTGCGCGGCCAGCATCGCGGAGTTCGCCCGGCGGCTGCCGTCAGCCGGCTCGCTGTACACCTACAACAGCCGCGGGCTGGGCGGGACAGGGGGTTTCCTGACCGGCTGGATGATGGTCTTCGCGTACGCGCTGTACGTGCCCGCTGGCATCGCGCTGACCAGTGCATACGCGTCGCAGCTGCTGGCCGACGGGCTCCATGTGAACGTTGGCGGCGGGCCCCTGTTCGTGGTCATCCTGGCGTCCGTGGCTGGCGTCGCCTACCTGGGCATCGGCACGTCATCCTGGGTCGATCTGGCCCTGGTTGCCGGGGAGGTGGCCGTGATCGCGGCCCTGGCCATCAGCATCCTGGTCAAGGTCGGGCCGGTGCACTACTCGGCTGCGGTCCTGTGGCCGGCATCGTCGCCGAATGGCCAGGTCACTGACCTCACCAACGCGCTGATCTACGGCATCACCGCGTTCGCCGGCTTTGAGACCGCGGCCGCGCTCGGCGAGGAGGCCAGGAACGCGCGCCGCTCCATCCCCGCCAGCACGATCGGCATCGTGATCGTGACCGGCCTTTTCTACGTGCTGGTCGTCTGCGCGGAGACGTTCGGCATGGGGCGGCACGATATCCTCAGCCTCGCCCGGCAGCGTAACCCGCTGGGCTATCTTGCAGGCCGGTACTGGTCGCCGTCCGCGATGTGGGTTATCGACCTCGTGGTCGTGCTCACCGGCCTTGGTTTCGTCACCGCCGCGGTCAACGCGATCATCCGGGTCCTGTTCGCCATGGGACGCGAACGGGTTCTCCCGCCGTCGCTGGCCCGGCTTTCCCGCCGCCGCACCCCAGCCGTCGCCATCGGCTGCGTCGCGGTGCTCGCGCTCGCGCTCGGCCTGCCGTTGACTTACGCGTACGGCGGCGCCCGCACGTTCCGGTATTTCGCCGGAGCCGCCGGGCTTTCCGTGGTGCTCATTTACCTCGCCGTTAACCTTTCGGCTATCCGCGCGTTCCGTACCGGGTTCCGCGCCGAGTTCAGGGTCTGGCGTCACCTGGTCATCCCGGCGGCGGCTGCCGTTTTCTTCTTGTTTCCGCTCTGGGGGATCCTGCACCCGCGCAGCTGGGCTCTGACGGACCTGCTGCCGTTCACGGCTCTCGGCTGGCTTGGCCTCGGTTTTATCGCCGCCGGCGTCCTGCGAGCCCGGCGGCCGGCCCGCTTCGAGGCGCTGGGCCGGGTCTTCCTGCCGGCCGACGATAGCCACCGGCTGCCCCACGATATTGAATGCGGCCGGGAACCGACGGAATCACCCTCGCCCGGGTGACGACATCCCAGGACGGCCCGGCAGGCTGGAATCGCAAAATTCGGCGATTCGTATCCTAGGAGACCGAAATGACGTCGGCGACAATGAGGCCAGCCAGAAGCGCAGGCCGCGGCGAAGGCTACTGGATGATCGTCTTCGCGGCAGCGCTGCTGGTGACGGTCGGCATCTTCAACCTGATCGACGGTATCGCCGCGATCGCCCGCTCGCACGTCTTCATCGCCAACGCGCACTACGTGGTCGGCGACCTGCGCGCCTGGGGCTGGGTCGCTCTCATCCTCGGCGTGCTGCAGGTCCTCGCCGCGATCGGGGTAATGGCCGGCAACCAGGCGGCCCGCTGGTTCGCGGTGGCCGTGGTCGGCCTCAACGCCATCGCCCAGATGTTCTTCATCCCGGCCTACCCGTTCTGGTCGCTGATGATCATCGCCGTGGACGTGGTGGCCCTGTGGGGACTGTGCGCCCACGGAAGCCGCGAGAACCTGGCCGCCTAGTCCCCGCAACTTTACGACGGCGGCGCTCGCCTGAAAGCAGCGCCGCCGTCTGCCGGATCCGGCTTTAACGAAGTAGGCGCCGCACGTGCAGTGTCCGGGCTCTCCGCCGTCGTGGCCTCGATCGACCTGCGCGGGATGAGGACGCCAAGGACCAGGCCGATGAGGGTGAACACGAGCATCATCGTGAGAGCGACGGCCGAAGCCGTAGGTCCTGGACTGGAGCAGCCCGAGTACCACGAAGAATAACCCGGCGGCGGACAGCACTGCCCCGGTCAGGTCAAGGCGTGGCCTGGGTTCTTCTGGCCCAGGGCCGGCGATCTTGCGCGCGAGCAGGATGATCCAGGCGACCACGAGGACCTGCAGCCCGAACGAGGCGCGCCAGCTGATCGCGCTGGTCAGCACGCCGCCGATCAGCGGCCCGGCGGCGGCGCCTGTCGTGTTCAGGTCAAGGCTTCAATGTCCGCGTGAACCTTGCGACCTCGTGTCGGCCGTGTTCCCGTACCGGGGTTGACGATCCGGCCCAGGATGCGTTCCTCGCGCCCGGCTGAGCTGCGGGCCATAGGGCTGATGTAGCTGCAAGGCAAGGCGGACACCTCTGGCGTCTTCCTATGCCGAAGCGCCGGGCGGCCTTGCCGCGAGTATCCGGTGGACGAGCCGGGGACAGAACGATCGACGCGGCCCGGCATCCAGGCCGCCCTTACTGTGGTCGGGCGCCGGGATCCCGATGCGAACTTCAACGGCGCGACCCTCACGGGCGCGGACCTCACCGACGCCAGATGGCCCGAAGGGGAGCTAGTTCCGGAGGGCTGGAGACTAGATACCGGCTCCGGCCGACTGGAGCAGGCAGGCACTGGTTCCAGACAAGCAGAGGCGGGGCTAGGAGAGCGGGAGGCCTCGACTGCCCCGCACGGGAGGCGGCGGCACCGACGTCATGAGGCCCCCGCAGGGGTCTGACGGAGCGTCTCCGCGGGCCCGGGCTATGCGGCCCCGGCGGCCGTGCTCGGAGCCTCCGCTCCCGCCGGGATTTCGGCGCGCGGAATGAGGATGGCCGCGACAAGGCCGACCAGGCCCATGCACGCGAGGGCAACAATGGCGTACCCGTAGGACTGGTTGCCCTCACCGAGGCCGGCGACCAGGATGGTGCCCGCGATCGCGGTGCCAAGCGATGACCCAGGTTGGAGATGCTGCGCGACAGCCCGGAGATCTCGCCCTGCAGGTTCTCCGGGAAGGCGGACTGCACGACGTTGACCGAAGGGGTGACCATGACGCCGACGCCCGCGCCCATCAGGAACAGTCCCGGGGCGAAGTACCAGGGACTGGGGTTGCCTCGCGCCATGACGACCAGCGCGATCATGCCGGCGATGGCTACCACGAAGCCGACCACGATGAGCGTCCACCTGAATGGAGTTGTAGTGCCGGACCACCTGCAGGTAGGCGGACACGGCGAAGGCGCTGCCCAAGAGCATCGCCCACTGCACGTTCTGGGTGACCATGCCCAGGTTCGAGGTGCGGTTGCGGAACAGGCTGGTCGACAGCAGAACCTCCTTGCCGGCCCGTTCCCGGCTGCGAATCCAGGCGAAGAACCCGGCCAGGATGATCGCCCCGGCGGCCATCAAGATCGCCATCAGCGCGAGGTTGCTGTCGGCCGCCATGATTCCGCCCACCAAGAGCACCAGGCCCAGCGCGGACAAGATCGCCCCCACGACGTCAAAGGGACGGTCCGGGTCCGCTGGCAGCGGGTCAACCAGGCCGCGGGCGGCCAGCACGATGAGCGCGACGATGATGGCCTGGAAGACGAACGCGGCGCGCCAGCTGATTGCCGTGGCGATCGCGCCGCCGATCAGCGGCCCGGCGGCGGCCCCGATTCCGCCCATGCCGCTGACCACCCCGAAGGCCCACGCGCGGGACTTCAGGTCCCGGAACAAGATCGTGACGAGGATGTAGACAGGCGGGATCAGCAGGGCGGTACCGACTCCCAGGAACAGGGAGTAGCCAACGGCGAGCACGCCGATGCTGGGCGCAACGGCGCTGATCAGCGCGCCGAGCCCGTAGATAGTCAGTCCGGTGATGAAGCACCGTTTGCGGCCGAACTTGTCGGTCAGCTTCCCGCCAGGGATCATGAGGGCAGACATGACCAGGAGAAACAAGGTAATGCAGACCTGCACCGCCTGGATGGTGGTGTTCAGGTCGGTCTTGATGTCGTTGATCATGACGTTCATGTTCGAGCCAGCGAAACTGCAGATGAACTGCGCCAGCGCCAGCGGTATCAGTATCTTCCGCAGCGACGCCCGGTCCTGCTGGACAA
>JAJKHX010000560.1 GCA_021154785.1 Nocardiopsis sp.
TCCCGGCTGACCTCGCCGGCTAGCTCTGGGTCCACCAGAGGTCTTCCTGGCGGGAGCGCCAGGCCGGGTCGTCGAGGCGGCTCAGGTCGGCCGAGGTGATGATGCCGTGCTCGATCAGGATCCGGACGGCCACCTCGTCCGAGATCCGCACGTCGGCCGCCGCCAGCCCGCGGTCGGCGATCTTGCGCCGGAGTACCTTGATGTGCTCGGCCACCCGGGCCGAGAGCAGGTCGTGGTACTCCGGGTTGGCGTCGAAGCGTTCCAGCTCGTGGTAGGCGCCGGTGACCTCCAGGGCGGCCCGGGCGATCTCCGGCGTGCGCGGCAGCGGCCTGGTCGCGCTGGGGTCATCCAGCCACGGACGGCACCAGATCAGCGCGACGAGGAAGAGCTTGGTCATCGGGTCCAGGTAGAACGGCAGCAGCGTCCCGTCCCCGTACGCCACGCCCGTCTCGGAGTAGCCCGCCTCGCCGTGGCCGGTCTCGGCCTGGCCCGCCGCGCGGGCGGCCCAGACCTCGTCGGTCCACTCGCCCTCGTCCGATGGCCCAGCCCCAGCCTTAGTCCCGGTCCCGGCCCCGGTCGCCCGGTTCCCGGTCGGCCCGGCCCCGTTTCCGGCCGCGGCCAGCTCAGGCCCGGCGAGCCCGGCTCCGGCTAGCTGCCCCGCCGGATCCGGGGCCGCGTCGTACTGGCCGGTGACCGTCACGATCAGCGACTGGCCCTCGTCGAGCATGGCGCGCGAGCCGACCAGGGCCGTGCCGGCGTGCACGAACCAGCCGTTGGCGGGCTGGCCGTCATGCTCCATCCGGGGCAGCCGGACCTGGTAGCCATCGCCCTCGACGTACAGCGCGTGGGTGCGGCTGATATTGGCGATCCAGGCGCCGGCCGCCATCGCGGTCACCAGGCCCGCCCGCCGGGAGAGCCCCCGGCCCGCCGCGACGATCAGGTCCACCCCGGGTCCCCGGCCGAACACCAGCCGGGTGCCCTCGGCGATTAGTACCTTCTGGCCGGACGCAGTGCTGATGTGAGAGCTCAGTGGCATGGTGGAATCCCGGCAATCTGACGCGACATCGTTTCCTGTCCGCGGTACAGCGCTGACGGAGCGCGATTTGTTAAGTCTAGGCGGGATTCTCTTCGCCCAGGGGCGCGGGGGTAACCCCGGACTCGGGGATACCGCCGCCGGAATCATCTTGATTACCTGGTGCTTGGCAGGGTGCCGGGTTACCGGCGGCAGGCTAAGCCAGCGAAGGGGCTTGGGGGGTTCAGGCCCGGAGCGGGTGGCGAAGCCGTCAAGAGCCGCATGCGAACCCGGTGCCCTGCCCGATTCGGGTGCGCGGCCGAATTCGTGCTCGCGGTCAGTTCCGGCCGGGCAGTCAGATCCGGCCGAACAGGCGGTCACCGGCGTCGCCCAGTCCCGGCACGATATATCCCTTGTCGTTCAGCCTCTCATCCACCGAGGCCGTCACCACCCGGACCTCGTCGGCGGCGAACGCCGCCTCGACGTGGCGCAGGCCCTCCGGTGCGGCCAGCAGGCAGACCGCGGTCACCGACGCGGCCCCCCGGTTGACCAGCATGCTGATCACCGTGGCGAGCGTGCCGCCGGTGGCCAGCATCGGGTCGAGCACGAACGTGTCCCGGCCGGTCAGGTCGGCGGGCAGCCGGTCCGCGTAGGTCGAGGCCACCAGCGACTCCTCGTCCCGCCGCAGCCCCACGAAGCCGACATGGGCCATCGGCAGCAGCCGCGTCATCCCGTCCAGCATCCCGATGCCGGCCCGCAGCACCGGCACGATGAGCGGTACCGGCTGGGCCAGCTTCACTCCGCTGGCCGTGCCGACCGGCGTCGTGACCGACACCGGCTGCACCCGTATTTCGCGGGTCGCCTCGTAGGCGAGCAACGTCACCAGTTCGTCCGTGAGGCTGCGGAAGGTAGCGGTGTCGCTGGCGGCGTCCCGCAGCGCGGTGAGCTTGTGGGTGACCAGGGGATGGTCGATGACGAGCGTACGCATAGCTAGCTAGTGTGGCAGGCGGGCCCCGCCGCGGCTACCGACCCCGCCCTGTCGGGCCCGTCCCGCCGCCGCACTGCTCTGATCATGAGCTCAAGCCTCATGAATCCCGTCCGCTGCCTCAATCCCCACCGTCGGCGCCCAGGCTCCCGTATGCCATTCAGTGGTTGTGGCGCCCTACCGAATAGGGAAGGTACGTTGCCACAACCATTGAATACTGTCTTAGGCAAATGCGCCCTTTATCCACATTGCTTATTCCGTAGCCGCAGCGGAATCACGCGGTCACGTGGCCGCCGGGCAACGGGATCGCAGGCTCGGCAGGATCGCAGGCTCAGCGAGATCGCGGGTCGGCGAGGTCAGCCGTTGGAGCGGGCGCGGACCGAGGCGCGGGAGCGGGTCAGGTCGGCCTCGATCCGCCGGGCGGTGGCGAGCAGCGGCTGCAGCAGGTCCCCGACGATGCTGCCCAGGGTGCGCCGGCCGGCGTGGGTGGACACGTTGACCGCCGCGATGACCTGGCCGTCGGCGTCGTGGATGGGGGCCGCGATGGACCGCAGGCCATCCTCGAGCTCCTGGTCGACCAGGGCCCAGCCCTGGTCGCTGATCTTCTTCAGCTCCCGCCGCAGCGCGGACGCGCTGGTGATGGTGTGCCCGGTCAGGCCGCGCAGGCTGGCCGATTCCAGGTAGGCGTCGAGCCGTTCGGAGGGCTGCGCGGCCAGCATCACCCGGCCCATCGAGGTCGCGTAGGCCGGGAACCTGGTCCCGACGCTGATCGTCACGGTCATGATCCGCTTGGTCGGGACGCGGGCGATGTAGATCACGTCGTCCCCGTCGAGCTCGGAGACCGACGAGGACTCGTGCACCTGCTCGACCAGCTGCTCCAGGTGCGGCATGGCCACCTCGGGCAGGGTCAGGCTGGACAGGTAGGCGTAACCGAGCTCGAGGATCTTGGGCCGGAGCGCGAACCGGCTGCCGTCGCTGCGCATGTAGCCGAGCTGGACCAGCGTGCGCAGGAACCGGCGGGCGGCGGCCCGGCTCAGGCCGGTGCTCGCCGCCACCTCGCTCAGGGTCAGGCTCGGGTGCTCCGCGTCGAAGGCCCGGATCACGGACAGCCCGCGTTCGAGCGACTGGACGAAGTCCCCGTCGTGACTGTGATCCTGGCTGTCAGGCAAGGAGGGCCTCCTGGCTCGGTCGATGACATCATAGACCGGTGCCCCTTACGTTCGCTTTCTGAACTATCGTTCGTCCTACGGACATCTGAGCTCGAGGAGCGGTCATGGCACTCATGGACGAGGCGGTCAGCGAGCAGACCGCCGTCGACGAGCCGAACGTCCCGTTCGGCGGCCCCGCCAACCCCGGAGCGGTTACCGATACCCGCTGGGTCACCATCCGCGGCGACATCGCCCCTTATCCCTTCCAGCGATGACAGTCCGCTCACGTACCCAGGTCGGAATCGTCGGGGCCGGCCCGGCCGGCCTGCTCCTGTCCCACCTGCTGGCGCTGCGCGGTATCGACTCGGTCGTGGTGGAGAACCGCAGCCGGGCCTACTGCGAGGCCCGGCAGCGGGCCGGCCTGCTCGAGGCCGGCACGGTCGAACTCCTTCGCACCGTTGGCCTTGGCGACCGGATGGATTCCGAGGGCCTCGAGCACGGCGGGATCTACCTGCAGTTCGAGGGCGAGCGGCACCACCTCGACTTCCGGGACCTGACCGGCGGACGCTGGGTGACGATCTACGCCCAGACCGAGATCGTCAAGGACCTGATCCAGGCCCGGCTGGCGGCCGGCGCCGCGATCGAGTTCGAGGTCTCGGACACCGAGGTCGGCGCGCTCGAGGCCGACCAGCCGGTGCTCCGCTACACCGATGCCGCCGGGACCAGGCACGAGGTCACCTGCGACGCCATCGCCGGCTGCGACGGTTTCCACGGCATCTGCCGGGATTCCATGCCCGCGGGCCTGGTCCAGGTGGCCGAGCGCGTCTACCCGTATGCCTGGATCGGCATCCTGGCCTCCGTGCCGCCGTCCACCGACGAGCTCATCTACGCCCGGCACGAGGACGGCTTCGCGCTCCACACCATGCGCACCCCGCAGGTCAGCCGGCTGTACCTGCAGGTCCCGGCCGACGAGCAAATCAAAAACTGGACCGACGAACGGATCTGGTCCGAGCTCAGGCGCCGGCTCACCGTACCGGGATGGGAACTCGAGGACGGGCCGATCACGGAGAGGGCCATCACGCCGATGCGCAGCTTCGTCGCCTCGCCCATGCGGTACCGGCGGCTGTTCCTGGCCGGCGACGCCGCCCACATCGTGCCGCCGACCGGGGCCAAGGGCCTCAACCTGGCCCTGGCCGACGTGACCGCGCTCGCCCGGGCGCTGACCAGCCTGCTCGCCGACGGCCGGCCCGAGGCGGCCGACGCGTATTCGGACACCAGCCTGGGGCGCGTCTGGCGGGCCACCCATTTCTCCTGGTGGATGACGTCGATGCTGCACGTCGACCCGCACGCGGATCCGTTCGGGGCCACGCTGCAGCTGGCCCAGCTGCGTTACGTCATCTCGTCCCGCGCGGCTGCCACCACGCTGGCCGAGAACTACACCGGCTACTTCCCGCTGGCCTGGGACTGACCCCGGGCCAGGCCCTGCTGTCCGACGGCCGGGGTCACCCGGAGGCGGGCGCCGGGGCTACCCGAGACCGAGGTGGTGCCGCGGCCGCAGCGCCCGGGCGAGCAGCGCGGACAGTGCCGCGGCCTCGCCGGTGTCGGTCAGCGCCAGCGGCGCGCTGAAGCTGCGCTCGGCGCCCAGCAGGTGCAGGGCCCACAGCCGGTGCCGGAGCGCGTAGAGCTCGGTGCGGACGGCGCTGGCCAGCCCGGTGCCGTGCCGCCCGCCCCCGTAATGGCCGGTGCCGTGCCGTCCGGTGCCGCCCGCGGCCCAGCCCTCGACGCCGTGCAGGTCGGTCAGCACCCGGGTCAGCTCGTCGTAGCCGGTCGGCCCGCTGGTCAAGATGACCAGCAGCGCCGCCTCCCGCACCGCGACCGAGAAGTCCGGCTGCGGGCCGTCGTCGGGACCGATCAGCGCGGCCGTGCCGATGTGCCAGCAGGCCGCCGGGTCCGCCGTCATGAGCTTGCCCGTCTTGGTCAGCACCAGGCTGGTGCGGCTGCGCCGGATGGCGCCCATCTCGCTTTGCGCCATGCCGCGCAGCGTGTGCAGCGGGAAGACGTCGAGTTCCTGCCGCAGGGTGCCGACGAGCTGGTCGCGCCAGCCGAACTCCTCCACCGCCTCGGTCACCAGGGCGGGCGCGATGTAATGCCGGGCGGTGAGCCGCAGGCCCTGGCCGGCGTGGCCGAGCAGCCAGCGCAGCGTGGGCAGCGGGTCGTCCGGCACCGCGGGCGGCTCGAGCAGGCGCGGGATGAGGGTGCGGGCCAGCCGCGACCGCTCGCCCGGCCGTCCGTGCGCCCAGGCATCGATCCGCTCGGCGCTGATCCGCCCCAGCCAGGTGTCCGTCCCGGGCCCGCCGTCGGCGCCCAGCGCCGCGTCGGTCCCGTCGAGCAGGCCCTCGATGGCGTCGGGGCGGCCGGTCAGCCAGCGGTTGACGATATCCATCCGCCGGGTGCGCCAGCCGCGCGCGCCCACGCACAGCTCGCCCGAGGCGAAGGCCAGTTCCAGGGCGGCGGCGCAGGCGTCGTAGGCGGCGCGCTCCTGCGGCCCCATGACCGAACCCCAGGCGAGCAGGTCGGTGTCCGGCGGTGCCGCGTTCGACTCCTCGATGGCCTCGGTGTAGGCGGCGATGCCCTCTTCGTGCCCGTCCGCGTACGCCGTGATGATGTTCTCCGTGCCCGCCGAGGAACACACCCCGGCGTACCGGTCCAGGCCGGCCAGCAGGAACAGGCGGCCCAGGGCCTTGGCCACGCCGACCCGCCCGGGGGTGGACATCGGCCACTTCACCGGGAGCGCGTACCACAGGAACTCCTGGAGCCGCAGCAGCGAGATCGTCTCCAGGCCGTCGTCACCCGTCAGCCAGGCCAGCGCGGCCCGTGCGTCGTCGGCTGCCTCCGGGTCCTCCCGGGTCAGCGTCTCGAGCGCCTGGCTCTCTGTCATCATGCGGACAGTCTGCCGCAGCCCGCTGCGCGAGGCTAGTGCACGTTACTTCGCACTGCCTGTCCGGGCAGTGCGGCGTTCACCATCAGGCAATTGCGTCGGGCATCATGGTCGGGTGCCCGGAATCTACGAAGAACCTGAGTACTACGAGGCCGCCTGCGCCTACCGCGAGGTCCCGGTCGAGGTAGACGCGCTGCTGCGCTGGTTCGGACAGCATCACGGGGCGGATCCTCACCTGCCGCAGTCGGTTCTCGAGCTCGCGGCCGGCCCGGCGGAGCACTCCCGTAACCTGGCGGGCCGCGGCCTGCAGGCCACCGCGCTGGATCTCAGCCCGGCGATGTGCGACCGGGCCCGCCACCTGGCGGAATCGGCCGGCCTCAAGCTGACCGTGGTCCAGGCCGACATGCGGGATTTCAGCCTCCCGGGCCACTTCGACCTGGCCATCACCATGCTGAACTCGCTGTGCCACCTGTTCAGCCTGGACGACATGGTGCGCCACCTGGCCACGGTGGGGCGTCACCTGGACTCCGGCGGCCTGTATATCACCGAGCTCGCCCATCCGGCCGACTTCTTCGCTGCCGAGCGGCGGACCAGCAGCGAGTGGACCAGCGAGGTGCCCGACGGCGTGGTCAGCGTGCGCTGGGGCGCGCAGGACCATATCGATCCGGTCACGCAGATCACCCGCGAGCACGTCAGCGTCACCTGGCACCAGCGCGGCGGCCCGGTCCGGACCGTCACCGATGTCGTGCCGAACCGGTTCTGGACCGCGACCGAGCTGGCGGCCGCCGTCCGGCTGGCGGGCGGCTTCTCCGTGGTGGCCAGTTACGGCGACTTCGGCGCCGACCTGCCGCTCGACGCCGCCGGTGCCTGGCGGATGATCCTGGTCCTGCGCCGCGAGTAGGGATGCGCGGGTGCCCGCCCGCTCACCGCGATCACCACGCCGGCCAGCATCAGGGCCACCCCGGTGAGCTGGAGCGCAGACGGCCGCTCGCCCAGGAACAGGTAGCTCAGCGCGACCGAGCCGGCCGGCTGGATCAGCAGCAGCGCGCCGATCATCCCGGCCGCCAGCCGCGGCATGGCCACGGTGATCAGCAGCCAGCCGATCACCTGGGAGGTCAGCGCGAGCAGCGCCAGCCAGCCGAACGTGGCCCAGCCCGCCGGGCCGAGCCCGTGCGTGAAGTCGCCCAGGGCGAGCCCGAGCACCACGGACCCGGCGACCGCGCCCACCGTCGCCTCGAACAGCGGCGCGGCCACCGCCGTGCGCGCGGCCGGAGCGGGGCCCGCCCCCGGTGACGACGTGGCCTGGCGCAGCATCAGGATGTAGATGGCGTACAGCAGGGCTACCCCGACGCCGAGCACCACGCCGAGCCGGGGGTCGGCGCCGTAGGCGTGCGATCCCGCGCCGTCGGCCAGCCCGCCCACCAGGACCAGGCCGGCCAGCATGACCGGAGACGCCAGTACCAGCGACCGGCGCGGCCGCTCACCCAGGACCAGCCAGGCCAGCACCGAGATGATCAGCACCTCGAGGTTGCCCACCACGGTGCTCAGCCCGGCGCCGATATCGGCGATGGTGTGGTCCCACACGATGAGGTCGGCAGCCAGGATCACCCCGGCCAGGCGGGCCAGCCACCGGCGCCGCGACGGCATCGGCGGCGCTCCCGGCCTGCCGTTCCGGGGACGGCGCTCGACCCAGGCCAGCGCGCCCAGCACCGGCAGCGCGAACGCGCACCGGCCCAGCGCGGCCAGGCTGGCGGAGGTGTCAGCGAGCCGCATCAGCACAGCCGTGCTCGAGATGCAGACCGCCCCGGCCGCGAGCGCCGCGGTCGGGGACATCGCCGTGACTCGCACCGGTCCGCCGTCCTCTGCCGCGCTGCTATCACGACTGTCATGACCAAAGCTGGATTATGGTAATGACATTAGGCCACGCTCTTGTCAGGAGTCAATATGCTTTTTGCTCATGACACGACGGCTGCCCTGCTGCTCGCCGCCGACCTGGTTAACTCCGCCGACCTGGTTAACTCCGCCGGCCTGGACGACATCGCGGCCCTGGACGCGTTCCTCGGCCGGCACCAGCTCGAGCCGCGGCGGCGGACCACCGCCGCCGACCTGGACGCGGTCCTGGCCCTGCGGCCCCGGCTGCGCGCGGTCTGGCAGGCGACCGGCACCGAGGACCGGGCCGGCCTGGTCAACGACCTGCTGCGCGACTCCGGCGCCCGCCCCCGGCTGGTGGACCACGGCGGCGGCTGGGGCTGGCACCTGCACGTCACCGGCCGCGACGCCGCGCTCGAGCACCGCCTCGCGGCCCAGGCCGGATTCGCGTTCGCCGACCTGATCCGGCTGGGCGAGGCGGGCCGGCTCCGCTGCTGCGAGGCGCCGGGGTGCCAGGCCGTCTTCACCGACCTGTCCAGGAACCGCTCCCGCCGCTACTGCGACACCGGCAACTGCGGCAACCGGCAGCACGTGGCCGCCTACCGTGACCGGCTGGCCGCCCGTGAGGTCTCGGGGGACACCTGAGCCTCGCCTGGACCCCGGTCGGCCTCCCGGTCGGGCATGCCCTGCCTGAGATAGCGATCGAGGATGCCCTCGACCACCTGGGTCAGGGAGTGGCCCTCGTCGGCCGCGACCTGGTGCGCGGACGCCCGCAGCGAGTGGTAGATCTTGATGGTCAGGTGCGGCCGCAGGCCGGCCGTGCTGGCCACCCGCCGCTGCGGGAACGGCGGCGGCGGCTCGCACGCCACCACCAGTTCGGACGCCACCTCGAGCTCGGACGCCACCGCGAGCTCGGAGGCCACCGCGAGCTCGGACGCCACCTCGACTTCAGGCGCCACCTCCAGCTCAGGCGCCATCTCGAGCTCGGCCGCCACCCCGGGCTGGGACGCCACCTCCGGCCCGGACCGCCCAGTCGCGGCCCGCCGCCGGACCCGGGCCTGGACCGCCTGCTTGCTGATACCCAGCGCCTCGGCGAGCGGGCGCAGCGGCCAGCCCGCCTCGTGCAGCGCGGCCAGCGTCACCGACAGCAGCTCGCTGCGCCCCGAGGAGCGCAGCTCACGCAGCCGGGCCGCGACCCGATCGGGCAGTACCAGCCGCCCCGTGCCATCCGGGCGACCAGTGCCGTCCCCGCGCTCGGGACGTTCGTCGCGGTGCCGCGCATGCTGCACGTACTGGCGCAGCCCGTGGGTCACCACCTCGGACATCGTCCGGCCGTCGCGGGCCAGGCGCGCCCGCAGCCGCTGCCGCCGCTCGGTATCGAGCCGGAACGTCAGCAGCCGCCGGGGACCCGGCGCGTTCATCGCGCCGCGGCCAGCGCCCCAAGGGCCGGCTCGGCGGCCGCCGGGGCCTCGGCGATTATCGCGCCGGGCACCACCCGCTCGGCCTCGAGCAGTTCCAGGTACCGGCGCGTCTCGGCGGCCCGCCGGCGCCGGCTCCAGCCGAGCAGCCGGCCCATGATCGTGGCCACGTCGGCGGCCGCCCCGGCCCCGCCGTCCGCCGCCTCGATGAACAAACGGGTCCGGCGCATCAGCACGTCCTCCACGTGCAGCGCGTTCTCGTGGGTCACCGCGTAGGTGACCTCCGCGCGCAGGTAGGGGTGTCCCGCGGCCAGCGGGCGGCCCAGGGAAGCGTCCGGCCGGATCAGCCGGAGTACCTCCTCGGCCAGCGTCCCGTACCGGCCGAGCAGGTGCTCCACCGCCTCGAGGGGAACGCCGTAATCCTCGGCCAGCCGCGACGTCGCGGCCTGCACCGCGGCCAGCCCGTCCGCGCCGAGCAGCGGCACCTGGTCGGTCACCGAGCCGGGTACGTCACGGCCGAAATCCGCCACGGCGGCGTCGATCACGTCACGGGCCATCAGCCGGTAGGTGGTGAACTTCCCGCCCGCGATGCTGGCCAGGCCCGGGACCGGCACGTCGACGACGTGCTCCCGGGACAGCTTGGTAGTGGGCTTGCCGCCGTTCCCGGCCTGCGGGTCGACCAGCGGCCGCAGCCCCGCGTAGACGCCGACGACGTCGCCGCGGGTCAGCGGGCGCGCCAGCACCCGGTTGGCGGCACTCAGGATGTACTCGACGTCGTCCTCGGACGGTGCGGGCTCGGCCCGGTCCCCGGACCAGTCGGTATCGGTGGTGCCGACGATCCAGTGATCGCCCCACGGGATGAAGAACAGGACGCTCTTGTCGGTGCGGCAGATCATCCCGGTGTTGGCGTCCAGCGCCGACCGCGGCACCACGATGTGCACGCCCTTGGACATCCGCACCGTGTAGCCGGCCTTGACCCCGGCCAGTTCGTGCACCAGGTCGGTCCACACCCCGGCGCAGATGACCACGGCCTCCGCCGCCACCGTGATCTCGCGCCCGGTCTCCTCGTCGCGCACCCGCGCCCCGGTCACCCGGCCGTCGTCGGCCCGGGTCAGCCCGGTCGCGCTGACCCGGGTGGCCATCACCGCGCTGTTGGCCGCCGCCGTACGGGCCACCGTCAGGGTGTGCCGCGCGTCGTCGACCTGCGCGTCGTAATAGAGCATGGCGCCCGCCAGTCGCTCCGGCGACAGGGCCGGGGCCCGCTTGAGCGCGCTCTTAGCGGTCAGGTGCTTGTGCCGCGGCACCGGCCGGCGGGTGCCCTCCATCGAGTCGTACAGGACCAGGCCCGCCCCGACGTAGGGCCGCTCGACCACCTTCTTGTACAGCGGGTACATGAACGAGACCGGCTTGACCAGGTGCGGCGCCAGCTTGGAGACCAGCAGGTCGCGCTCCCGCAGCGCCTCGTATACCAGCTTGAAGTCGAACTGCTCCAGGTACCGCAGGCCGCCGTGGATGAGCTTGCTCGACCGGCTCGACGTGCCCGAGGCCAGGTCGCGCGTCTCCACCAGGGCCACCCGCAGGCCGCGGGACGCGGCATCGAGGGCGGCCCCGGCCCCCGTTATTCCTCCGCCTATGACTAGTACGTCGAACCGCTCCGCCGCCAGCCGGCCGAGCATCCCGCTACGGTCGCGCGCGTCCAGGGCACCATTACCCGCCATCGCTATCCCCCTGAGCCGGGGAGTACTTCCCCCATTGCCTAGAGTATGTACATCGTCAACCTAGCCGCAAACCGTAACGTCCGGGTGAACTGCCGCTTACAAGGAGATGCCGTGGCCGATTTCGTCGGGGCCGTCGACCAGGGCACCACCAGCACCAGGTTCATGATCTTCGACCACTCCGGCGCCGAAGTAGCCCGCCACCAGCTGGAACACACTCAGATCATGCCCCGGCCGGGTTGGGTCGAGCACGACCCCGCCGAGATCTGGGAGCGCACCCGGACGGTCGTCGAGACCACGCTGCGGCGGGCCGGCCTGGGCGTCACCGACCTGGCCGCGCTCGGCCTGACCAACCAGCGGGAGACGACCGTGGTGTGGAACCGGCGCACCGGGCGCCCCTACGGCAACGCGATCGTGTGGCAGGACACCAGGACCGACCGGATCGCCGCCGCCCTGGACCGGGACGGCCGGGGCGACGTGATCAGGCACAAGGCCGGCCTGCCGCCGGCCACCTATTTCTCCGGCGCCAAGCTGCAGTGGATGCTCGACCATGTCGACGGCCTGCGGGCCGACGCCGAGCGCGGGGAGGCCCTGTTCGGCACCACCGACACCTGGCTGCTGTGGAACCTGACCGGCGGGGTCCACGTCACCGACGTGACCAACGCCAGCCGCACCATGCTGATGGACCTGCAGACCCTCGACTGGGACGACGAGCTCCTCGGGTTCTTCGGCATCCCGCGCCCGATGCTGCCCGAGATCCGGCCCTCGTCGGCACCGGATCCGTACGGTACGACCACCGCCGGGGGCCCGTTCGGCGGCGAGCTGCCGGTCACCGGCATCCTCGGCGATCAGCAGGCCGCGACCGTCGGCCAGGTCTGCTTCGCGGCCGGCGAGGCCAAGAATACGTACGGAACGGGTAACTTCCTGCTGCTGAACACCGGCACCGAGATCGTCAGGTCGAAAGCCGGCCTGCTCACCACGGTCGCCTACCAGTTCGGCGCGGACCCGGCCGTCTTCGCCCTCGAGGGGTCGATCGCGGTCACCGGTTCCGCCGTGCAGTGGCTGCGCGACCAGCTCGGCATCATCAGCGCCGCGGCCGACAGCGAGGTGCTCGCCGCCCAGGTCGACGACACCGAGGGCTGCTATTTCGTGCCCGCCTTCTCCGGCCTGTTCGCGCCGTACTGGCGCTCCGACGCCCGCGGCGCCGTCGTCGGCCTGTCCCGCTTCCACTCCGGCGCGCACCTGGCCCGCGCCACCCTGGAGGCCATCTGCTACCAGAGCCGGGACGTGGCGCAGGCGATGGAGCAGGACTCGGGCGTCCGCCTGGAGGTGCTCAAGGTGGACGGCGGGGTGACCGCGAACGACCTGTGCATGCAGCTGCAGGCCGACATCCTCGGCGTCCCGGTGAGCCGCCCGGTCGTCGCCGAGACCACCGCGCTCGGCGCCGCCTACGCGGCCGGCCTGGCCACCGGCTTCTGGCGCGACACCGGCGAGCTGCGCGCCAACTGGCACGAGTCCAAGCGCTGGACCCCCTCCTGGACCGAGGACCGGCGCGCCGGCGGCTACGCCGGCTGGCGCAAAGCCGTCCAGCGCACCCTCGACTGGGTAGAGGTCGACTAAAAGATTTTTGCCGAACGAGTTCCGTCCCCCGCCCCGCCTCCACCACGCCATCCCCAACCAAGCCCCCGACCCGCGCCGCCCCCACTCTTCCAGGCAGCCTCACCCGCCCCGGCCCCGCCGGAGTCGGTGTGCCCCCGGCTACCTTCTTACGTATCCTGTGCGCCACTCACTCCGGGGAGCCCGCTAAGGCTGTCCGGGACGGAAGCTGGCCCAGGGGTCGTAGTCGACCTCGAGGGGTTCCTGGGGCGGGCGCTGGGCTTCCGGGACGTGCCGCAGGTTCAGCCGGATCCGGTACCAGGCCGAACTGCGCCCGCGCATCGCGTCTACCAGCACGTCAGCGGCCTCCAGCTGCGGCCAGACGTCGGCGTGCCTCGCCTTCCAGCGCTCCAGGCCCGCCATGGCCTCGGCCTTGGTCTCGGCCCGCGCCACCTCGATCAGCGGCATCGTGCTCTGCCGCCGCCCGGTCGGGCTCTTGGCGCCCGGCCCGCCCGAGTCGGCCCTGCTCCCGCCATCCCCTCTGGCCCCGCCGGTACCAGCCCCGCCCGCGCCAGCGCGGCGCTTGGACGGCTGGACCCGGGGTGGTTCACCGGACTGCTTGTCGTAGTGCGGCGGCCACGGCGCGTCGGGCAGGCCGGCCGCCGCGTCCCGGGCCGCGAGCTCGAGCAGCCCGTCCAGCGACCCGGCCGCCTCGTCCATCCCCCCCCAGGGGTCGCCGATCCGCGCGAACCGCTCCGGCATGGTCGCGATGGTGTACGCGGCCGGATCGCACGTCGGCACTTCGTCCCAGGTCAGCGGCGCGGATGCCCGGACGTCCGGTACTGGGCGCAGCGAGTAGGCGGAGGCCACCGTGCGGTCCTTGGCGTTCTGGTTGTAGTCCACGAACACCCCGTGCCGCTCTTCCTTCCACCACTTGGACGTGGCCAGCTCGGGGGCGCGCCGCTCGATCTCCCGCGCCACCGCCACGGCCGCCCGGCGCACGTCGGCGAACTCCCAGCGCGGCCAGATCCGGGCGTAGATGTGGATGCCACGCGACCCGGAGGTCTTCGGCCAGCCGGTGAGGCCGAAGTCCGCCAGGACGTCCCGGGCCACCATGGCCACGTCCCTGATCTGCGGCCACTCCACTCCCGGAACCGGGTCGAGATCGACCCGCAGCTCGTCCGGATGGTCCAGGTCGGCGGCGCGCACCGGGTGCGGGTTCAGGTCGATGCAGCCCAGGTTGACCACCCAGGCCAGCACGGCCTCGTCGGTGACCACCACCTCATCGGCGGTCCGGCCGGACGGGAAGCTGAGCTCCACGGTGCTGACCCACTCCGGTCGCTTGTCCGGCGCCCGCTTCTGGAAGAACGGCTCGGCCTCCGCGCCGTTCACGAACCGCTTCAGCGCCATCGGCCGGCCGCGCACGCCGCCCAGCGCGCCCGGTGCCACCGACAGGTAGTAGCGCACCATCTCCAGCTTGGTGACCCCGGCCCGGGGGAAGTACACCTTGCTCGGGTTGCTGACCGCAACCTCGTGCCCGGCCAGCTCCAGGATTTCCTTCTTCTCAGCCATGGCGGCCCTCCGGCCGATCCGGGGACATATCCGGTGCGGCACGCCCTTCCATGATCTCGGTCAGGTCGAAGCTGACCGGCTCTTCGAGCTGGGCGTAGGTGCAGGAGCGCGGCTCCCGGTCCGGCCGCCAGCGGGCGAACTGGGCGGTGTGCCGGAACCGCACCCCCTCCATGTGGTCGTAACGCACCTCGACTACCCGCTCCGGGCGCAGCGGGATGAACGACAGGTCCTTGGCCGCGTTCCACCGGCTGGCCATGGCCGCCCGCGGCGTCCGCTGGCCGGACTGGTGCTCGGCCCAGTTCCACGGATGCTGATCGAACGTGGTGACCAGCGGCTGCAGCTCGGCGAACAGCTCGATCCGCTTCTCCATCGGGAACGCGCCGATCACGCCGACGCTGGCCAGCTTGCCGTCGTCCTTATACAGCCCGAGCAGCAGCGACCCGATCCGGTCCTCCCCGCTCTTGTGCACCCGGTAGCCGGCCACCACGCAATCCGCGGTGCGCTCGTGCTTGATCTTCTTCATCACCCGCTTGTCCGGCTCGTAAATCCCGTCGGCGGGCTTGGCGATCAGGCCGTCCAGGCCCGCGCCCTCGAACTGGCCGAACCAGCTGGAGGCCACCTCCCGGTCGGTGGTCACCGGGGTCAGGTGGATGGGGGAGCGAACCCCGGCCAGCGCCTTCTCCAGGAGGGCCCGGCGCTCGGCGAAGGGGTGCTCGGTGTAGTCGACCTCGCCCAGCGCCAGCAGGTCGAACGCGATGAAGTGGCCCGGCGTCTGGACGGACAGCAGCTCGACCCGGCTGGCCGCCGGGTGGATCCGCAGCTGCAGCGCCTCGAAGTCGAGCCGCCTGCCCTCGCCGTCCGGGACGACGATCTCGCCGTCGATGACGCACCGCTCCGGCAGCTCGGCCTTGACCGCGGCCACCAGCTCGGGGAAATAACGCGTCATCGGCCGCTCGTTCCGGCTCCCGATCTCCACCTCGTCGCCGTCCCGGAACACGATCGACCGGAAGCCGTCCCATTTCGGCTCGAACACGTAGTCCCCGCTCGGTATCGCGCCCACCGGCTTGGCCAGCATCGGCGCCACCGGCGGGTTGACAGGAAGATCCATGCCCCCAGCTTCCTCGGTCAGGTCCGCTACCCGGGTTACTGCCCGCTCCCTTCGACGATCATGCCGCACCTCCGGTCATCATGGCCAGCAGCCCGGTGACCTGCTCGCGGAGCTCGGCGAGGGACGGGACGGCCAGGCCGCCCGCGCCGGCCAGCGCGTAGAAGGCGGTTCCCTCCATCCAGGCGATGAGCGTCCAGGCGTCGCGCTCGGGATGGGCCGAACCGGCCGCGGCGAGCACCGCCGCCACCTGGACGCGGATGGCGCGGCCCATCGCGTTGTAGGTGGCCCGCAGTTCCGCCCGCTGGGTCGCCTCCAGCGCCAGCTCGAACCGCGCGAGCACCCGCTGCCGGGCACCGGGATCGGTGACCCACCGGTGCAGCACCGCCGCCAGCCCGTCCGCCAGCCCCGGACCGCCCAGCGCGTCCGGCCGGCCCAGCTGGCTCTCGCCGTCGGCGGTTTCCAGCTCGCCGATCCGGGTCAGGGCCAGCGTCAGCAGCGCCGCGCGGGTGCGGGCGTAGTTCGACGTCGTGCCGGGCGGCAGCCCGGCGGCCTGGTCGACGGCGCGGTGGGTGAGCCCGCGCGCGCCCTGCCCGGCGAGCACGGCGATGGCGGCGTCGCCGACCTGCCGGGCACGCGCGCTCGATGCGATAGCCATCCGGCCGAGTCTAGCCGGTTTACTACATCTGTAGTAATATCACTACAGATGTAGTAATGAGGAGGCGGACATGACAGCCAGCGGCGGGCACGCGGTCGTGGCGGGTGCGGGTATCGGCGGGCTGACCGCGGCGGTCGCGCTGCGACGGCAGGGCTGGGATGTGACGGTCTTCGAGCGGGCCGCGGCGCTCGAGCCGGCCGGCGCGGGCCTCGGCCTCGGCCCGAACGCGCTGCACGCCCTCGACGCGATCGGCCTCGGCGACGAGGTGCGCGGTTTCTCCGCGATCGAGGGTGACGGCGGGATACGCCGCCCGGACGGCCGCTGGCTGGTCCGCACCGAGCTCAGCGCGATAACCGCGCGGTTCGGCGATCCCCAGCTCATGACGCTGCGCGCCGATCTCGTGCGGCTGCTGGCGGGCCGCCTCCCTGACGGCACGCTGCGTACCGGCGTGACGGTCACCAGCGTGGTCGCAGGCGACGCGAACCAGCGGGCCCGGGTCACTACCAGCGCGGGCGAGGTGGACGCCGGCCTGGTGGTGGCGGCCGACGGCATCCGCTCGCCGATCCGCGCGGCCCTGTTCCCCGGCCATCCAGGCCCGCGCTACTCGGGCTGCACCACCTGGCGGTTCGTCGCGCCGCGGCCAGCCCGGAGCCCGAGCCCCGCCGAAACGTGGGGGAGGGGCACCCTGTTCGGCACCTTTCCGCTGGCCGACGGCCGGGTCTACTGCTACGCGGCCGCGTTCGCGCCGGCTGGCACGCGGTATGACGACGAGGCCGCGGAGCTCAA
>JAJKHX010000561.1 GCA_021154785.1 Nocardiopsis sp.
CACCGGCACAGCCAGCACCAGCACAGCCAGCACCAGCCCGGCCGGAACCGCCACCCAGCCGGGTGGCACGAACCGGGCTGAGCCGGCCGGCCATGCTACGAGTGCGGTGACCCGGGGGGTCATCGCTGGCTCGTTCGGGCTCATGGTTGTCGTGGTGGTAACGGCGGGGCTGGTCATCGCCCGCCGTCGCCGCGACGGCGGGGCGGGCGGCTCAGGACGGCACGCGGCTTAGCGCGATCCGGACGGCCGTGTCGGCCACCGGGTGCGGGTCGCCGCTGACCTCGGCGGGCGGGCGGACCTGGAGGTCCGTCGCCAGCGTCTCGGCCGCCACGAACCCGGCGTGCGCGCGGACCGCGCCGGCCACCGCGCCGTCGGCCCCGATGGTCAGCCGGATCCGGTCCGAGACGTCCAGGCCGGCCTCGCGACGGGCCTGCTGCACGATCCGGACCACGTCGCGCGCGGTGCCTTCGGCCGCCAGTTCCGGGGTCACCCGCAGGTCCAGCGCGATCAGCCCGGCGTTGCCGGGCAGGGCCGAGGTGGAGCCGGGGTCGGCGGCCACCAGCTTCAGGTCGTACTCTCCGGGCTCCAGCTGGACCCCGGCCGCGAGGATGCCGTCGCCGGACCGAGCCCAGTCACCCGCCTTGACCGCCCGGATCACCGGCTGCACCTGGCCGCCGATCCGCGGCCCGAGCACCCGCGGGTTCACTGCCAGCTCGAACCGGCCCAGGCTGGCCGGGTCCGCGGCCAGCTCGACCGCCTTGACGTTGACCTCCTCGGCGATCAGGGCGGTGAACGGGGCCAGCGACGTGGCGTTGGCGTGGGCGATGGTCAGCGCGGCCAGCGGCAGCCGGACCCGCAGCTGGTGCGCCTTGCGCAGGCTGAGCGCGGTGCTGCAGACGGCCCGGGTCAGGTCCATGGCGCTAGCCAGTTCCTCGTCGGCGGGCCAGTCCGAGACGTCCGGCCAGTCCTCCAGGTGCACGCTCTCGCCGCCGGTCAGCCCGCGCCAGACCTCCTCGGTGGTCAGCGGCAGCAGCGGCGCGGCGGCCCGGCAGACCGCCTCGAGCACGGTCCACAGCGTGTCGAGCGCGGCCGGCTCGCCGGCCCAGAACCGGCTCCGCGAGCGGCGGATGTACCAGTTCGTCAGCACCTCGAGATGGTCCCGCAGCGCCTGGCAGGCGCCGCCGATGTCGTAGCCGTCGAGCCGCGCGGCGATGCTGGTCACCGCCGTACGGGTCTTGGCCAGGATGTACCGGTCCAGGACGTGCTCACTACGGACCGAACGGGTGGCCCGATACTCCTCGGCATTGGCATACAGCGCGAAGAAGTACCAGGAGTTCCACAGCGGCAGGATCGCCTGCCTGACGCCTTCCCTGATGCCCTGCTCGGTGACGACCAGGTTGCCGCCGCGCAGCACCGGGCTGGCCATCAGGAACCAGCGCATGGCGTCCGAGCCGAACGAGTCGAAGACCTCGTTCACGTCCGGGTAGTTGCGCAGGCTCTTGGACATCTTCGCCCCGTCGTTGCCGAGCACGATGCCGTGGCTGACGCAGGAGGTGAAGGCGGGCCGGTCGAACAGCGCGGTGGCCAGCACGTGCAGGGTGTAGAACCAGCCGCGGGTCTGCCCGATGTACTCGACGATGAAGTCGCCCGGGTAGTGCGAGTCGAACCACTCGCGGTTCTCGAACGGGTAGTGCACCTGGGCGAACGGCATCGACCCCGACTCGAACCAGCAGTCGAGCACCTCGGGGACGCGGCGCATCACGGATTTCCCGGTCGGGTCGTCCGGGTTCGGCCGGGTCAGCTCGTCGATGGCCGGGCGGTGCAGGTCGTCGGGGCGGACGCCGAAGTCGCGCTCGAGGTCTTCCAGCGAGCCGTACACATCCGTCCGCGGGTAATTCGGGTCGTCGCTCTGCCAGACCGGGATGGGGGAGCCCCAGAACCGGTTCCGGCTGATCGACCAGTCCCGCGCCCCGGCCAGCCACTTGCCGAACGAGCCGTGCTTGACGTGGTCGGGCACCCAGGTGATCTGCTCGTTCAGCTCGACCATCCGGTCCTTGAACGTCGACACCGCGACGAACCAGCTCGACACCGCCTTGTAGATCAGCGGGTTGCGGCACCGCCAGCAGTGCGGGTAGGAGTGCGTGTACGTCTGGCTGCGCACCAGGCTGCCCTGCTCGCGCAGCTTCGCGGTGATCGGCGCGTTGGCGTCGAACACGTGCTGGCCCTCGAAGTCGGGGACGACCGCGGTGAACCGGGCCTGTTCGTCCACCGTGAGCACGGTCGGGATGCCGGCCGCGGTGCAGGCCAGGGAGTCGGCCTCACCGTAGGCGGGGGCCATGTGCACCACCCCGGTGCCGTCCTCGGTGGTGACGTCGTCGGACAGGATGACCCGGAAGGCGTCCTGGGTCCCGAACTTCTCCGCGTCGGCCAGGTACGGGAACAGCGGCTCGTACTGCCGCCCGGCCAGCTCGGCGCCGGTCAGCTCGCCTTCGACAGCCGCGCCCTCCAGTTCACGCTCGTAGGCGGCCTGCCGGTCCCGGGCCAGGATGTAGCGCTCGCCGTCCTTGGCGACGACGACGTAGCTGATGTCGGCGCCGACCGCGGCGGCCAGGTTGGACGGCAGCGTCCACGGCGTCGTCGTCCAGGCCAGCAGCCACTCCCCGGTCTCCAGCTTGAACCGCACCGTCACCGACGGGTCCTGCCGCTCGGCGTAGGTGTCGTCGTCCATCCGCAGCTCGTGGTTGGACAGCGGCGTCTCGCACCGCCAGCAGTACGGCAGTACCTTGAAGCCCTGGTAGACCAGGCCCTTGTCCCACAGCTGCTTGAACGCCCACATGACGGATTCCATGTAGGGCAGGTCGAGGGTCTTGTAGTCGTGGTCGAAGTCGACCCAGCGGGCCTGGCGGGTCACGTAGTCCTGCCACTCGCGGGTGTACCGCAGCACCGACTCGCGGCAGGCCTGGTTGAACTTCTCGATCCCCATCGCGATGATGTCGGTCTTGCCGGAGATGCCGAGCAGGCGTTCGGCCTCTACTTCGGCGGGCAGCCCGTGAGTGTCCCAGCCGAACCGGCGCTCCACCCGGTAGCCCTGCATGGTGCGGAACCGCGGCACCACGTCCTTGACGTAGCCGGTGATCAGGTGGCCGTAGTGCGGCAGCCCGTTTGCGAACGGCGGCCCGTCGTAGAACACGAACTCGCGGCCGGCCGGGCGCTGGCTGACGGACTTGACGAAGGTGTCCCCGGCCTTCCAGTAGGCGAGCACGTCGCGCTCGAGCGAGGGGAAGTTCGGCTGGGCGGGTACGTCAGTGTCCCCGGTACGCGGGTAAACGGCCATGTGCTGGGTCCTCGCGGCTTGCCTGTTCTGGTGCCACGAGGACGACGCGCCCGCTCCTGCGCGGGCGTACCGCGGTACCACCTCGCTTGCCGCCGGGGAACCGGCGACCGCTCATAGGCCGGCTGTGACGGGCCGGACCCGCCCGGTTCTACTCAGGCCCTGGTGGTGGCCTTTTCTTCCGGGGGCTCCCCGGTGATAGCCGGATCAGCGCCTGATTGCTTCAAGCGTAGCCGGTGGCGCGGGTATTCCGCGCCCGGTATCGCGGGTACCCGGGTCAGGGGTTTCCGGGTCAGGGGTTTCCGGCGAGCCAGGCGCCGATCCCGGCCAGCACCTGCGACCGCCGCGGCTCGGGCATCACCGAGCCAGCCACCGACGCCCGGGCCAGGTCGGCCAGCTCGGTGTCGGAGAACCCGTGCGCGTACCGGGCGATCTCGTACTGCGCGGCCAGCCGGGGCCCGAACAGCAGCGGATCGTCGGCCCCGAGCGCGACCGGCACGCCGGCCTCGAACAGGCGGCGCAGCGGAACCGCGGCCGGGTCGGCCGCGACGCCCAGCGCGACGTTGGAGGACGGGCATACCTCGCAGGTGATGCCGTCGGCGGCCAGCCGCTTGACCAGGGCGGGATCCTCGGCGGCGCGGATGCCGTGGCCGATCCGGTGCGCGTGCAGGTCGTCGAGGCAGGCCGCCACGCTGTCCGGGCCGGCCAGCTCGCCGCCGTGCGGCGTCAGCAGCAGTCCGGCCCGCGCGGCGATCCGGAACGCGGCGGCGAAATCGCCGGCCGCCCCGGTCCGCTCGTCGTTCGACAGGCCGAACCCGGTCACGCCGCGCCCCGCGTACTGGGCGGCCAGCCGGGCCAGGGTCCTGGCCTCGAGCGGGTGCTTGGTCCGGTTAGCCGCCACGATGACGCCGATGCCGACCCCGGTGGCCCGCTCCGCCGCCGCGGCGGCCTCCAGGACCAGCTCGATCATGGCGGTGATCCCGCCGAACCGGGCGGCGAAACCCGACGGGTCGACCTGGATCTCGAGCCAGCGCGAGCCCTCCGCCCGTTCGTCCTGCGCGGTCTCGGTCATCAGCCGGACCACGTCCTGCGGGCGGCGCAGCACCGAACGGGCCACGTCGTACAGCCGCTGGAACCGGAACCAGCCGCGCTCGTCGGCCGCGCTCAGCCGCGGCGGCCAGTCCTCGGTGAGCGCTGGCGGCAGCCGGATGCCGCGGTCGCGGGCCAGCTCGACCAGCGTGGCGTGCCGCATCGCGCCGGTGAAGTGCAGATGCAGGTGCGCCTTGGGCAGAGCGGTGAGCGACCGGGACATCCGGCTAGTGTGCCGTCCTTACCTGGCTTCCGCGAGCAGCTTGGCCATCCGGCTGATGCCCTCTTCCAGGTCGGCGTCGCCGAGTGCGCAGGAAAGCCGGAAATATCCCGGTGTGCCGAACGCCTCGCCCGGGACCACGGCTACCTCGGCCTCGTCCAGGATGAGGCCGGCCAGCTCCGCCGAGGTCCGCGGCCGCTGCCCGGAGATCCCCTTGCCGAGCAGGCCCTTGACGCTCGGGTAGCAGTAGAAGGCACCCTGCGGCTCGGGGCACAGGACGCCGGGGATCTCGTTCAGCATCCGGACCATGGTCAGGCGGCGCCGGTCGAACGCGGTCCGCATCCCGGCCACCGCCGACAGGTCCCCGGACACGGCGGCCAGCGCGGCCGCCTGGGCCACGTTGGCGACGTTGGAGGTGGCGTGGCTCTGCAGGTTCGCCGCGGCGCTGATAACGTCCTGGGGGCCGATCATCCAGCCGACCCGCCAGCCGGTCATCGCGTAGGTCTTGGCCACGCCGTTCAGCACCACGCAGCTGCCCGCGGTCGTCGGGGCCTGGACCGGGATCGAGGAGAACGTCGCGTCGCCGTATACCAGGTGCTCGTAGATCTCGTCGGTGACCACCCACAGGCCGTGCGCCGCGGCCCACTCGCCGATCGCCCGGACCTGATCCGGCGGGTACACCGCGCCGGTCGGGTTGGACGGCGACACGAACAGCAGGACCTTGCTGCGGCTGGTCCGGGCCGCCTCGAGGTCCTCGACGGAGGCCAGGTAGCCGGAGTCCTCACTGGTGAGCACCGGGACCATGACCCCGCCGGCCAGCGCGATGGACTCGGGGTAGGTGGTCCAGTAGGGGGCCGGCACGATGACCTCGTCGCCCGGGTCGAGCAGCGTGGCGAAGGTCTGGTAGACCGCCTGCTTGCCGCCGTTCGTGACCAGCACCTGGCTGGCCTCCACCTGGTAGCCGGAATCCCGCGCGGTCTTGGCCGCGATCGCCTGCCGCAGCTCGGGCAGGCCGGCCGCGGGGGTGTACTTGTGAAAGCGCGGCTCGGCGCAGGCCCGCTGGGCGGCCTCGACGATGTAGCCGGGGGTGGGGAAGTCAGGCTCTCCGGCTCCGAAGCCGATGACCGGCCTGCCCGCCGCCTTCAGCGCCTTGGCCTTGGCGTCCACGGCCAGCGTGGCGGACTCGGAGATAGCGGAAATGCGTGCGGAAACTCTGGTTGGCATGCGCTCCATTCTCCCACCTGCCGCTGGTGCCGGGCGCATCATTTACGGCCACCCTGGACAGGCGGTTCGACGGAGGGACGGTTCAGACGTACACTGCATGGACCGGCAGCCCGGCTGCTGGTCGCGGTAGCATGCCGTGGATGCATAGGGCAGTAGCTCAATTGGCTAGAGTTCCGGTCTCCAAAACCGGCGGTTGGGGGTTCGAGTCCCTCCTGCCCTGCGAGTGCGATCCGGCGAACCCGCCAAGCCGGCGGACGTATAGGTGAGGATATGGCGACTCAGACACGCGGTGAGGCGGAGAAACGGAGCGGAGGCGGCGGCGCGGCCAAGCGCGAAAGCCGTACCACCCCCGCCCTGTTCTTCCGGCAGATGCTCGGCGAGCTCCGGAAGGTGATCTGGCCTACCCGTCAGATGCTCGTCACCTACACGGTGGTCTGCATGGCCTTCGTCATCTTCATGGTCATCATCGTGACGAGCCTGGATTACGGGTTCACCAAGCTGGTGTTCGCGCTGTTCGGCTAGTTACCCGGGGGTGACCCGGGCGGGCGGAGCCGGGGGTCGCCGCACAACGGGCCGTCCGGCCGTCGCGCGCCGTGCCATGACCGCGCTGACTGGTCATGGCTTGAGGAAAGAGAGAGCAACCGTGTCCGAGACCCAGCTTGATTCCGTGGTGCCGGGCGCGACGGAATCCGACGCGAAAACCGGGGAGGCCGATGACGTGAGCGAATACAGCGAAGAAGCTGGCGGGCTTGACCCCGCGGGCGAGGCTGGGGACGCCCCATCGGCCGACGGTGCCGCCGACGACGGCGAGTCCGCCGCCGACGCTGGATCCGTGACGGACGAGGCGGAGTCGCCCTCCGGCGACGCCCTGACGGCCGAGGACGAGGACGCGGAACCGGCTGACGAGGCGCTGTCAGCCGAAGCTCTGCCGGCCGAGGACGGCGAACCGGTTGACAGCGTGCGCGAGGAGTTCGAGCGCGAGCTGCGCATGCAGCCCGGCGACTGGTACGTGGTGCACTCGTACGCGGGTTACGAGAACCGGGTGAAGACCAACCTGGAGAGCCGTATCTCCTCGCTCAACATGGAGGACTACATCTTCCAGATCGAGGTGCCCGTCCACCAGGTGACCGAGATCAAGGGCGGTAAGCGGCAGCAGGTCCAGGAGAAGGTGCTGCCCGGCTACATCCTGGTCCGGATGGAGCTCACCGACGAGTCCTGGGCGGTCGTGCGGAACACCCCGGGCGTGACGGGTTTCGTCGGCCTGTCCAGCCGCCCGTCGCCGCTGCAGCTCAGCGAGGTGAGCAACCTGCTCGCACCGGAGCCGGAGCCGGGAACCAAGCAGGCCGAGGCCGCCCGGCCGTCCACGGTGGAATTCGAGGTCGGCGAGAGCGTTACCGTTATGGACGGCCCGTTCGCCACGCTTCCCGCCACCGTGAACGAGATCAACCCCGACACCCAGAAGCTCAAGGTGCTGGTGTCGATCTTCGGCCGCGAGACTCCGGTCGAGCTGTCGTTCGACCAGGTGACCAAGATCTAGGAATCCGTACAGGTAAGGACAAACTTCAATGCCGCCAAGAAGGAAGAAGCTCGCCGCCGTCGTCAAGGTGCAGCTGCCCGCCGCCCAGGCGACGCCCGCGCCGCCGGTCGGCACCGCGCTGGGCCCGCACGGCGTGAACATCATGGACTTCGTCAAGCAGTACAACGCCGCGACGGAGAGCCAGCGGGGCAACATCATCCCGGTCGAGATCTCGATCTACGAGGACCGCACCTTCACCTTCATCACGAAGACGCCGCCGGCGCCGGAGCTGATCAAGAAGGCCGCGGGCGTGGACAAGGGCAGCGCCGAGCCGCACAAGACCAAGGTCGGCTCGATCAGCGCCGCCCAGGTCCGCGACATCGCGCAGACCAAGATGCCCGACCTCAACGCGACCACGATCGAGGCCGCCGAGAAGATCATCGCCGGCACCGCCCGCTCGATGGGCATCAGGGTCGAGCACTGATCCGTTAGCAAGCTGATCCGTCAGCGACAGCCGAGCGGCACCGGCCGCCCGGCCGTGTGTGGCAGGGCCCTGGCGCGGGCCCGCTGACCACGACCTCCGGACCTTAGGAGAGAACAACCATGAAGCGCAGCAAGTCTTACCGCCAGGCCGACGAGCAGATCGACCGGTCCAAGTTCTACAGCCCGGCCGAAGCCGTCGCCATCGCCAAGGCCGGGAAGGTGACGAAGTTCGACCCGACCGTCGAGGTCGCCCTGCGGCTGGGCGTCGACCCGCGCAAGCAGGACCAGATGGTCCGCGGCACCGTCAACCTGCCCAACGGGACCGGCAAGACCGCCCGGGTCCTGGTCTTCGCGATCGGTGACCGGGCCGAGGAGGCCCGCGCGGCGGGTGCCGACTTCGTCGGCTCCGACGACATGATCGAGCGCATCCAGGGCGGGTTCCTCGACTTCGACGCGGTCGTCGCCACCCCCGACATGATGGGCAAGGTCGGCCGTCTCGGCCGGGTGCTCGGCCCGCGCGGCCTGATGCCGAACCCCAAGACCGGTACCGTGACGCCGGACGTCGCCCGGGCCGTGACCGAGATCAAGGGCGGCAAGATCGAGTTCAGGACCGACCGGCACGGCAACCTTCACTTCATCATCGGCAAGGCGTCGTTCCCCGACAACGCCCTGCTGGAGAACTACGCCGCCGCCCTGGACGAGGTGATCAGGCTCAAGCCCGCCGCGGCCAAGGGCCGGTACCTGAAGAAGGTTACCTTCACCACCACGATGGGCCCCGGCATCCCGGTCGACCCCAACAAGACCCGTAACTTCACCGAGGACCTGGCCGAAGCCACGGCCTGACCCCCCGTCACCGCCAGCACGCCGGAGCGGCGGGCCCCGATCCGGGTGCCCGCCGCTTCCGCGTATCGCAGCCCGGCTCAGCATGGGCGCTCCTATCCGGTATGGGGTCTGTGGCCCACAGGCCACGCTCTTACGTAGCCTGTGGGCCACGCACCCCGTTTCCGTCAGCCCCTGGCGGCGGGAATGGGCGCAGTTTTGGGGCTGAGCTTGTGTAGAATGGGATTGCCGAAGACCGCTGGATGCCGTCGCGCTCGCGCGATGGCCGAAGGCTCCGGCCGGGATCACTATCCCGGTCCGGACATCCCGCGCAGGTGAACTGAGCAGTATCGCGCAGCCGCAGGGCTGCCGTTGCCGCCCCGTGCGCCTCGCGCCGGGGCGTTTTTGCTGTCTGAAGGCTCTTACCCAGACGCAGAACGTGCTTCTACGTAACGGAGCTAACGGAGTAACGGAGAGGAGGCACATGACTAACGCCGAAAAGGTCACTGCGGTGGCCGAGCTCACCGGGCGGTTCAAGGACTCGTCCGGCGCGGTGCTGACCGAGTACCGCGGGCTCACCGTGGCCCAGCTCGCTGAGCTGCGCCGGTCGCTCGGAGACCACGTGACGTTCTCAGTGGTCAAGAACACCCTGACCAAGATCGCGGTCACCGAGGCGGGACTGGAAAACGAGCTCTCGTCGCTGCTGAGCGGCCCGTCGGCCATCGCATTCGTCGACGGCGACGTGGTCGAGGCCGCCAAGAGCCTGCGCAACTTCGGCCGGGAGCACCCCCTGCTCGTCGTCAAGGGCGGCGTGCTCGACGGGCGGCCGATCACGGCCGACGAGATCAAGAAGCTCGCCGACCTGGAGTCGCGCGAGGTGCTGCTGGCCAAGATGGCCGGCGCGATGAAGGCCTCGTTGAACAACGCCGCCTACCTCTTCGCCGCCCCGCTGTCCAAGGCCGCCCGGGCCGTGGATGCGCTG
>JAJKHX010000562.1 GCA_021154785.1 Nocardiopsis sp.
TACCGCCGCGACGCCTCCTGCCGGACGTAGCCTCGGTTGACCAGCGTGCGCATCAGCCGGTGCACGGTGGGCAGCGGGAGCCCGGAGATGGTGGAAAGCTCGGACAGGCCAAGGGCGCCGCCGGCGTCGGCCAGCATCTCGAGCAGGTCGAAGGCCCGCTCGATGGACTGCACGCCGCCCGCGGCCCGGGTCAGGTCACTCATGGCTTCCATGATAGAGAAAACATAATTCACCTATCAGAATAACGGAAAATACATTTCAGGATGCGGAAAATGACGGATCACTTGCTTCCTTACCTGGTTAACTGCTCGCTGCTGTTCACCGAGGAGCCGCTGCTGCGGCGCCCGGCCGCGGCCCGGGCCGCGGGGTTCGGGGCGGTGGAGTTCTGGTGGCCGTTCGCGACGGCGGTACCCGCTGACCGTGAGGTCGACGCCTTCGTCACGGCGGTCGAGGAGGCCGGCGTGACGCTGGCCGGGCTGAACTTCTTCGCCGGCGACCTGGCCGGGCCGGACTGCGGGGTGCTGTCCATCCCCGGGCGCAGCGCGGAGTTCCGCGACAACGTCGACGTGGTGGCCGGCATCGGCGAGCGGCTCGGCGTGCGCGGGTTCAACGCGCTGTACGGGAACCGGGTCGACGGCGCGGACGCTCGCGACCAGGACCAGCTGGCGATAGAGAGCATCGGGGCGGCGGCCAAGGCGGTGGCCCCGTTCGGCGGCACGGTGCTGATCGAGCCGGTCAGCGGGCCGAAGCCCTATCCGCTGCGCACGGCCGCCGACGCGGTGGCCGTAGTCCGCCGGGCCCGGGCGGCGGGCGCCGCCAACACCGGCTTCCTGTGCGACCTGTACCACCTGGCCAGCAACGGCGACGACCTCGACGCCGCGATCGACGCGTACGCCGACCTGGTCGCGCACGTGCAGATCGCCGACGCGCCCGGCCGGGGCGAACCCGGCAGCGGCCAGCTCGACCTGGACCGGTACCTGGCCGCCCTGGCTGACCGCGGCTACCGCGGCTGGGTAAGCCTGGAGTACAAGCCGACCGGGACGACCGAGGCCAGCCTGGCCTGGCTGCCCCGGGAACGGCGCCGCGGACGGACGGAGGAGCAGTCATGAGCATGAAGATCGGGTTCATCGGCCTGGGCATTATGGGCGCGCCGATGGCCGCCAACCTGGTCAAGGCCGGTTTCGCGGTCACCGGGTACAACCGCAGCCCGGCCCGGGTCGAGCAGCTGGTCGCGGCGGGCGGCCAGGGCGCCAAGGACATCGCCGGGGCGGTGGCGGACGCCGACGTGGTGGCCACCATGGTCCCCGACTCCCCCGACGTGCGGGCCGTGCTGGCCGGCGACGACGGCGTCTTCGCCCACGCCAAGGCCGGGGCGCTGGTCATCGACTTCTCCAGCATCCGCCCGGACGTGGCCGCCGGCCTGGCCGCCGAGGGCGCCGGGCGCGGCTTCCGGATGCTGGACGCGCCGGTGTCGGGGGGCGAGGCGGGCGCGGTCGAGGGCGTGCTGTCGATCATGGTGGGCGGCGCGGCCGGGGACTTCGAGGCGGCCGCGCCGGTGTTCGACGCGGTGGGCAAGACCGTGGTGCACGTGGGGCCCGCGGGCTCGGGCCAGACGGTCAAGGCCGCGAACCAGCTCATGGTGGCGGGCCACCTGGAGCTGCTGGCCGAGGCGATCGTGTTCCTCGAGGCCTACGGGGTCGACACCGAGGCGGCGCTGCGCGTACTCGGCGGCGGGCTGGCCGGCAGCACCGTGCTGCAGCGCAAGGGGCCGAGCATGCTGGCCCGCGACTTCAAGCCCGGGTTCCGCATCGAGCTGCACGACAAGGACATGGGCATCGTCACCGCCGCCGCGCGCGAGGCCGGCGTGGTGATCCCGCTCGGCGCGGTCGCCGCGCAGCTCGTCGCCTCGCTCAAGGCCCAGGGCGACGGCGCCCTCGATCATTCGGCCCTGCTGAAGCTGGTCCTCCAGCTGTCGGGGCGCCCTGAACGACAGGAGTAGTGCCACGCCACGGATGACTGGGACTAACGGAGATGGTGAGACCAGCATGAACCGGGGCAGCGAGCAGGCGTGGCCGGATCTGGCCGGGCGGGCGCTGGGCGGCAGCGTGGTCTACGCCAACGACGAGCTGTTCGCCGAGCGGGAGAACCTGATCAAGCCGGAGGAGGCCGCGTTCCAGCCGCACACGTTCGGCCATAAGGGCCAGATCATGGACGGCTGGGAGACGCGGCGGCGGCGTTCACCCGGCTCCGATAGTGCGATCGTGCGGCTGGGCAGCGGCGGCGTGGTGCGGCGGGTGGTGGTCGACACGTCCTGGTTCACCGGTAATTACCCACCCGAGATCTCGGTGGAGGCGTGCGGGGCGGAGGGGTATCCGTCCCCGGACGAGCTGGCCGCGGCGGAGTGGTTCATGCTGGTGCCGCGCAGCGCGGTGGCCGGCGATGCCAGGAATACGTTCGAGGTCGAACCGGGGCGGCGGGCTACACACGTTCGGCTGACGATTTTTCCTGACGGCGGGGTGGCGCGGCTGCGGGTCTACGGTGACCCGGTGCCCGATCCCCGGCTGCTGCCCGCCACCATCGACCTGGCCGCGCTGGAGAACGGCGCCGTGGTGACCGGCTGCAGCAACATGTTCTACTCTTCGCCCGCCAACCTGCTGCTGCCGGGCCAGGCCCGGGTGATGGGGGACGGCTGGGAGACCTCCCGCCGTCGCGACCAGGCCAACGACTGGGTGGCGGTGCGGCTGGCCTGCGCTGGTTTGGTCGAGGTGGCCGAGCTCGATACGTCGCACTTCGTGGGCAACGCGCCGGGATGGGCGACGTTGCGGGGGGATGGTTGCGACCTGCTCGCGCCCCGCACCGCGCTGCAGCCGGACACCCGGCACCGTTTCGCGGTGCCCGGTTCGCCGGTGGCTGAGGAGGTGCGGCTCGATATCTATCCCGACGGGGGCATGGCCCGGCTGCGGGTGTTCGGGCGGCCTACCGCGGCGGCGCGGGCGGGGCTCGCGGCGCGGTTCCTGCGGCTGCTGCCCGAAGCGCAGCTGGCGGGCGTGCTGCGGGGAGCGGGGCGGCCGGCGGCCGAGGCGGGCCGACTGGCCGGGGAGCTGAGCGGCCAGCTGGCCGGGGAACTGAGCGGCGAGCTGGCCGGGGACTTGGCGGGGGATCTGACGGGGAAGCTGCCGCCGGCCCTGCGCGAGCAGCTGAGGCTGAGCTCGTGAGCGGGATCGTCCGCCTGTTCTGTCGATTACGCCGAGTGCAGCCGGCGGGCGACCCGGCTTCCTGTAGGAACTCACTAAAACTATCCATAAAGAGAAACGCTTATTTCGCATCACGAGAACTAGTGCGGGAGCTCATCATGGCGATCACCTTCGGCGACAACCAGTACGGCAAGGCGGAGGTCCGCCTGGTGCGCATCACCCGCGACGGCGACCGGCACCAGATCAAGGACCTGAACGTGTCCACGTCGCTGCGCGGCGATTTCGCCGACGCCCACCTGGCCGGCGACAACGCCAAGGTCGTCGCCACCGACACGCAGAAGAACACCGTGTACGCCTTCGCCCAGCAGTACGGGGTGGGCGAGATCGAGGAGTTCGGCCTGCGCCTGGGCAGGCACTTCGTGGACGACTTCGAGTGGGTGACCGGCGCTCAGGTGCGGATCGAGGAGTACGGCTGGGACCGGATCGCGGTGGACGGCGCCGACCACGGGCACGCGTTCTCCCGAGCCGGGGGCGGTACCAGGACCACCGTCGTCACCATCGACGGCCCTTCGGCCTGGGTGGTGTCCGGCCTCACCGATCTGGTCGTGCTGAAGTCGACGGGCTCGGAGTTCCGGGGCTTCCCGCGGGTCCGGTACACCTCGCTGGCCGAGACCAATGACCGCATCCTGGCCACCGCGGTCACCGCGCGCTGGCGTTACGGATCCGTGGACGTGGACTGGGCCAAGTCGTATACCGACGTGCGGCGCATCATGCTCGAGTCGTTCGCGGTCAAGCACAGCCTGGCCTTGCAGCAGACCCTGTACTACATGGGTGAGCAGGTGCTGCTCGCCCGCCCGGAGGTGGCCGAGATCCGGATGTCGATGCCGAACAAGCACCACTTCCTGGTCGACCTGAGCCCGTTCGGGCTGCCGAATGAGAACGAGGTGTACTACGCCGCGGACCGCCCGTACGGGCTGATCGAGGGGACCGTGACGCGCGACGACGCGCCTGACGCCGGGCGCGCCTGG
Source organism: Nocardiopsis sp. (assembly GCA_021154785.1). GTDB lineage: Bacteria > Actinomycetota > Actinomycetes > Streptosporangiales > Streptosporangiaceae > Palsa-504. The sequence continues at coordinate 4,223 of JAJKHX010000562.1, forward strand.
CAAGCCGTCCCCGGCTTCTGAGCGCATCATGGCGAGGCGGGCAAGGCGTCAGGGTGCCGCCGACGTCGCCGTGGACTGCCGTCGGTGACCAATTATCCATAATGCGGAAATAACTTTCCATTTTTGTATGATGCTTTTGGGTTACCAAGAGCTATCGTCGGTAGATAGACAGGGAGAACGCGCTGCCGTTCGCCTGGCGGCACCGTCTGGTACGAGCGAGACGGCCGGCGGGCTGACGGCAGCGGAGGCAGGAGCGTGTGCGGTGGAGCCCCGAGTGGTGGTCAACGGGCGCGACCGGCGGCTGGGTGAGGTTGGCGGGCATGTCACCTTGCTCGAGTGGCTGCGCGGGAGCGGGCTGACGGGGTGCAAGGAGGGCTGCGCCGAGGGTGAGTGCGGTGCCTGCGCGGTGCTCGTGGCCCGGGATGACGGGCAGGGGCGGGCCTGCTGGGTCGCGATCAATGCCTGCCTGGTGCCGGCCGCGGCGTTCGACCAGCAGGAGGTCGTGACCGCGGAGGGCCTGGGGCGGCCGGGACAGCTGCATCCGGTCCAGCGGGAGATGGCCGAGCGCGGCGGCTCCCAGTGCGGGTACTGCACGCCGGGCTTCATCTGCTCGATGGCGGCCGAGTACTACCGGCCGGGGCGCGGCGAGATGAACGGACATCACGACGATGAGCACGGGCCGAACGGGTTCGACCTGCACGCGCTGAGCGGCAACCTGTGCCGGTGCACCGGCTACCGGCCGATCAAGGACGCGGCCTACGCGCTCGGTCCGCCGGAAGCCGCCGACCCGTTCCTGACCCGGCTGGACGAGCCGGCGCCCGCGCCCGCCGCCACCGCGACGTCGAGCGCGCAGGGCCGCTACGTGCGCCCGGCGAGCCTGGCCGGGGCGCTCGGGCTGCTGGCGGCCGAACCGGATGCCCGGCTGGTGGCCGGGTCCACCGACTGGGGCGTGGAGCTGAACATCGGGCACCGCCGGGCCGCGCTGACCGTGGGCATCGACCGGATTCCCGAACTGCGCGAGTTCTCGGCGGGCCGCGACCAGATCGACATCGGCGCCGCGCTGAGCCTGTCGGAGATCGAGTCCCGGCTGGCCGGGCGGGTGCCGCTGCTCGCCCAGGTGTTCCCGCAGTTCGCGTCGCGGCTGATCCGCAACGGGGCCACGCTCGGCGGCAACCTCGGCACCGCCTCGCCGATCGGCGACACCCCGCCCGCGCTACTGGCGCTGGACGCCTCGCTCGTGCTGGCCTCGAGCCGCGGCGAGCGCGAGGTGCGGCTGGCCGGGTACTTCACCGGCTACCGGCAGAGCGTCAGGCGTCCCGACGAGCTGATCAAGACGATCCGCGTCCCGCTGCCGGTCGCCCCGGTCACCGCGTTCCACAAGATCGCCAAGCGCCGGTTCGACGACATCTCCGGCGTGGCGGTGGCGTACGCGCTGACGCTCGGCGGCGGGGCCGGCACCGCGGACGGTACCGCCCGGACCGAGGGGGCCACGGTGGAGTCGATCCGGATCGGCCTGGGCGGGGTGGCGGCCACGCCGCTGCGCGCGCTGGCGGCCGAGGAGGCGCTGACCGGCCGGCCGTGGACCCGTGAGGTGGTCACGGCGGCCGCCGCCGAGATGGCCGGGACCGGCACGCCGATGAGCGACCACCGGGCCAGCCAGGCCTACCGGATCGCCATGCTGCGCAACTCGCTGCTGAAGTTCTACGTCGAGACGACGACGCCAGCCAGTACAGGGGAGGCCCGGTCATGAGCAAGGGATACGGACCGCTGGCCGACCGGCCCGACGGGCCCGTGGTGGGCCTGGCGGTCGGCCACGAGAGCGCCGGCCTGCACGTCACCGGTACCGCGCTCTACACCCAGGACCTGGTGGGCCGCACGCACGGCACGCTGCACGCCTGGCCGGTCCAGGCGCCGCACGCACACGCCCGGATCACCGCCCTGCGCACCGAGGCCGCCTACGACGTGCCCGGCGTGGTCCGGGTGCTCACCGCGCAGGACGTGCCCGGGCTCAACGACGCCGGCGAGAAGCACGACGAGCCGCTGTTCCCGGACGAGGTCATGTTCTACGGGCACGCGATCTGCTGGGTGCTGGGTGAGACGCTGGAGGCGGCCCGGCAGGGGGCGGACCAGGTCGAGGCCGACTACGAGCCGCTGCCCGCGCTGGTCAGCGTGCACGACGCCATCGAGGCCGGCAGCTACCAGGGCGCCCAGCGGACGGTCAGCCGCGGCCACGCGGCCGCCGGGCTCGAGCGGGCCGCCTACCGGTTCAGCGGCGAGCTCGAGATCGGCGGCCAGGAGCACTTCTACCTGGAGACCCAGGCCGCGCTGGCGCTGGTCGACGAGAACGGCCAGATTTTCATCCAGTCCA
>JAJKHX010000563.1 GCA_021154785.1 Nocardiopsis sp.
CCGGCATGAACACCTCGCCCCGGACCTCCAGCACCGCCGGATGCCCGGTGCCCTTCAGCCGGGCCGGGATGGAGGAGATGGTCCGGATGTTCGGGGTGACGTCCTCGCCGGTGCGGCCGTCGCCCCGGGTGGCCGCCTTGACCAGCTTCCCGTCCCGGTAGACGAGGTCGATGGCCAGCCCGTCGATCTTCAGCTCGCACAGGTAGGGCCCGGTGCCGCCGAGCTTGGTCGCCCGGTCCGACCAGCCGCCCAGGTCCTCGAGGGTGAAGACGTTGTCCAGGGACAGCAGCCGCTCCAGGTGCTCGACCGGGGTGAACAGGGTGGAGATCGCCCCGTGCACGGTCTGGGTCGGCGAGTCCGGCGTGCGCAGGTCCGGGTACTGCTCCTCCAGCGCTTTCAGCTCGCGCATCTTGGTGTCGTAATCGATGTCCGACAGCGTCGGCGAGTCGAGGATGTAGTACCGGTGATCGGCCTCGGTGATCTCCAGGCTGCGGTCGGCATGCCGCTTCCTGGCATCGGCCGGCGCCTCCTGGACCTCCGAGCCCGTTTCGTTCTCGCTCACTGTGCCCCCCCGCTCATCAGGACTCGCCCCCGGTTTCCTCGATCAGCTCAGCCAGCATGCTCCCCGCCTCCCGGCACCGCGTCAACGCGGCGCGCGCTTGAGCGGGCGAGGCGCCGGCCAGTCCGCAGGCCGGGGTGATGACGACCTGGTCCGGGCAGGTAGCCAGCGGGAGCCCCAGGCGGCGGTAGAGCTGGATGACCCGTTCCGCGGTCTGACGTGCCTCGGCGCTGCCATCGCCCGGCCCTGTCGGGCCCCGGGCCGCTGCTTGTCCACCGGGAACACCCGCCTCGGCGTCCGTCTCCGGGACCGCGGGGACCGCGCCGATCAGCACCCCCAGGCCGGCCTCGGCGGCCTCGCCGATCGCGTCGGCTTCGGCGCGCCGTAGCTGGCTGAGGTCGAAGGAGATCGCATCGGCGCCCGCTTCCCGGATCAAGCCGAACGGGACTCCCGCCGCGCAGCTGTGCACCACCGTGTAGCACTGGGTGGCCGTGATCACCTGGGCCAGCCGTTCCCTGAGCACCTCCGCCTCGACGGGACGGAGCCGCGACAGCCCGCTCGCCGTCGGCACCTCGCCGCCCGCCACCGCGGGCAGGGCCGGCTCGTCGAACTGGACGGCGAACCGGGCCCCCGGTACCCGCTTGGCCAGCTCGGCCACGTGGGCGGCCGCCCCCTCGGCCAGCGAGGCGGTCAGGTCGGCGACGGCCCCGGGATCGGCGATGGCCACGTTCAGCGTGTGCGGCAGCTCAAGCGTGGCGGCCAGCGTCCACGGCCCGCACAGCTGGACCTTGACCAGCCCGCGGTAGCCGTCGAGCACTTCCTCCAGCACGTCCAGGTCGGAGGAGAGCGTGGTCCGGGCGCGGTTGAGGTCCCGGCCGGGATGCTCCGCCAGCCGCCAGCCGCGCGGGCTGACCTCGACCGGGATGTCGATCAGCAGGCCGGCGGTCCGGCCGGTGAGGTCCGCTCCGGGTCCCCGGGCAGGCAGCTCGGGCAGGTACGGGAAGTCAGGGAGCTCGCCGGCGATGACGCGCATCGCCTCGGCGGGATCCGTCCCGGGCATCGATCCGATCCCGGTGGCGCTCCCGGCCGGCCAGGGGAAGTCGTTAAGGTCTGCAGGCACACCTCGAGCTTAGATGCCGCCCCTGTCACGCGGCTGAACGTGCAGGCCAGTGGCGCGTAACTGGTCAGTCGCCGTGTCGCCTGCGCGGCCGCCCCGGTCACCGCACCGTACAGGGAGAACCGCCGGTCCTCGCGCCGCACGGCCACGGCCACCATGACCAACGCTGATGGTCAATACGCCCAAGATGAGGGACGGAATCCAGCAAGTTGCCATGCGGTGCTGCTGTTCATGGCAGCCTTTCTACAACCTGCCGACGGCCCCCTGGCCGCCGGGCCTTTCTGTTCTTGGCCGGCGAGCTCGCCCGCGCCCGGGCACGAGCGCCTTCAGGGCCTCGCGTTGTTGCACATGTCATCCTGCTCAGAATGCTCACATACTCCATCTGACCAAACCTTCTGCGTCAAAGAGGCCGACTGGCCGGAATCATCCCGGCTGTCCCAACCTCTGACATGCGATGAATTACCTGGCTCAGAAGGCCGCCAAAACATCCCACCTATCCAAGTTTTTTGGGCTGGTTGGGATGGCTGGAACCACGGGACCGATTCCGTACGGTGAGCGCTACTCGTCCAGACCATGCCGTTACGGCGCCCTACTACCTGCGAGCTGCCAAAATCATGCCGCAGAGCCACACGTAACCAGACCGGCTTGGCAGAGTCAGGCAGCGACTTCCTTGATTGAGATCCACCGGAAATAGCCAATTTGAGCAGATCGCACCCCGGATGCCGGATGGTCGACCATGACCCTGCCATCCCAACATCATGCCGACGTCTACAGGGTTGAATGTGTTGTCGGCGTCAAAGGGGTTGGATATGTAGAATGGTCCCTACTAAAGAGGTTAGCCTCGATCTTTCGTGACCTTGTTGTGGTGGCCTGAGGTGTCCGGCTGGGATTGATTTTCAGCGTGCGGTCGTGGCTGGCTGCCCGGCTGTCGCGCCGGGTGGGCGGGGTTCCACGGGCCCTGGTGTTCTCCTTCCTGGCCGCCGGGCTGTTTCGGCTGGTCAGCCGGATGGGAGGGCCTGCAGGCGGGCGGTTGCGGCACTTTTTCTTATCAACAGATCACACTTGGCTAACCCTGGGCGAAAGCCCGAGGTTAACTGGCCCGGCCGACCAGCATCTCCTTCGGCATGACGGAAGTGCCGTCACAGTCGACCTTGGCGGCACCAGACGGCGGCGTCACACCTGTCTATCGACCTCATCCACGGCATGCCTCCCGCCCCTGGATACGACCTGCAGGCTCCCGGACAGCATGAATTTACTGATAGTGATACCACAATCACTCTCGTAGTCAACATGAAGCAGCGATCCACTGCTTGCAATTCATGGCGTCGATGAACGAGGGATTACTCATGCGGCCGTGGCGACAAGCGCCGGCGCGGCCAGTCAGGACAGGGAGACCTTCGGATGTTAGCGGCGCGGCCGCGCGTGGACAGGCTGGCTCTGCGACGTGCCGCTGATCGTGCCGCTGCCGAGGACGGCGGTGTCATCGTAGAGGACGGCGGCCTGGCCCTTGGCTACGCCACGGGCCGGGTGGTGGAGGCGGATGCGGAGCGCGCCGCCGTCGAGCCAGGCGGTGCAGGGGTGGACTTCGCCGTGGGCGCGGAGCTGGACGAGGCAGTCGCGGGGCTCGTCGGGCGGGGGGCAGCCGGTCCAGACGGGGCGGGTGGCGGTGATCTCGGTGACGTCGAGGTCCTCGGCCGGGCCGACGGTGACGGTTCTGGTCACCGGCTCGATGTCGAGGACGTAGCGGGGCTTGCCGTCTCCGGCGGGGGTGCCGACGCGCAGGCCCTTGCGCTGGCCGAGGGTGAAGGCGTAGGCGCCGGCGTGCTCGCCCAGGACGGCGCCGGGGGCGTCGACGATCTGGCCGGGCGCCTCGCCGAGTTGCCTGGCCAGGAAGCCGCGGGTGTCGCCGTCGGCGATGAAGCAGACGTCGTGGCTGTCCGGCTTGTCGGCGACGGCCAGCCCGCGCCGGGACGCTTCGGCGCGGACCTGGGTCTTGGGGGTGTCGCCGAGCGGGAACAGGGCGTGGGCGAGCTGGTCGGAGGTGAGGACGGCGAGTACGTAGGACTGGTCCTTGCCGGGGTCGGCGGCCCGGTGCAGGATTCCGTCCTTGATCTGCGCGTAGTGGCCGGTACAGACGGCGTCGAAGCCGAGGGCCAGCGCCTTGTCCAGGACCGCGGCGAACTTGATCTTCTCGTTGCAGCGCAGGCACGGGTTCGGGGTGCGGCCCGCGGCGTACTCGGCGACGAAGTCCTCGACCACGTCGCGGTGGAAGCGCTCGGCCATGTCCCAGACGTAGAACGGGATGCCGATCACGTCGGCGGCCCGGCGGGCGTCCCGGGCGTCCTCCAGCGTGCAGCAGCCGCGGGCGCCGGTCCGGTACGACGACGGGTTCGCGGACAGGGCCAGGTGAATGCCGGTCACGTCGTGACCCGCCTCCACCGCCCGAGCGGCGGCCGTCGCGGAGTCCACTCCGCCCGACATCGCCGCGAGCACCCTCATCGTCATGCTTCCAGGCTACCCAGGGGCTGGGGCGGAAGCGTTTCCTAGGATGGCAGCATGGCGGATGCGGTATTCGGGGAGCCGCGGCTGGCGGCGATTTACGACGCGTTCGAGGGCGAGCGACGGGTTGACCTCGACCACTACCTGGCGATAGCGGACGAATTCGGGGCACGCAGCCTGCTCGATGTCGGCTGCGGCACGGGCATCCTGGCCCGCCGGGCGGCCGAGCAGGGCATGGAGGTCACCGGCGTGGATCCCGCGGGGGCGTCGCTCGAGGTAGCCCGGGCCAAGCCTGGTGCGGAAAAGGTGCGGTGGCTGCACGGCGACGCGACCGGGCTTCCTAAGCTCCAGGTGGACCTGGCCACGATGACCGCCAACGTGGCGCACGTGTTCCTGACCGGCGAGGACTGGGCCGCGACGTTGCGCGGCGTGCACGCGGCGCTTCGGCCCGGCGGCCAGCTGGTGTTCGAGGTCAGGGACCCGGCGCGGCGGGCTTGGGAACGGTGGACCCGCGAGAACACCTACCAGAGCCTCGACGTGCCGGGCAGCGGACGGGTGGAGACCTGGTGGGACTTGACCGAGGTGAACGTCCCGCTGGTGAGCTACCGGCGGACGTACGTCTTCGCGGACGGGGCGACGGTGACGTCGGACTCGACCCGGCGGTTCTGGACGCGAGCGGAGATCGAGGACTCGCTCCGGGCGGCTGGTTACGCGCTGGACGAGGTCCGCGGCGCACCGGACCGCCCGGGCCGGGAGTGGGTCTTCATCGCCCGCAAGCCCTGATCCCGCGTGGTCTGTGTCCCCCAGCCCACGTAAGAACGTGGGCAGTGGCACACAGACCCCTTTCAGGGGACCTCGGGGACCTCGGGGGTCACGGCGGGCCCGATCCGAGGGGATGGGTTAGCGGGCGGCGGCGCGGCGGGCGCGGGTTACGACGTCGCGGATGACCAGGCCGAGGGCGTCGACGTCGTGCTTGGTGGAGGTGTGGCCGAGGGAGAAGCGGAGCGAGCCGCGGGCGCGGGACTCGTCGGCGCCCATGGCCAGCAGGACGTGGCTGGGCTCGGCGACCCCGGCGGTGCAGGCCGAACCGGTCGAGCAGGCGATGCCGTTCGCGTCCAGCAGCATGAGCAGCGCGTCGCCTTCGCAGCCGGGGAAGGAGAAGTGGGCGTTGCCGGGGAGGCGGTCGGGGCCGGGCGGCGGGCCGTTGAGCACCGCGTCCGGGACCGCGGCCAGCACCTGGCGTATCAGGTCGTCGCGGAGCGACGCCACCCGTTCGGTCTCATCGGTTCGCTGCCTGGCACAGGCCTCAGCCGCGACCGCGAACGCCCGGATGGCGGGGGTGTCGAGGGTGCCGGAGCGGACGTCGCGCTCCTGGCCGCCGCCGTGCAGCACCGGCACCGGGGCCGCGCCGCGGGCCAGGATCAGCGCCCCGGCGCCGACCGGGCCGCCGAGCTTGTGGGCGGTCACGGTGAGCGCGTCGGCGCCGCTGGCGGCGAAGTCGACCGGCAGCTGCGCGGCGGCCTGCACCGCGTCGGTGTGGAACGGCACGCCGTACTCGTGCGCCACCGCGGCCAGCTCACCGATGGGCTGGACGGCGCCGACCTCGTTGTTCGCCCACATCACG
>JAJKHX010000564.1 GCA_021154785.1 Nocardiopsis sp.
CAGCGCTACGGGAAGGGCACGCTGGTGTGGAGCCCGCTCGCCAAGGGGATGCTCACCGGGCGCATCCGCAAGAACCAGGAGACCGACCTGCGCCGGGCCGCCATCTTCACCAGCTTCCGGGACGAGCCCCGGCTCGATGCCGTCGAGAAGATCGTTCCGCTGGCCTCCGAGGCGGGCCTGCCGATGACGCACCTCGCGGTGGCGTTCGCGATCGCGCACCCCGGCGTGACCAGCGCGATCATCGGGCCGCGGACCATGGAGCAGCTCGACGACCTGCTGGCCGGGGTCGACGTCGCGCTCAGCGACGAGATCCTGGACCGGATCGACGAGATCGTCCCGCCGGGTACCGATGCCGGCGTACCCGACCAGTCCGCTTACGTGCCCCCGGCGCTGGCGCGCCCGGACCTGCGCCGCCGGCCGGTCAAGGAGCGCACCGCCGCCTGACTTTGGCTGCCGCCTGACTTTGGCTGCCGCCTGACGGCTTCGTCAGGTGCCAGGAAGACACCGTGAACCGGCGTTCACCGAACCGGCGTACCAGTACCTGAGCGCGGCGGGCTCGACCGGAACGTCATCAACGAACGGGGTAGGTCATGTCTTCCGAAAGCACGCTTTCTTACAGCCACGGCGCGTCAGCGGTCCCGCTGCTGGGCGAGACGATCGGCGCCAACCTGCGGCGTACCGCGGCCAGGCATCCGGATGCCGAGGTCCTCGTGGACGTCCCGACGGGCCGCCGGTGGACCTACGCGGCGTTCGACGCGGAGACCGACACGCTGGCCCGCGGCCTGATCGCCGCCGGGCTGGCGGTCGGCGACCGGGTCGGGATCTGGGCGCCCAACTGCGCCGAGTGGGTGCAATTGCAGTACGCGACGGCCAAGGCGGGCATCATCTTGGTCACCGTCAACCCGGCCTACCGCGGTCACGAGCTCAGCTATGCCCTGCGCCAGGCCGGGGTGCGGGTCCTGGTCAGCGCCGAGAGCTACCGGACCAGCGACTACCGGGCCATGATCGACGAGGTCCGGCCGGAGCTGGCCGAACTGGAAGACGTGATCTTCCTCGGCACGCCCGCCTGGGAGGCGCTCTTCGAGGCCGGCCGCGGCCCGGACGGCGGCTTGGCTGGCGGTGACGTGCTGGCCGAGCGGGAGGCCGGGCTGTCGTTCGACGATCCGGTCAACATCCAGTACACCAGCGGGACGACCGGCTTCCCCAAGGGCGCGACCCTGACGCACCACAACATCCTCAACAACGGGTTCTTCGCCGGCGAGCGCTGCGGCTACACCGAGCGGGACCGGGTCTGCGTGCCGGTGCCGTTCTACCACTGCTTCGGCATGGTCCTGGGCAACCTGGCCTGCACGACGCACGGGGCCTGCATCGTGATCCCGGCCCCGGGCTTCGACCCGGCCCAGACGCTGGCCGCGGTCCAGGCCGAGCGGTGCACGTCGCTGTACGGCGTACCGACCATGTTCATCGCCGAGCTGGCCATGCCCGGCTTCGGCGCCTACGACCTGTCGACGCTGCGCACCGGCATCATGGCCGGGTCGCCCTGCCCGGTGGAGGTGATGAAGCGGGTCATCAGCGAGATGCACATGACCGAGGTGACGATCTGCTACGGGATGACCGAGGTCTCGCCGGTATCGAACCAGACCACGGTCGACGACGACATGGACCGCCGGGTCTCGACGGTCGGCCGGGCGCACCCGCACGTCGAGGTCAAGGTCACCGATCCGGAAACCGGGTGCGTGCTGCCTCGCGGCGCGCAGGGCGAGATGTGCATCCGGGGGTACTCGGTGATGCCCGGCTACTGGAACGAGCCGGCCAAGACCGCGGAGGCGATCGACGCGGCCCGCTGGATGCACACCGGCGACCTGGCCGTCATGGACAAGGCCGGCTACCTCTCCATCGTGGGCCGGATCAAGGACATGGTGATCAGGGGCGGCGAGAACATCTACCCGCGGGAGATCGAGGAGTTCCTGTACGGGCACCCGGCTATCGAGGACGTCCAGGTCATCGGGGTTCCGGATGTGAAGTACGGGGAGGAGCTGTGTGCCTGGATCCGGGTTCGGCCCGGGGTGGAGCTCGACGCCGGCCAGGTCAGGGAGTACTGCCAGGGCAAAATCGCGCACTACAAGATCCCGCGGTACGTCCGGTTCACTTCCGGCTTCCCGATGACGGTGACCGGCAAGGTGCAGAAGTTCAAGATGCGCGAGACGTCGATTGCCGAGCTCGAGCTCGGGGACGTCAGGACCGCGTAGCCCGCATTGACGGGACTGCGGGGGGCGGGCAGACTCGGCCCGTGACGGAATGGATCTACTTCATCCACCCTCCGCGTGATGACTTCGCCGCGACGATGACCGCCGAGGAGAAGGCCGTCTGGGGTGAGCACTTCCGGCGGCTGCAAGGCCTGCTGGCCAGCGGCCAGCTCATCCTGGCCGGCCCGACCCTGGGCGCGGTCAACACCGGCCTGATCGTCTTCGATGCCCCCGACGAGCAGGCCGCGCGGCAGGTCATGGAGGACGACCCGGTGGTCCGCGGCGGCTATGCGCGCGGGGAGGTACGCCCGTTCCGGGTATCGCTGCTGCGCGGACGGGACTGACCTGCACCCGCTGGCCTGGTGAATGCGGGTCCGGCGGCCGCGGTCAGGGGCGGCCTGCCTTCTCGGGGCCGGGCTTTAGCCGATGAGCGTTTCCTTCGGGCGTACTACGCAGAACTCGTTTCCTTCCGGATCGGCCAGCACGGTCCAGGACTCAGCGCCGGTCTGCCCGATGTCGACCCGGCGTGCCCCGAGCGCGAGGAGGCGGTCTATCTCCTGATCGCGGTCCGCGGCACTGCTGGTGAGGTCGAGGTGGACACGGTTCTTGACCGTCTTGGGACCGGTGACCGGCATGAAGCACATGCCGATCGGCGCGTTCTGGTCCGTCCCGATGACGATCTCGTTCTCCCGCTGGGAGAGAACCTTCCAGCCGAGCGCCTGCGTCCAGAACCGGGCCAGGGCAGGCAGATCATGAGCGTCAACCACGATGTGGTGGAGTTGAACAGGCATGCCAGAAGTATGAGCGGGCCATCTGGGCCCCGGAGAATGGGGCCATGATCGCGCGAATCTGGCGTGGGTGGGTTCCGTGGCGCCCAGCTCCTGCGGCGGGACGAGGACGGGGAAGTCGCGTTCACCTCTATTACCTGGTTCTCTATTACCTGGTTCACGGACCTGGACGCGGTCCGGGCTTTCGCCGGGATGATTACGAACGGGCCGTAGGCCGCCGGAGTATTCCAGGGAAAATCCGGAGCCGGCCCGTCGGAGTACGGGTCGCCGGGACGACGATGAAGATGTGACGCACCCGCAGGTGCGGCCCGACCCGGCGTTCGGGCTGCTGGAGTTGTACGACGACGCGCTGCCGCACGTCTACGGCTACCTGCTGGCCCGCTGCGGCGACCCGGGCCTGGCCGAGGATCTCACGGCCGAGTCGTTCCTGGCCGCCGTGCACGCGGTCCGCCAGCCGGGCACATGCGATCCTTCGATCCCGTGGCTGATCGGGGTGGCCCGGCACAAGCTGGCCGACCACTGGCGGCGGGCCGAGCGGGAGCAGCGCGGGCTGCGCCTGCTGGACGGCGAGCCGGCCCGCGTCGACGACCCGTGGGAGACGGCCATCGACCGGATCCAGGCCCGCGCGGTGCTCGGCCGTCTCGGTCCGCACCACCGGGCCGCGCTCACGTTGCGCTACCTCGACGGGCTGCCGGTCCCCGAGGTGGCCCGGCACCTGGACCGCACCGTCCACGCCACCGAGGCGCTGCTGGTGCGGGCCCGGGCCGCGTTCCGCCGGATCTACGAGGGAGAGGAGGGCTCGCGATGACTGAAGCCGATCCCTTTGAAGCCCTGCGCGAGCCCGTGACGCCGGCTGATCCCGACCCCGGCTTCGCCGGGCGGCTGCGGCAGCGGCTGACCCGGGAGGTCTTCGCATCATCCCCAGGAGGAATCATGCCCCAGCAGACTGCCACGAGCCGGGTCGAGCGCGAGCCCGCCTGGCCGCCGGCCCTGACCCCTTACATCGTCGTGTCGGACGCCCGGCGCGCCATGGACTGGTACATCGAGGTGTTCGGCGCGCAGCGACGCGGCGAGCCCATCGTCAACGCGGACGGCACGATCGGCCACGCCGAGGTCGGCATCGGCGATGCGGTGCTGATGTTCTCCGAGGCTTCCGATCTGTGGCCGGGCGTACCCGTCCGGGCGCCGGACTCCCCCGCGACGTTCAGCCACAGCCTCCACGTGAAGGTCGATGACGTCGACGGGACGACCGAGCGGGCCCGGCGCAGCGGCGCCACCGTGGAGCGGGCGCCGGTCGACCAGCCCTACGGGCGGGGCTCAGTGATCGTCGACCCGTTCGGGCACCGCTGGATACTGCTGCGGCCCCCGGCGGGGGTCACCCGGCTGCGTCAGGGCGACGTCTCGAATGTGACGATGACGGCGCGGAACGCGGAGCGGGCCAAGGAGTTCTACGAGGCCGTGCTGCAGGTATCGTTCTCTCCTGCTCACCCCGGCACGTGGCGTACCGCTGAGACCAATCCGCCGCTGGGCATCTTCTCGTCGCGGGACGGGGAGCCGGAGGTGCAGCTGTCGTTCCGCGTCGACGATATCGTCGCGGCGGCCGAGCGGGTGCGGGCGGCCGGCGGGCGCGCGGACGAGCCCGAGCGCAGGCCGTTCGGGCTGAGCGCCGCGTGCACCGACGACCAGGGCGTGACGTTCCGGCTCTGGCAGCCGGCCGGCTGACGGGGCCGGCCGACGAGGCCGGGGGGGCGGGGCCGGGGCGGCGGGAGACGGCTAGGTTACACCCGGCAAACGGCTCTTCTGTCGTCTCTTGAGATTCAGTGGTTGTGACGTTCTACCCTCTCTATGAGGTAGGACGCCACAACCACTGAATCGAAATGGTGCGTGGGGGGTGGATGAGGTTAATGGGGACGACCTGGGGCGAGTGGTGGAGTCGGCGGGGGCGGGGACGGGGGTGTCGGCGGGCAGGACGTGGCCGTCGCCGAGCAGC
>JAJKHX010000565.1 GCA_021154785.1 Nocardiopsis sp.
GACAGCGATCTCGCAGCATCTCCGGACTTCGGGGCCGGCCGGTCATGCCGACGCGCACGGGACCGCCGACGGTCGCCGGCCGCTGGTCGCTGCTGCCGCCGCGCGACGACGCCGACCCGACCCTGCGGGCGCACGCGCTGGCGATGACCCTGCTCGACCGGCACGGCGTGCTGACCAGGGGCGCGGTGGCGGCCGAACGGATCGCGGGCGGCTTCGCCGCGGTGTACCCGGTGCTGCGGGCCATGGAAGAGGCCGGCCAGTGCCGCCGCGGCTACTTCGTCGAGGGCCTGGGCGGGGCACAGTTCGCGCTGCCAGGGGCGGTGGACCGGATGCGTGCCCTTGCCTCGCCCGACCGGCCGCGAGTGGCTGACCGGACCGCGCAGGCATCGAAGGCCGAACGGGCGGTCGTGCTTGCGGCAGCGGATCCGGCTCAGCCTTACGGGGCGGCGCTGCCGTGGCCGGACCGTCCCGGGGAGACGCCTTCCTCGCACCGGCCGGGGCGCAAGGCGGGGGCGCTGACCGTCCTGGTGGACGGCTCGCTGGTCCTGTACGTGGAACGCGGCGGCCGCACCCTGCTGTCCTGGACCGACGAGCCAGAACGGCTGGCGGCCAGCGCCACCGCCCTGGCCGCCGCGGTCCGGGACGGCGCGCTGGGACGGCTCACGGTGGAGCGCGCCGACGGCGAGCGGGCCGGCGGCGACTCGCCGCTGACGCAGGCGCTCGAGGTGGCCGGGTTCCGGCCCACGCCGCGCGGGCTGCGGCTCCGTGCCAGCTGAGACCGGGCCAGCTGAGACCCGGGCTAGCTAGTGTGGCCTGCACTGCAAGCGCGGGACCGGTAGGGTTGCGCAGGTATGACGGACTTCCCTGTGGGGGGATGATGACAGAGCAATCATCGGGCCACGGCCGCGACGACTGGAATCGCGACGGCTACGTCCCCGGCGAGCAGTATTACGACGCGGACGAGTCCGAATCCGGCGCGACCCGGCAGCACCCGGTGACGCCCAGTCCGGGAATGCCCAGTACGGGAGCGCCCTCCGGTTACGGGTACGGATCGTCCGGTCAGGGCGGCTCGGGATACGGGTCATCGTCGGGCCAGAGCGCCCTGGACTACCCATCCTCGAGCCAGAGCGGTTCCGGGTACGGGTCGCCGGGCTCGAGCGCCTCCGGGTACGGATCCCCGGGTCAGGGCGCTGCCGGGTACGGGTCGTCGGCCCCCAGCGCCGCCGGGTACGGATCCTCCGCCCAGAGCGGCTCGGCGTACGGGTCGTCCGGGCCGAGCGGATCCGGGTACGGCGCGTCCGGTCAGGGGGCCGTACGGCCGGGCCAGCCAGTGTCCGGCCAGGGAGCCAGCCCGCTGTGGCAGGCCGGGCCGTCCTCGGGTGCCCAGGGACGCAGCGCTCCGGGGCAGGCCGACGCCGGGACAGGGACTCCGACGCCCGGGGCACCGCCGCCGGGGACGCCGGCGATGGGTCAGCCGGGACGGGGCGCGCAAGCCATGGGCGGCGCGATGATGGGGTCGCCGCAGGCGGCGCACGCCCGCGGTTTCCTGTCCTCGCTGTTCGACTTCAGCTTCACCTCGTTCGTCACCACCAAGATCATCAAGGTGCTGTACGTCCTCATCACGGTGCTGGTGACGCTGGCCTGGCTGGGCTACTCGATCGTCGCGTTCCGGCTGAGCGCGGTGTTCGGCGTGCTGGTGTTCGTTATCATCGGCCCGCTGTTCGGCCTGATCGTGATGGCGTTCTGGCGGCTGGTGCTGGAATCGTTCGTCGTGCTCTTCCGCATCGCGGAGGATCTGCGGGCGGTGCGGGAACGCGGGGACCGCGCGAGCCGCTGAGCCTCATGAGCGAGCCGGGCCGCCTGGAGCGCTGGTTCCGGCGGTACCGTACCTCCATGCGGAACACGTCCTCGCTGGCCTAGACGGTTACGGCCTAGGCTCGGGGCTGTGACAGCTGAGCAGGACCGGACGGCCAAAGCCCGGCGGATGGAAGAGGTCATCCGCGGCTACTTCGACGCGTGCAACACGGGCGACGCCGACGCGGTGGCGAAGTTCTTCGCCCCGGGCGGGGTGCACTACTTCCCGCCGGACATGTACGACGGGCCGTTCCGGGGCGGCGAGACGATCGGCGCGAAGTGGTCGTGGGCGGTGCGCACGCTGGGCTCGCGGTGGACCGTGGACGAGGTCATCTGCGATCCGGACACCGACCGGGCGGTGATCGAGTGGACGCATGAGAAGACCAAAGCAGGCGTGGTGCTGCGCGGCGACGAGTGGTATCACTTCGACCCGGACACCGGGCTGATCACCGAGATCCGCGCTTACTACGCCTCGCCGCAGGCGGCCGGCCTGGACCGGCTCGAGCTGGGCGGCTACCCCTACGCCGAGCGTGGTTATGCCGCCACCTGAGCGCACGTACCGGGGCCCGTATAAGGGACTGCTGCTCGACATCGGCGGGGTGGTGCACCGCACCTCCATGCACGTGGCCGGGCGGCTGGCCGAGTCCGAGCCGGCGCTGCGGCCGGTGCTCGAGCGGATCGGCGGGCTGGGCACGGACCGGGACGAGCTGTGGCAGCGGATGCTGGACCGCGAGGTGAGCGAGCGGGATTACTGGGCGCAGCGGGCGGCCGAGTTCGGGGCCGCGGTGGGCCAGGCCTGGGATACCCAGGCGATGATGGGCCGGCTCTACGACCTGCCCGAGCAGGACTGGCTGTGCGCCGAGACGGTGGACCTGATGACCGACGCCAAGGCGGCCGGGCTGCCGCTCGGCGCGCTGACCAACGACCTGGCCGCGTTCCACGGGCCGGGCTGGGTCGGGCGGCAGGAGCACCTGAAGCTGTTCGACGTGATCGTCGACGCCAGCCTCACCGGGGTGCTGAAGCCGGACCCGCGCGCCTTCCGCGACGGCGCCGGGGCGCTCGGCCTGCCCGCGGAGCAGATCGTGTTCCTCGACGACATGCCGTGGAACGTCGAAGGCGCCCGCCAGGCCGGGCTGGCGGCCGTCCGGGTGCCGTGGGACAACCCGGCCCCGGCCATCGACACCGCCCGGGACCTTCTCGGCCTCGGTCCCCGCTAACGACTAAGGAGCACCCATGCCACTCGTCCGCATCGACATCATGGAAGGCCGCCCGCCGGAGAAGATCCGCGAGCTGCACGGCCGGGTCGCCGCCCTGGTGGCGGAGATCCTGGACACGCCGATCGAGCGGGTCCGCACCTACATCACGCAGTTCCCGCCGGAGGGCTGGGGCATCGGCGGCGTGCCCGCCGACGTGTCCCGCGCCGACGAGGTCGCGGCCCGCCGGGAGGCGGCGGCGCAGCGGGCGGGCACGTGAGCCCTGAGCCCGGCGAGCAGGCCGTCGTAGTAGGGGCGACGGGGACCATCGGGCGGGCGGTGATCCGGCGGCTCACCCGGCGCGGGCTGGCGGTGGTCGCGGTGGCGCGCTCCAAGGACGCCCTGGACGAGCTCGCGGCGGAGCACGAGCTGATCACGCCGTGCCCGGCCGACATCGGCAGCAACGAGGCGATCCAGGCGATCAGCACGGCCGTGGCCGGCCGGGGCGGGCCGGTGCGGATGGCGGTGTTCGCGGCCGGGCTGCCGGTCCGCGGCTCGGCCGACACCATCGACCCGGACGCGCTGGCCACCGGCGCCAACATCAAGGCCGGCGGCCTGCTGCGGCTGCTGCACGCGGTCCGCGACCGGCTGGTACCGGGGTCGCGGTTCGTGACGTTCGCCGGCTCGCTCGGCCTGGAACCGCGGGCACACGAGGCCGGCCCGGGAGCGGTCAACGCGGCCGTGTTCAACCTGATGCGCCAGATCAGCCTGCTGTACGGGCCGCGCGGGGTGACCGCGCACACGCTCAGCCCGGGCCCGGCCGACACGCCGCGGCTGCGCCGGATCGTGGCCGCGGTCGCCGCCGAGCGGGGCGCGGCCGAGGACGAGGTCTGGCAGGAGTACGTGGCGCAGAACTCGCTGGGCCGGCTGCCGACCACGGACGAGCTGGCCTGGGCGGTAGAGATGCTGCTGGACCCGGAGGCCAGCGTGCTGCACGGCAGCGTGCTCTACCTGGACGCGGGCGGCCACCGCGGGATCCACTGAGGATGGACGCAGAGGTGGCGGCGGGGCGGGAACAGAACTCGTTCGGCCTAAAAGGTCTTTTTCAGGACGCGTAGCCTAGCCGGCGGGAGATGAGCCGGGCCGACTCGACCACCAGCGTGGTGGCCCGGCGCATCATCGAGCGCATCCGGGCGCTGTCGCCGACGACGCTGACCGCGGCCATGACCGTGCCGTCCCGGCCCCGGATCGGCGCGCCGACCGAGACGATGCCGCGGTGCCCTTCCTCGTTGTTCTGCGCCCAGCCGCGCCGGCCCACCTCGGCCAGCTCGGACAGCAGCCGGCTCTTGTCCATGATGGTCCACGGCGTGACGGCTCTGGGCTGCCAGTCCTCGAGCCGCCGGCTCAGCTCGTCCGGCGGCAGCGCGGCGAGCAAGATCTTGCCCGAGCTGGTGGTGTGGGCGGGGAGCCGGTGCCCGACCTGGCGGAAGATCGGCAGCAGGTTGTGGCTCTCCAGCCGCTCGACGTAGACCACCTCGAGGCCGTCGAGGACGGCCACGTGCACCATCTCACCGGTCTCGTGCCGCAGCGTGGTGAGCACCGGCAGCGCCGCCTGGTGCAGGTCCACGTGCTCGGTGACGCGGCTGCCCAGCTCGTACAGGACCAGGCCGAGACGGTACCGGCCGGGGGTGCTGCCCCGCTCGAGCAGCCGCTCGGCGGTCAGCGTGGTCACCAGCCGGTGCACGGTGCTCTTCCCCAGGCCGAGCTGGCGGGACAGCTCGGTGATGCCGAGCTCCTGGCCGGCCCGGGAAAACGCGCGCAGCACGCGGGCCGCGTTGCGCACCGACGCCAGCGTGGTGCGGTCCGTTCGACGGGCGGCTGCGGCCGGCTCGGCGGTCGTCATGGCCTCACCGTAGCTCTGTTCCGCTCTGCGGGACAACAGCATTGGTGCCGCAGGCAGGAAGGCCGTACGTTCTGGGAAATCCCGGTTGGCCCTGGGGGTCATGTGGCACAGATCTTGTGGTTCGAGAATTTCCAGCCCGAGGACACCCCGGTGCTCGGCGGCAAGAACGCATCCCTCGGTACCCTGACCGGTGCCGGGCTGCCGGTGCCGCCCGGTTTCGCCGTCTCGGCCGACTGCTACCGCAAGGCACTGGCCGACAACGGGCTGACCGGGCAGATCGACGCCTTGATGGCCGGGGTCGACCCGCGCGATACGGGGTCGGTGGCGGCGGCCGGGTCACGTGCCCGGGAGCTGATCGGCGCGCTGGGGATGTCGGCCGCGCTGGCGGAGACGATCGGGGCGGCCTACGCGCGGCTGTGCTCGCAGTGCGGTGACGAGGCGCTGCCGGTGGCGGTGCGCTCCTCGGCGACCTGCGAGGACCAGCCGGACGCGAGCTTCGCCGGCGAGCACGACACCTACCTGTGGGTGCGCGGCGCCGACGCGGTCGCGGACGGCGTGCTGCGCTGCTGGGCGAGCCTGTTCACCGACCGCGGCATCGCCTACCGGCTGGAGCGCGGGTACGGCCAGCACGGCGCGGCGATGAGCGTGGGAGTGCAGCAGATGGTCCGGCCGCGGGCGGCCGGGGTGGCGTTCACCCTCAACCCGCTGGACGGTGACCGGTCGCAGATCGCCATCGACGCCTCCTGGGGCTTCGGCGAGGCCGTGGTCAGCGGCGAGGTCACCCCGGACAACTTCCTGGTCGACAAGGTCATGGGCACGATCGGCCGGCGCACGATCTCGGCCAAGACCCTGGAGTACCGGCTGACCGATTCCGACACGGTCACGGCGGTGGAGGTCGAAGCCTCACGGGTCTCGGTGCCCTGCCTGACTGACGACGAGATCGCGGCCGTGGCCCGGCTGGCCCGGCGGGCGGAGAAGCACTACCGCTGCCCGCAGGATGTGGAGTGGGCCATCGATTCGGTCTCCGGGGAGGTCCTGCTGCTGCAGAGCCGCCCGGAGACGGTGTGGAGCCGCCGCCCCCGACCGCAGGGCGGGACGGGCATCGCGGACCCGATCACCAGCATGGTCCAGACCATGCTGAACCCGACTAAACCGCTACCGCAGGAGGACCACCATGGCTGACCGGTTTCCCAGCCCGTTCGAGATGCCGACTCCTCCTGGAGCGGAGGGATGGCAGGACCTGTACGCGTACTCCACGGTGTTCAGCGAGGACCGCAGGGAGTACGAGGACTCGACCTTCTGGTTCATGGACGGCGTGCACACGCCGGAAGTCATCCCGCCCTGGGACGCCACCATCTTGGAGTTCGCGATCATCGGGCTGTCCCAGTACAACACCAGGCATTACGTGATCCCGCCCGCCCTCGGCGTGGACCTGCGCTTCCTCAACGGCTACATGTACCTCTCCCCCGTCGGCGTGGCCGACCCGGAGGAGATCGGCGCGCGGGTACCGGAATTCGCCGAGCGCGCCGGGTACTACTTCCAGAACTGGGACCGGCTGTACGCGGCCTGGATGCCCAAGGTACGGGCGCTCATCGACGAGCTCGAGTCGATCTCGTTCTCGCCGCTGCCGCACCGGGAGGACATGGCCGTCATCACCGAGGGACGCGGCACCGGCAGTGCCCTCGACCTGCTGTCCACCTACAGCCGGCTGGTGGACCTGACGCTCAAGCTGTGGCATTACCATTTCGAGTTCCTCAACCTCGGCTACGCCGCCTACCTGGACTTCTTCGGCTTCTGCAAGCAGCTGTTCCCGTCCATCCCGGACCAGGCGATCGCCAAGATGGTGGCCGGCATCCAGGTCGACCTGTTCCAGCCGGACGACGAGATCAAGAAGCTGGCTCAGCTCGCGGTGGAGCTGGATCTTGCTTCTCGCTTCGCGGGCTCCGAGCCGGCGTCCGAGGTTTTCGCCGGACTGCGCGGCGACCCGCAGGGCGACAAGTGGCTGGCCGCCTGGGAGCAGGCCAGCCAGCCCTGGTTCAACTTCTCGGCCGGCAGCGGCTTCTACCACAGCGACAAGGTGTGGCTGGAGAACCCGGACATCCCGCTCGGCTTCCTGCGTACCTACATCGCCAAGGTGCAGCGCGGCGAGACGCTGGAACGGCCGATGGAAGCCGTCGTCGCCGAACGCGAGCGGATCGTGGCCGAGTACGGCGAGCTGATCGACAGCGACGAGGACCAGGCGACGTTCCAGGCCAAGCTGGGGCTGGCCCGCACGGTGTTCCCGTACGTGGAGAACCACAACTTCTACGTCGAGCACTGGGGTCACTCGGTGATCTGGCGCAAGATGCGCGACCTGGGCCGGGTGCTGGTCGACGCCGAGTTCCTGGCTGACGCCGATGATGTGTTCCTGCTGTCCCGGCACGAGGTGCCCGAGGTGCTGTTCGACTACTACCACGGCTGGGCGGTGGGCGTGCCGTCGCGCGGGCCGAAGTACTGGCCCAAGGAGATGACCCGCCGCAACGGGATCATGAACGCGCTGCGGAACTGGTCGGCCCCGCCGGCCCTGGGCACGCCGCCTGAGGTGATCACCGAGCCGTTCACGGTCATGCTCTGGGGCGTCACCTCGGACAGCGTCAAGCAGTGGCTCGGCGGGGCGCAGGACGACGGCGGGCTGAGCGGCTTCGCGGCCTCGCCCGGCGTGGCCGAGGGTCCGGCCCGGGTCATCCTGTCCGCCGACGGCATCGCCGACCTGCAGGAAGGCGAGGTCCTGGTGGCGCCGCTGACCGCGCCTTCCTGGGCGCCGGTGTTCGGCAAGATCGCGGCGACGGTGACCGACGTGGGCGGGATCATGAGCCACGCCGCCATCGTGTGCCGCGAGTACGGGCTGCCGGCGGTGACCGGCACGGCGTTCGGCACCAAGACCATCAAGACCGGGCAACGGGTGCGCGTGGACGGCAACACGGGCTCCGTGACCATCGTCGACTCGTGACCATCATCGAGTGAAGCTGGAGTTAGGACCAATGCTGACGGCCGAACAGAACGACGAGCTGACCCAGGTCGCGGCCGGCACCCCCATGGGGGAACTGCTGCGGCGCTACTGGTATCCCGTCGCGTTCACTCGCGAGCTCGAGGAGTTCCCGGTGCGGCCGGCGCGCTTGCTCGGCGAGGACTTCGCCGTGTTCAAGACGCCGCGCGGCAAGTACGGCATGCTGCCGGAGGCCTGCCCGCACCGGCGAGCGTCGCTGGCCTACGGCGTGGTGGAGAGTGACGGGCTGCGCTGCCCGTACCACGGCTGGATGTTCGGAGTCGACGGAGCGTGCCTGGATCAGCCCGCGGAGCGGGAGGAGACCAACTTCCGCTCCCGGGTCCGGGCGCAGGCCGCCCAGGTGCAGGAGATGGGCGGCCTGATCTGGGCCTACATCGGGCCGTCGCCCGCGCCCGAGCTGCCCCGGTTCGACGTGTTCGTGATGGACGGCGTGCGGGACATCGGCTGGACCGACCTGCCCTGCAACTTCGTCCAGATCATGGAGAACGCGGTCGACCCGCACCACACCGAGTGGCTGCACGGCCGGTTCTTCGAGTTCATGGCGCGGCATCAAGGGTTCGACGCGCCGGCCTCGTTCGGCAAGAAGCACGTGAAGGTGGGCTTCGACGCGTTCGAGTGGGGCATCATCAAGCGCCGGGTGGTCGAGGGCGCGTCCGAGGAGGACGACGACTGGAAGATCGGCCACCCGCTGGTGTTCCCCTACAACATGCGGGTCGGCGGGGCCAACATCGAGCAGATGCAGATCCGGGTGCCGATCGACCGGACCACCACCCGGTTCATGCTCTACACGACGCACGCGCCGGAGGGCGTGGAGTATCCCGCGCAGCCGTTGGTGCCGGATTACCAGATTCCCGTGTACGACGCGGATGGCCGGCATCGGGTCGACTATGTCGAGGGCCAGGACATGATGGCCTGGGTGACGCAGGGGCCGATCACCGACCGGACCGTGGAGCACCTGGGGCGTTCGGATGTCGGGGTGACGCTGCTGCGGCGGATGTTCAAGGAGAACATGTCCGCGGTGGCGCGGGGCGAGGATCCGCTGGGGGTGTACCGGGACTACCGGTCGCGGATTGACCTGCCGTGCGAGAAGAACAAGTTCGACGCGGGCGGGTCCTTCGCGATCCAGTTCATCGAGCGGGCCTCGTCCCGGTTCAGCCCGCAGGCCGAC
>JAJKHX010000566.1 GCA_021154785.1 Nocardiopsis sp.
GTAGCGGTGCGTCAGGCCCCCGATGGGCACCTCGACGAGTCCCGAATCCGGCGCCGGGAAAACGGTGTCATCCCGGGGCCCGCCGATGAAGATTGCGTCTGGATCTGCCATGGGGCGCCGCTTACCCGCTCACGCGGTGTTCTAACAGCCGGGACATGATTACCGGGCCCGGCACGGGTAGTACTGGAGCCGTAAGCTTCACGGGCCGGTTCCGGCCCGGTACGACGACGACGGAGTGGCCGATGCTGATAGGTCCCGCAGACGTGCGCCGGCTGATGGAGTCGGAAGACCCTGGCTCGACCCTGGTGATCTACCAGGGCCGGGCGGCAGTGATCTCGGCCGGCGACCTGGCGGCTGACCGCTACCCGGGGGCGCTCTCCATCACATCGCAGCAGGAAGTGGTGGACATGCTCGGACGGCAGGTCACGTCCGAGCAGGACATCGAGCAGCTCGCCGCCAACCTCGACGTGACCGCATCCAACCTGGGCGGCTGACCGTGGCGCTAGCTCCGGACCGGGCTCATCCCGGCATGAGGCTCGAGGCGAGGCGCGGTGGTGTCGTGGTGGTCGGCGGGTCGGCCGGCAGCCACCCGGCGCTGCTGAGCCTGGTCGCCGGCTTGCCCGCCGACCTGCCCGCCGCGGTGCTCGTCGTGATTCATATCGGCGCCCAGGCATCCAGCCGGCTGCCGCAGATCCTGAGCCGGGCAGGCTCGCTGCCGGCGGCGCACGCGGCGGACGGCGCGCCGCTGCGGAACGGCGAGATCGTGGTGGCGCCGCCGGACCGTCATCTGCTGGTGGAAGACGGCAGCATCCGGCTGGGCAGCGGCCCCCGGGTGAACCGCGTCCGGCCGGCGGTGGACGTCCTGTTCGCCAGCGCGGCCCGCGCCGCCGGGCCCCTGGTGACCGCGGTCCAGCTGTCCGGCATGCTCGACGACGGCGCGGTCGGCGCGGCCCTGGTGTCCGGGACCGGCGGCCAGGTGCTGGTACAGGCGCCCGATGAGGCACCGCACGGCTCGATGCCCCGGGCCGCCCTGGCCGCCGCCCCTGGAGCGGTAGCGGTCCCCGCCCCCAAGCTGGCGACGGCAGTACTACAGGCGATCGGCCGGACCGCAGCCGCGCCGCACGAGGAGATACATGAGATTCAGCGCAGGAATGCCGTAATGAAAATGGCTGACAGCAGTGACCCGGGCTTCCTGACCGGGAACGAGACCAAGCTGACGCGCCTGGCCTGCCCGGAGTGCGGCGGCGTGCTGGCTGAGATCTCGCTGCCGTCGATCACCTACTTCCACTGCCACGTGGGCCACCAGTACGCGCCGCAGACGCTGGCGGCGGCTCAGGCCGAGACGTCGGAGGCCAAGCTATGGGCCGTCGTGGCAGCGCTCGAAGAGCAGACCGTCGTCCTGCGCCACCTCGCCGGGCAAGGACCGGCCGTATCCACCGGAACGGCCGGCGGTGAGGCTGATGGTGAGCCCGGTGACCAGCCCGGTGGCCGGCCCCGCGATAAGCAAAGAGCAGAGCAAGCCCGCAAGGCGTGGGAGACCACCGAACTGGCCGACACGATCCGGGCCCACCTGCAACGCAGCCGCGACGCCGGGTGAACCCGCCTGCCCGCCGGGGCTCCGGTCAGGCGGCCTGGCCGGGGTGCAGGACGACCTTGGTGTAGCCGTCGGCGCGCCGGTCGAATTCCGCGTAGGCGTCGACGGCCTGGTCCAGGGGCAGCTCGTGCGAGATGATCTGCGACGGCCGGGCCTGCCCGCGGATGATCAGGTCCCGCAGTTCCCGGTTGTACCGCTTGACCGGGCACTGGCCCGAGCCGATGGACAGGCCCTTCTCGAAGGCGGCCCCGAAGTTGAACGCGACCCGGCCTTCCTTGGCCTCCTCGGTGGCGGCGTCCGGGTCCTGCGGCACGTACACGCCGACCACGCCGATGTGCCCGGTGGCCCGTACCACGCTGACCAGGTTGTCCAGGACCAGGGCCGGATGTTCCTGGCCGGCCGGGTCGTGCGCCTGGAAGCCGACCGCCTCGACACCGCAGTCGACGCCGAACCCGTCGGTGGCCTCCATGATCGCCTCCACCGGATCGCCGTCGGCCAGGTTGATCGCGGTGGCGCCCATCCGTTCGGCCAGGGCGAGACGGTCAGGCTGGAAGTCCGCCACGAAGGTCTGCGAGGCGCCGCGGATATTGGCGCTGTACGCGGCCATCAGCCCGACCGGGCCCGCGCCGAAGACCGCCACCGTCTTACCCGGCGCGACCTGGGCGAGCTCGGTGCCGTGATAGCCGGTGGGAAAGATGTCCGACAGCATCGTGAAGTCGCTCTCGTGCTCATGGCCCGCCGGCAGCTCGAGCAGGTTGAAGTCCGCCCAGGGCACCCGCATGAACTCGGCCTGACCGCCCCAGTACGGGCCCATGTGCGGATAGCCGTAGCCCGCGCCGGGCTGGCCGGACGGGTTGGCCCGCAGGCACGCCGAGGTCCAGCCCTCGTTGCAGTTCCGGCAGGTCCCGCAGGCCAGGTTGAACGGCACCGAGACCCGGTCCCCGACCTTGACCCGGTTAACCCCCGGCCCGGTTTCCGCGACGATGCCCATGTTCTCGTGCCCGAGCACCATTCCCTCGTCCAGCGGGGCCCGGCCGTCATAGGGATGCAGGTCCGAGCCGCAGATGTTCGTCGTCGTGATCTTGATGATCGCGTCCAGTGGTTCCTCGATTTTCGGGTCGGTGACCTCTTCCACCGCCACCTGCCGCGGACCGTGAAACACCACAGCCTTCATCTTGTTGCTTCCTCCCTGAGACGTCACGGGCCGGCGACGCCATCAGTGCGCCGTCTCGGTCAGCCGTCACGGCCACCCCGTGTCGGCGGCCGGTGCTACCCGCGGCCTTCGGCGGTATGCGCTGGAAGTGTTTCAATTCTGGGGTGGAGATAAGCAGCCCGGACGGCCGGGGTCCCGGGCGGATGACCATCAGGCATGTAGCTGAACTAGCTGGCGTCTCCATCGCGACGGTGTCCCGGGTGGTCAACGGGCATGCGGACGTCTCCAGCCAGACCCGGGAGACCGTGCAGCGGGTGATCGCCGAACACGGCTATCCGGCCGGCCCGCGGTCCCGGGCCGGGCGGACCGGCCAGATCGGCGTCATGGTGCCGCTGATTCACCCGGGCTGCTTCGCCGAGATCCTGGCCGGCGCCGTCGAGGCGCTGTACGAGCACGACCTGCAGGCAGTGCTGGGCCCGACCCGGCATTCCCGCGCCCGGGAGGTGTCCGTGCTCGAGCGGCTGGCGGGCGGCGCGGCCGACGGCGCGATCATCGTCTTGCCCGAGGAATCCGGCCAGGAGTTCGCGGCCCTGGCCGGGCGCGGCTTCCCTTTCGTGATCGTGGATCCGCGCACCGAGATGGCCGAGGGAATCCCGGTCGTGGCCGCCGCGCACTCATCCGGGGCGACGCAGGCCACCCGCCATCTGCTGGAACTCGGGCACCGGCGGATCGCCGTGATCGGCGGGCCGCGGGGCTGGGTGGCGACGGAGGAACGCATGCGCGGTCATCACGCGGCCCTGGCTGGCGCCGGCGTCCTGCCCGACCCGGCGCTGGTGCGGTACTCCGACTTCCGTATCGAAGGCGGCCGGGAGGCGGCGGCCCGCCTGCTCGCCCGGCCGGACCCGCCCACGGCGATCTTCGCGTTCAACGACGGCATGGCGGCCGGCGCGCTCCAGGCGGCGGCGGCACGCGGCCTGCGGGTGCCGGCCGACATCTCGGTGGTCGGCTTCGACGACACTGTCGAGGCGTCGATCACCGCTCCGGCCCTGACCACCGTCCGCCAGCCGCTGGCCGAACTGGGCCGGACCGCGGTCAGCCTGCTGCTGCGCCAGATGCAGAACCGGCGCCTGGAACCGCTCCGGATCGAACTGGCGACCAGGCTGGTGATCAGGGATTCCACCGCCAGCCCCGGCCGGGCGCCTAAGCCAGGGCCGGACAGGCATTGACCGCGACATCCAGTCTTGTTACGTTCCTTCCGGAAATGTTCCGGTAATTTCCGGGAGGAACCCGTGGCAGGTGGCACGTTCGGCCGTATTCCCCGTCTCGCGGTAGCCGTGACCCTGGTAACGGCGGGCGCCGCCGCCGGGCCGTGGGCCGCCGCGCCCACCGCCGTGGCGAGCCCGGTCGTCTCCGCGGCGCAGCGCGGTCTCAACCCGGACACGCGGTTTTTCGTGCCGCCGCCGTCAGCCGGGGCGCCGCAGCAGATCCTGCAGCTGGTCAAGAAAGGCGATCGCAAGGACGCGGCGCTGATCACCGAGATGGAGGCGACGCCGCGGGCCGTGTGGTTTACCAGCGGCACGCCGGCCCAGGTCCGGCAGCAGGTGCGGCAGACGATGGCCGAGGCCGCCGTCGAGCGGGCAGTTCCCGCGCTCGTCGCCTATGACATCCCCGGCCGTGACTGCGCTCAGTACTCAGCCGGCGGTGCCCTCAGCCAGGCGGATTACCAGGCGTGGATCAGCGGGTTCGCGCAAGGCGTCGGGAACGGCCATGCGGTGGTCATCCTGGAGCCGGACGCCCTGGGCAACATGCCGTCGAACTGCGGGCTGTCGGCCTCGTCGTACCCCTTCACCGACGCCGAGCGGATCGCCGAACTCCAGTACGCGGTGGGCGCGCTCGAGCATGACCCGGGCGTGAGCGTGTACCTGGACGGGACCCACAGCGCGTGGCAGTCTGTCGGCACGATGACGCAGCGGCTGCTGGACGCGCACGTCCAGGCGGCCCAGGGCTTCTTCCTCAACGTGTCCAACTACCAGCCGACGGCCGAGCTCGATGACTACGGCACCTGGATATCCGACTGCATCGCGATGGTCACCGACAGCTCGAACGCTTTCTACAACAATCCCGCCGGGTGCGCCAGCCAGTACTACCCGGCTACCCCGTCCGACTTCAGCACCTGGGACCTCACCACCCAGTGGTACGCGCAGAACATGGGCAGCGCCGTCGCGACGACCCGCTTCGTGGTCGACACCAGCCGCAACGGCCGCGGGCCCGACAGCATGCAGCAATACGCCAGCGCACCATACGACCAGCCGGCCAGCGTCATCAGCACCCTCGCGGCCGGGAACTGGTGCAACCCGCCGGGCTCGGGCCTCGGCCTGCGGCCGACCGCCAGCACCGGCGTGCCGCTGCTCGACGCCTACCTGTGGGTCAAGACGCCGGGGCAGTCAGACGGCCAGTGCGACTCCGCCGGCGGCGCCCGGGCATGGGACTACGCCGACTACACCCAGCCCGGCTGGCCCGCCACGACCGCGGCCCAGTCCCTGTTCGACCCGCTGTGGGGCACCGACGACCCGGCGGCCGGAGACTGGTTCGGCCCGCAGGCCCTCCAGCTAGCCCAGCTGGCCAGCCCGCCGCTGCCCGGAGCGTAACCCGGGCGAAGGTGAGCCGAGCCGGCGCGGCATACCGGCGGACAGGAACCGGTTTGGGTTCCGGGGCCCAGGGGAGGCGAGGCATTCTCGACCGAGTTAGCAGTCTGGCACCGCGCGGAGGGAATGACCATGCAGCACGACACCGCCGCCAGGCGGGGACGGCAGCCCGGCTGGCGGCTGGCCGGGTCCATCGGTACCGGTGCCGCCGCCGGGATGGCGACCGCGGCCGGGGTGCTGTTCGGCCGCAAGGCGGTGGCGGCGGCTAAGACCGGCACGGGGCATCCCCTCAAGCACCGCGTGCTCGATGCGGCAGCCGGCGCGATCCAGCGGAAGTACCCGCTCGACGCGATGAGCACCTACCTCAACGGCTTCCACATGTACGCCGACGAGATGGGCCGACAGGTGGAGGCGACGCATATCTGCATCCACCTGCGCCATGACCTGCACCAGTGCGTGATTTTCGACCGCAACACGCCCGACGCTCGCCTGATCGGGATCGAGTACATCACCACCGAGCAGCGTTTCCGCGACTTCCCCGACGAGGAGAAACGGCTCTGGCACAGCCATCACCACGAGGTGAAGTCCGGCGTCCTGGTCGCCCCCGGAATCCCTGACCGGGCGGAACATGCCTACTTCAGCGACCTCGCGACGACTTACGGGAAGACGTTCCACACCTGGCAGTACGACCGCGACGACTTCCCCTACGGAATCCCGCAGCTGATGATGGCCTTCACCCAGGACGGGCAGGCCGACGAGGCGATGATCCGCGACCGTGACCGCAGGCTCGGCGTCTCCACCGAGCACAAGCGGCAGAACCGGGCAGACATCCCGGACCCGGCGGTGGTACCGGGCGCCAATTCCTGGCAGAGCGGCCGGACCGTGCAGACGTGCCTGGAAGAGACGGACTTCAAGCGATAGGCAAACCTGGTTCACTAGCGAAGGGACCCCCATGCCGAAGACTACGAAGAGCGGCCAGCCCAAGAAGGAAGAACTTCCGGGCACGCTGAAGCGCTCGCCGGCGAAAGCGCAGCGAACCTTCACCAAAGCCCACGACAGCGCGGTCGAGACCTACGGCGAGGGAGAGCGCGCGCACCGGGTCGCTTACGGCGCGGTCAAGCACAGCTTCGAGAAGACCGGCGATCACTGGGAGCCGAAGGATCACAAGGGGCCGTCCGATCCCCGGTCGAAGAACCCGCGTGCCCGCGAGAACAAGGGCGAGACCTTCGGCGGCGTGGACTACGAGGGCCACAGCAAGAAGGAGCTCTACCAGCGTGCCGCCGACCTGGGCGTGCCCGGCCGCTCGAAGATGTCGAAGCAGGAACTAGCCCGGGCCATCGCCCGCAAGCAAGACTGAGCCGGGCTGGGTGTGCCCGGCCAGCCAACGCCGCAGTCGTCAGGCAAGCCGCTCGGCTCAGTGGTCTCGCAGTGCCTTGACCAGCTCCGCCTTGGTCATCTTCGAGCGGCCCTTAATGCCGATCTCCTTCGCCCGCTGGACCAGGTCCTGCTTACTCCAGTCATCGTAGGATCCGCTCTTGCCGACCTTGCCGCCGACCTTGCTACGTGAGCTGCCCGCCGCCGCGTTGGCGATCCGAGCCGACTTTTCCTCGCTCTCACCTTGATCGCGGAGCTTCTTGTACGTCTTCTCGTCCTTTTTCGATGGCGGAGGTTGCGGTCACGCGGGTCCCATCTGGCGCCCCCGTCCCCGGGAAGGGCGGCAGCAGCGGGGCGGATTATTCCGCTCCAGCGGGACGCCGGCGATCTGCGTGCGGGCGCGAGAATGGCGCATGGACCGTCACCTTGACATGCAGTAACATCGCCGCAGTGGTTGAGAACCAGCCGGTACGGTCGCCCTGGGCTAGCTGCCTGCCTTCCTAGCGCAACGCGGGAAACCTGGTCTTCCGGCACCTTCTATCCTGGCCCGGAGGCTGGTAGATGCCTGAGGTGAGTCACTTCCCCGATCCAGCCGGACCCCAGGCCATCGAGGTGCTGCTGGTCGAGGACGACCCAGGGGACGTCCTGATGACCACCGAAGCGTTCGAGCTATCTCCTATACGCAGCACGCTGCACGTGGTGGGCGACGGCGAGCAAGCCCTGCGCTTCCTCCGCCGGAGCGGCGAGTTCACCGGGGCGCCGAGGCCCAGCCTGATCCTGCTCGATCTCAACTTGCCGCGCCGCAACGGCCTCGAGGTGCTAGCCGAACTCAAAGCCGACCCCGACCTGCTGACAATACCCGTGGTGATATTCAGTACCTCTCAGGCAGAGACGGACATCAAGGCCAGCTACCAGTTGCACGCCAACGCCTACATCACCAAGCCGGTGAGCCTCGATCGCTTTACCGAAGCGATCCGGCAGGTTGATGACTTCTTCCTCACCTTGGCGAAGCTTCCCGGCTGAGATAGGCGAGCACCGCGGCACCTGCCGCTGGGGCGCCGCGGCCGGGCCCGTACGGCGCTGGAGGGCGATCTCGGAAACCAGATCGATCAGGCCGAGCGGGAGCCGGGCATACGCCGCCAGTTGTGAGAGGCCGGCGTATGCCCGGCGCCGTTCAGTCGCCTCGGCCGGTCATCGCGTCCCGGGCCTTGTCGGCCGCGGCTGCGACCGGCCCCGCGGTCTTCAGCGCGCCCGGCGACGGCGGCGTGTGCGGATGCGGCCGGGTGGGCGCGGTCTTCTTGCCCGCGGCGATCTTCTCGCCGAGCTCGGCCGACACGTCAGCCGGCAGGGCGGTCCGCATCAGCGGCCAGACCTGCGACTCCTCGAACTCGATGTGCTGGCGGGCGTCCACGATGAACTTGCCGAGCAGTCGCTCGAAGTCCGCGTCGGCCGATCCGAGCTTGTCGAGGTCGGCCAGCACCTGCTTGGCGTCCTGCTCCTGCCCGGTCGCCTCGTCGGCCAGCGTGTTGCCGGACTCCACGTGGTCCCGCACCGCGGGCCAGAAGTACATCTCTTCCAGCGCCTCGTGCTTGGACTCCTCGATGATCAGCTGCTCGGTCATCTTCTTGCGCAACGCGAGCTGGTCCTCGGTGGCCCCGGTGGCTCCGGTCGGGCCCCGCTCGAGTTCCGCCAGCATACCCAGGACTTCCTGGTGGTCCTGAGCCAGGACGGTGAAGACGTCTGCCATTTCTGCTCCTCGGTTTGGCGTCTGGACGACCCGCCTCCCTGCCCTCGCGAATGTAAGCTAATCCTTTTGCTTACGGCTCGGCCGGGGAGCCACCAGGTAACGCTGCGCGCCGGCTCGGCGCTGCTCGTGTCATGGGTGCGTGACCGGGACCGGGCTCGGTAAGTTCTTCGAGGCTGATGCCCTTGGGCTCGGGCAGCAGGGTGACCGTGACGAGCAAGCCGAGCAGGCAGACGCCGGCCACGATGGCGCTGGTCCGGCCGAACCCGATAGCAGGCAGCAGCGCGGTCAGCGCGTAGGTGCCGACGAACGCGCCGAGCTTCCCGGCCGCGGCGGCGATGCCGTGGCTGGTGGTCCGGACCCGGACCGGGAAGATCTCGGCCGGGTATACGAAGGTGGTGGTGTTGGGCCCGAACTCGGCGAAGAAATAGGTCGCGCCGAACAGCAGTAGGAACGGCAGCACGGTAGTGGTGGCCGCCGGGATGAGCCACAAGCCCGCGAAGGCCGCGGCGATGATCGCGAACCCGCCGGCTTGCATCCGCCGCCGGCCGATGCGGTCGATGGTGAAAGCGGCCAGCAGGTAGCCGGGCAGCGCGGCGATGGCGAAGATGGCCAGCGTGACGGCGGTGGCACCGACCAGGCTGGCGTGCGGTGAGACCAGCTTGACGATCATCGGGCTGGAGATGGTGTTGCCGTAGTAGGCGAAGTCGAACAGCAGCCAGGCCAGGCTGGCGCCGACCAGCCAGCGCAGCAGCCGCGGCTCGGCCAGCACACCCCGGATCCCGGCCGGCCGGTCCGCCCCGGCGGGCCGCCCGGGCGGCTGTCCGGTTCCGGCCGTCTCGGTCTGGGCGAGCAGGAACCGCGGGGTTTCCCGCAGGCGCCGCCGCAGCCAGAAGACCGCCAGCGCCGGGACCGCGCCGAGCGCGAGCATGACCCGCCAGGCGAGGTCCGGGCGCAGGCCCGCCTTGAGCAGGCCGATGGCGACGAGCGGCCCGATCACCAGGCCCGCGCCCTGCATCGAGAAGACCAGGGAAACCATCCGGCCGCGGTCATGGCGGGACGCGCACTCGCTCATGATCGTCGCGCTGACCGGGTAATCACCGCCGATGCCGAACCCGAGGATCCCGCGGAAGGCGATCAGCCACCAGATGCCCGGCGCGCACGCCGAGGCGATCGCGCCCGCAGCCAGCACGATCACTTCGTAGCCGTACACCTTCTTGCGGCCCAGCTTGTCGGCGAGGCGGCCGAAGACGACCGCCCCGGCCGCCGAGGTGAGCAGGGCCAGGGACGACAGCAGCGATTTCTGGTAACTCGCGATATGCCATCCGGCCGTGATGAGGGTGGCGGCGACGCCGATGATGAACAGGTCGTAGGCGTCGGCGAAGAAGCCCATGCCCGCCGTGATCAAGATCTTCCAGTGTTCCGAGCAGGGACCCAGCTCGTCCATCCGGGCCAGGACCTCACGGGTGATTTGCTCGTCCGCGTCCGGGTAAACCGCCGCCCCGGAGGATACCGCCCTAGTCATCGGCGGACTGGCGGCTGGCCGCGACCACCGCGTCGACTAGGCCGAGCTCGGTCAGCGCGCTCGCCAGCTCGCTGACCGGCCTCTTGCCGTGCACGTGCATTGTCACCGCTACCATCGCGGGCCCGCCGCCGGTACCAAGGCGATGTCCATCCGGTCTCCTCATCCGGGAAGGGTTTCGCCGCCGACGGGGGCGAGAACCTCTCCTGAGTAGTAGCTGGACAGACGCCCGCTGGCGAAGAAGACGTAGGACGGGGCGATCTCGTCCGGGTGAGCGGCGCGCCCCATGGGTACCTGGCTGCCGAACGAGCCGACCTTCTCCTCGCCGAGGGTGGCGGGGATCAGCGGCGTCCAGACCGGTCCGGGGGCGACGCTGTTGACCCGGATGCCGCGGTCCTGCAGGGACTGGGCCAGGGAGTAGGTGAGCGCCAGGATGGCGCCCTTGGTCGCGGCGTAGTCGATCAGGGTCTTGTTGCCGCGCAGCCCGTTGATGGAGGAGGTGTTGATGATGGCGCCACCGTCGGGCAGGTACTTGAGCGCGGTCCGGATGGTCCAGAAGTAGCTGTGCACGTTGACCCGGAACGTCCGTTCCCACTGCATGGTGCTCAGTTCGGCGAGGTCATCGACTGTTTCCTGGGTCGCGACGTTGTTCACCAGGACGTCGAGCCCGCCGAGTTCGGTGACGGTCTGCTCGACGGCGCGCTCGCAGTTGTCTTCGATAGCGAGGTCACCGCGGATGATCACGCACCGCCGTCCGGCCGCCTCGACCAGTTCCGCTGTGCGGGCGGCATCCTCGTCCTCGATCTCGGACAGGTAGGCGATCGCGACGTCGGCGCCTTCCTTGGCGAAAGCCACGGCGACGGCCCGGCCGATGCCCGAGTCGCCGCCGGTGATCAGGGCGCGAGCTCCCGCCAGCAGGCCCCGGCCCTCGTAGTCGCGCATCTCATCGCGCGGCCGGGGGTCCATTTCAGCGGTCCGGCCCGGGTATTCCTGCTCCTGGCCGGGCGGCTGTTCTGCCGATGGCATGTCCATGTCGTCCTCCGTCTGCTCGTCCGCGTGGAGGCGTCTCGCTACCCACGATGCGGTCGTTATGCGCCACGGCGGCGGTCAGCGCACGATCAGGCCGAAAACGAGGCCCAGGCAGGCCAGGCCGAGGACGGTGACCTAGCTAGGCGGGTCGCTGCGCCTTTATCCTGTTGGTCTGATGATCATCGCGGGGTCAGGTGCTGAAGGGCGGCGGCTGCGGGGGGCGGCCGGTGATGCCGGTGACGATCTGCTCGGCGACCTGGCGGAGCTTGATGTTGCGGTTCTGAGAGGCGGTCCGCACGATGGCGAAGGCATCGGCGGCGGTGCACCGCTGCTGGGCCATGATCACGCCGATGGCCTGGTCGATCACGGCCCGGGAAGCCAGCGAGGCGCGCAGCTGGTCGGTCAGCACTGATTGCGCGGCCAGCTGGCCGGCGATCCCGACCGCGACGACCGCGTCCTGGGTGAAGCGCTCAGCCAGCCGGGTCTGCGACTCACCGAAGAAGTGGGACCGGTCGGAGTACAGGTTGAGCGCACCGACCGGACGTTCGCAGGCGGCCAGCGGCATCGACAGCGAAGACCGCACGCCATGGGCCAGCGCCCGGACCGCGTAGTCACCCCACCGCTGGTCGCTGGCCAGGTCATCGATGCGGACCAGCGTGCCGGTGCGCAGCGCGGTCAGGCACGGCCCGCGATCCAGCCCGTACTGCAGCTCGTCGATCTGGGCGGCGTTAGTGTCAGAACTGGCCACGGTCAGTGGCCTGCCATTAGGTTGCAAGGTGATTCCGCAGGACAGGCCGTCGCCCAGTTCACGGGCTGCCAGGGACGCCACTTCCTGCAAGAACCCGTCAATGCTCTGGGTGCCCAGCAGCACCGCCTGCAGCTCAGTGATGCTTACCCGGAAATCAGAAGTCTCGTCGGCCATGTCGGCGGCCCGTCCCGACAGCCTGCGCCAGCAGGTTCTCGTGGTTGCCCACGCTTCGGGACGGCCAGCCAGGACGGCGGGCTCGACATACCTCGAAGGCAGAATTCCAGCCTACTCCGGCCCCAGCCAGGACTGTCGCCGAAGGTCTGGCCGACATGCCTGCGCCCGACTGCCGACACCGGGGCACAGCCGCGGCGGTAGGCCGAATGTCCTTAAGCCGTGCAGCTAGAGGACTGTTCGGTAAGTCCATGTGAGCACGGTCCGTGGCCGTTGCCTGGCTTTGTCCTGTCGGCATCTTCAGCTGCTGCCCGTTCGCGGCGGCCTGCCCGTCCAGCTCGGGACCGCCCAGCGCACCGGGGACAGGACCGGCGCTCGGGGTTCCAGGCGTGATATCACGTACAGGTGGTTGAGCCGGGCTCTCACCTGAGTCAATACACGGCGGGGTGTCGGCAGCGGGATGAGGTGCCTGGGCACCGGGATGTACAGCCGTCCGGCCGCCGGGCCTCGAGGACGGCGCGCTGCTCCGTCGGGACCGGCTGGCTCACCGCCGTGTACGCCGTGCCCTGACGCTGGGCCGCGATGCCGAACTCGGTACCCCGCCGCAGCCTGCGCCGGTCGGCCCGCTGCCGCGAGACGCAGACGCGTTTGGTAACGCCGAACGCGACGACGGGCGCCGCGATGAACCCGGCGCGGAACGTCCAGATCACGGCATAGAGCGGCAAGTCGAGATGCAGCGCCATGACCTCGGAGGACCCGGACAACTGCAGGTCGATGGCCATGGCCAGGATGGCCGCGCCGAGCGCGGTCCTGGCCGGCATATTGCGCGGGCGGTCCAGGACCTGGTGGTACCTGGCGTCCCCGGTGACCCACCGCTCGAACATCGGGTACCCGCCCATGAGCAGAAAGAACGACGCGGGCAAGAGCACGCCGGGGATCAGAATCTCCCAGGCGATGGTGTGACCGAGGAAGTTCGTCTCCCAGCCCCGTATCAGGCGCAGCGCCCCGATCAGGAAGCCGATGTACCAGTCCGGCAGCAGCCCCGGCACCAGCAGGACGTAGACGATGTAAAGGTGGGAATGACATGCTCCCCGGGGAACTGGCCGCCGAACACGAAGAAACTGAGATAGGTGCCGACAACGGGAATGGAGAGCACGATGCCGTCGGCGATCCGTATCCCGGTGCCGGACAGCAGGTCGTCGGGCAGCGAGTAGCCGGCGAAGCCCTCGAACGCGGCCAGCGCGAACATGACCGTGCCCATGATCCAGTTGATTTCCCGCGGCTTGCGGAAGGCGCCGGTGAAGAAGACCCGGAGCAGGTGCACGCTGATCGAGGCGGCGAACAGCAGCGCCGCCCAGTGATGGATCTGCCAGATCAGCAGGCCGCCGCGCACGTCGAAGCTGATGTCCAGCGTGCTGGAATACACCTCGCTCATCTTGGCCCAGAGCAGGGTGACGGGGCGGCCGAACACGAGCAGTGGCGGCGCCGCCATGATCAGCAGCAGGTGCTGCACCATATGCGCGCTGAATAGGACATCGTCGTGGACACCGGCACTGCCCTGGAGGGCGACCGCGACGACCGCCAGCCCAGCAGGAATGCCAGCGTCCGGCGCCGGGGCCACGGCCGGCCCGGGTGCCGCCGGCCGACTCGCCAGGCGCCGGCCAGGTACGCCCCGCCGGCCACGGCGAGCGCCGCGGTGACCAGCGGCGCGAACTGCCAGACGGTCAGCGCGTCACGCGCGGTCAGCGGAGGCAAGGAGATTCCGCCGTGGTTATGGCCGGTCCGCCGCTAGCCGTCACGAAAGCCATCCCTGTCATCTGGCGAATGCGAGGACATGCTTGCTACCCCCATTTGCCGCGAAACACCGTTTATATGCGCAAGCTGAACAGCCAGTTGGCGGTGCACCTGGTCGGTGACTCCGTTATTGTGGCCGTCAGTATCGGCGCCCCCGCAGCCGTACCAGTGCGCGCATGGTTCGCCGGGAGCAGATGGTTTAGATTGGATGGCCGACATGTGCCGGCGGCTGGCCTGTGTTGCCGTACTCGGCTCGTGCCTGCTGCTGGTGGCGTGCGCCGCTCCGGTCTTCGATGACGGCGGGTACCGGCATGCGGCCCTGCAGACCTCTATGGCGATGGTGAGCGACCTGGCCAGCGGGCAGCTGGCCGCTCAACTCGGGCTGCGGGGTAACTCGTTTCCCACGTTCACCGACGGCAACGTGACCGACGCCGAGAACGACGCCGACTCAGTGAACTCCACGTTCAGCAGCCGCCAGCCGCCGGACGCCCGGTCCGACGCACTGCGGCGCACGATGCTGCAGGCTCTGTCCGACGGCACCAGCGCGCTCACGGACCTGCGCGTCGCCGTCCGGATGGGCGACCGGACGCAGGTGCGGAAGGCGCTGGCCGAGGTAGGCAAATCCCTGAAGACCTTCGACACCCTGCAGCAGGGGCTGCAGTGAAAGCCGTGCTGAGCATGACGCTCGGCGTGATGACGGCGATCGGCGGCTTCGTCGACATCGGCAACCTGGTCACCAGCGGTATCACCGGCGCCCGGTTCGGCATGACGCTGGCCTGGGCCGTGCTGGTGGGCACGGCGGGCATGGTGCTGTTCGCCGAGATGGCCGGCCGGGTCACCGCGGTGACCAGGAAGCCGATCTTCCACGTGGTCCGTGAGCGGCTCGGCGTCCGGGTGTCCCTGGTCAACGCGGCCGCTTCCACCTTCCTCAACCTGATTACGCTGGCCGCGGAGATCGGCGGCGTATCGCTGGTGCTCCAGATGGTGACCGGGATCAGCTACCTGATCTGGGTACCGCTGGCGGGGCTGGCGGCCTGGCTAGTGATCTGGCGGATGCCGTTCCAGTGGATGGAGAACATCTTCGGCCTGCTCGGCCTGGGCATGATCGTGTTCGTGGTGGCCCTGTTCCGCCTGCCCACGGACTGGCACGCGCTGTGGCATCAGGTCATCAGCCCCGCCGTGCCCGCTGGCCAGCCCGCGCCGACCTGGTGGTTCTACGCGGTCTCCCTGATCGGCGCGTGCATCGTGCCCTACCAGGTGATCTTCTTCTCCTCCGGGGGCCGCGAGGAGGGCTGGACCAGCAAGAGCATCACCGAAATGCGGGTCAACGCGCTGATCGGGTTCCCGCTCGGCGGCCTGCTCAGCCTGGCTATCATGGCCGCCGCCGTGCCGGTGCTGCAGCCGCTCAACATCCAGGTCAGCCACCTGGACCAGGTGGCGCTGCCGGTGGCGTCCGCATTCGGCCGAGCCGGGCTGGCCTTCGTGTTCGTGTCCTTCTTCGCGGCTACCTTCGCGGCCGCGGCCGAGTCCGCCCTGTCGTCCGGCTATTCCGTGGCGCAGTACATGGGCTGGTCCTGGGGCAAGCGGCATCCGCCCAGCGCGGCCGCCCGGTTTCACCTGGTCTGCCTGGCCAGCGTCATCGCGGCGACCGCGTTCACGCTCACCACCATCGACCCGGTCACCGTGACCATCTTCGCCGTCGTCCTGGGCGCCGCGGCGGTCCCGCTGACCTACTTCCCGATCCTGATCGTGGCCAACGACGCCCGCGTCATGGGACAGCGGGTCAACCGGCGCTGGGTCAACGCGGCCGGCACCTTCTTCCTGACCATCATGGTCGTCGTTTCCCTGGTCAGCGTGCCCCTGCTGATCATTACCAAGGCCGGCCAGTGAACGGAGGACAGCCGTGACCCGATGGGATGAGGATGAGTTCACCGCTAATGACCTGCTGCTGGACCGCGAGCTCATCGACTGCCACGGAATGCCCGCGGGCCGCGTGGATGACCTGGAACTCAGTGATCCCGAGCCGGGCGAGCCGCCTGTCCTGACCGCGCTGCTGTGCGGCCCGACGGCGTTCGGCCCGCGCCTGGGCGGCCGCCTCGGCACCTGGTGGCAGGCCATCGGCCGCCGCCTGCGGCTGGTCTCCGGCTCTTATCCCAACCGCATCGACGCCGGTCTCATCGACCACGTCGACCGGCTGGAAATCACCTTGCTCGCGGCGCGCGAGCACCTGGACTCCTACCGGTTCCGCCGGTGGACCGAGGAGAAGATCATCGGCCGGATCCCCGGGGACACCACGTGAGAACCTCCGAACTGATCGGCTGCCAGGTCTACGACACGGCCGGACAACACGTCGGCACCGTACACGACCTGCATTTCCGGTTGCGGCCGCAGCCTGGCGGCAGCCAGGCATGCCAGCTCGACGCGCTGGAGTGCGGCGGCATCGGCTTCGGCCACCGGCTCGGCTACGGCGAGAACGCCATGCGCGGCCCGTGGCCCTTCCCGCAGCTATTCAGGTACCTGGCCCGGCGTTCGGTGGCCGTCCCCTGGACCGAGGTCACCGCGGTCAACCGCCCCCGGATCGACATCTCCTCCCGCCGCGACCAGCTCCAGCCGGCCCGCAGACAACGAACATGACCCAGACCGGCGGCCTCGTCATCCTCTACGCCTGGCTCATCTTCGCCGGGCTCCTCACCATCTTGGCCTACCTGCTGCTCCGCAACGAGCAAGACCCGCTGCACGACCTCACCCACCCGGGCCCAGACGACCAGGACGAGGCGAAATCCTGACCAGGACCGACCGCGAACTGAACTTGCCACCGGCGAGTAGCAGGCCGGTCACTGGCCCGGTGACCGTGCTCCCGAGCCCGTAAGCGGAGGCGGGAATTCCACTGGAGACGGGTAGCGTTCCGTTCCTATGGAGGAGCCGCAGCATAGCCGGGACCGGGACGCCGATCTGGTGGGAGCCGCGCTGAAGCGCGGCGGGCGCACGCTGGCGGTGGCGGAATCCCTGACCGGGGGGTTGCTGGCTAGCGCGTTCGCGCGGGCTTCTGGTTCCAGTGAGTGGTTCCGCGGCGGCATCGTCGCTTATTCCAGCGCGGTCAAGTATGACCTGCTCGACGTGCCCTGCGGCCCTGTGGTCAGCGAGGCGGCGGCCGTGGCGATGGCCAGGGCAGCCGGCCGCCTGCTCAAGGCGGACGTGACCGTGGCGGTCACGGGGGCTGGCGGCCCGGATCCCCAGGACGGCGAGCCTCCCGGCACGGTGTGGGCCGCCACCTGGCCTGGCCGGCTGGGCAATGCGGTCTTGCTCCGCCTGTCCGGATCACCGGAGAGCATCTGCGAGCAGGTGTGCGCGCAGGCGGTCCGGATGCTCCGGGAGCGCCTGGAGCAGGTGGCGGCCTGGTCCGGCCCGGATGACGCCGCGGCTGGTAGCCGCCGGTAGCCCACCGCCCGGTGGTCCTGCCGGTGAGCACTCATGCGTGCCTGCCCGGTCCGTCGTCAGCCAGCTTGACCTACAGACCAGAAGGGCCAGTTCGCCCGAGCTGACGGATGACGGGCAGTCGCTCGGCTAAGACCGTTGCACCCGGTCTGACGTACTGTCCGCTTCTGCGACGGCGCTGGCCGTTTCCCTGGCCGTCTCGGTCGGCAGCGGCAGCGGAGTCTGGCGCAGCCTTGCGTACCCGAGCACGCCCGCCGCGGCCGCAGCAGCCCCGTAGCCGCCGGTGGCGACGAGGGCGGCGGCGGCGGGGGACAGCCGCTTCTCCAGCAGGCGCAGGCTCAGCCGGTAGGCGGAAACGGCCGTGAATAGCGTCAGGACTCCGCTTGCCGCGAGCAGTGCAGCTGCCGGGCCGCCCTGCCTGGCCTTGTCCCATATTTCCCGGATCGCGGAGTTGACTTCCCGCCGCGCCAGGGCGGCGGTGTGGCCGGACAGGTCGTGCAGCGCCTCGGCGATGCCTTCCTGCGGCTCCTGGGGAGTCCCGGTTTCACTTTCAGTCACGGCGGCGCGCTACCCGTTTCGCGCCCGCCTACACCTGCCCGCGACGAGTTGGA
>JAJKHX010000567.1 GCA_021154785.1 Nocardiopsis sp.
CACGTGAAACAACATGGCTGTCATTCACAGTTGCGAATGCAGCGAGTGCACCAGAGTCAGTGAACGTCGCCCGGCCGGGGCGGGCGGAGGCTGGACCGGGGCGGTGTCACAGTCGGTGAATGCCGCCGGGGCCGACGCCGGGGCTGGGGCGTACTCCTGCACGCTGGGGTGGATCGGCGGCGCGGCGGTGACACGGGCAGGCAGATCGGGGTAGGTCAGAACAGGACAGCGCATGCGAACGCTTCGTGCCGTGGTCCAAGTGCTGCTCACGGGGTCGGTGATGTGCTGGGTGCTGGTCACAAGGCCCTGGTGGTGCTGCTGGATGCGGTCGGTGTGCCACTGGGTACGTTCTTGGGTACCGCGTGTGCCACCGACCGTGAAAACCGGGACGGTGCCGGGGACGGGGAAAGGGCTGTGAGGCGGATGCGGCAGGCTGGGTCACCGCGGCTCCGCTGGAGGCAGCCAGATCACTGCGGCTCCGCCGGAGTCAGCCGTCCGTGGAGGCAGCGCCCATGGAGGCAGCCGCGCGGGCCGCACGTCTCACCCTGGCGGTGACCGAAGATAGGACCGCCGAAGGCGGCGATGCGATGATTCACGTGAAACAACGCCGCTGTAATTCGCAGACGGGAGCCAGGCGGGCCTCAGCCGGAAGCCGTAGCGCGGACGGTGGCGAGGAAGGCGTCCACGTCGGCTTCGGTGGTGTCGAAGGCGGTCATCCAGCGGACCACCGAGTCACGCTCATCCCACGTATGGAAGAACCCTTCCCGCTGAAGAGCGGCGATGTGGCGAGGGTGCAGCCGGGCGAAGACCGCGTTGGCCTGGACCGGGTAGACCACATCCACCCCGTCCACAGCGACCGCGCCGTCGGCGAGGCGGCGGGCCATGGCGTTGGCGTGGGCCGCGTTGGCCCGCCACAGGTCGTCGTGCAGGAGCGCGGCGAACTGGGCCGCCACGAAACGCATCTTGGAGGTGAGCTGGGTCTGCTGCTTGCGCAGGTACGGCACGTCGGCGGCCAGGCCGGGGCTCATGACGATCAGGGCCTCCGCGCCCATCGCGCCGTTCTTGGTGCCGCCGAAGCTGAGCACATCCGCGCACTCGGCCAATTCGGCCAGCGAGCAGTCCAGCGAGGCGGCCGCGTTGGCCAGGCGCGCCCCGTCCAGGAAGACGCGGAGGTCGCTGGCGTGGCAGAAGTCGGTGATTTTCCGCAGCTCGGCCAGCGTGTAGCAGGTGCCGTGCTCGGTCGACTGGGTTACGGCGACCACACCGGGCTGGGATCGGTGGTCGTCGCCGCGGCCGGAGAGCCGCTCGGCGATGAGGTCAGGAGTGATCTTCCCGTCCGGCGACGGCACGGCCAGCAGCTTGGTGCCGGTAAGCCGTTCGGCCGAGCCGCACTCGTCGGTGTTGATGTGCGCCGTCTCGGCGCAGATGACGGCCTCGTGCCGGCGTAGCAGCAGGCTCAGGCCGAGAACGTTGGCGCCGCTGCCGTTCATCACCAGGAACGCTTCGTCAGCCCCGAAGACCTCGCGCAACGCGGCGGTCGCATGCCCGGTCCGCTCGTCGGCGCCGTAGGCGACCGCGTCGCCCGCGTTCGCGTCCACGATTGCCTGGAGGACCGCGGGATGGACGCCGGCGTGGTTGTCGCTGCCGAAGCTCTTGCGTTGTGTCATGAGATGAGCCTAGGACGCGGGCCCGGAGCCGTCATAATCCCGTCGGCCATGCATAGAGCGGCCAGTTCCGCGGCACGGATACCCCTAGGGGAACCGGTATCGACGATATCTGTACGGTGCTCGGCCTCGGCGCCCCCTATGATCCGCCCGAACTGGCCGCCGGGGGCAGTTCGGCGGCGCGCTGGCGCGTGCGCACTGCCCGCGGCCCGGCTGCCGGACGTCCTGAGCTCCCTCGGTTCCTGGAGCGACCTGATCCGTTGACCCCGCGGGCTGGAGCGCGGTCCCGCGCTCGTGGCGTAACGGCGCCAGGAGGGCGCTCAGGCGCCGCGGGCGGCTGCCAGTTCGAGCAGCTGGACGCAGGTACGACCGAACGGGTGGCCAGAAGCCTCCAGCGCCAGCGGGAGCGTGCTCGTCTCGGTCATCCCGGGCGAGACGTTCACCTCGAGGAACCAGGGAGTGCCCGCCTCGTCCACGATGAGGTCGGTCCGGGACAGGTCACGCAGGCCGAGCACCGTGTGCGCGGCGATGGCGATCCGCGCGGCCTCCGCCGCGACTTCGGCGGACAGCCGGGCCGGGACGTAGAACTCAGTCTTGCCCGCGGTGTACCGGGCGGCGTAGTCATACCCGCCCTCACCGGGGACGATCTCCACCACCGGGAGCGCCTGCGGGCCCTGGCCGAGGTCGACCACGCTGACCGCGACCTCGGTGCCGGCCACGAGCCGCTCGATCAGCGCGGTGTCGCCGTAGGCGAAGCAGCTCAGTACCGCGGCCGGCAGCTCGGCGGCGGTGCGGACCGCCCCGGCGCCCAGGGCCGAGCCGCCGCGCGACGGCTTGACGTACAGCGGCAGCCCCAGCCGGGCCACGATCAGGTCGATGACCGCGGCGGCCCCGAGATCGTGGAACGTTTCCCGGGGAAGGGTCACGGACTGCGGCGTGGCCAGGCCCGCGGCGGCGGCCAGGGCCTTGGCCGTGGGCTTGTCGAAGGCCATCTGGCAGGCGCTGGCCACGGACCCGACGTAGGGCACGCCGAGCAGCCCGAGGACCTCCCTGATCGCGCCGTCCTCCCCGCAGACGCCATGGATGGCCGGGAAGACGGCGCTGGGCGGGTCGGCGCGCAGCAGGGCGAGCAGGGCGGCATCGGCGTCGGCGACGATGGCATGGATGCCCGCCTCGGCTAGCGCGTCACGGACCCGGTCCCCGGATCGCAGCGAGACTTCCCGCTCCGGGGACAGGCCGCCAGCCAGGACGACGATGCGCTCGAGATCGCTCATGATTTTGAAATACAGCCTTAACTAGGAAACCGGACGCGCAGGACCGAAGTCATCGCGCAGCTGGACCTCGGTTTCGATCACCGAGGTAAGCCGCCGGATGCCTTCGTTGATCCGGTCCGGGGTGGGCAGTGAGTAGCACAGCCGGGCGTACTGGGCACCCGAGCCGTCGGCGTAGAAGCCCGTCCCGGGCACATAGGCCACCCGCGACGAGATGGCCCGCGGCAGCATCGCCTTGGAGTTGATCCCGTCCGGGAGCGTGAGCCAGACGAAGAACCCGCCGCCCGGGTGCGTCCAGTGGCATTCCGGCGGCATCATCCGGGCCAGCGCGCCCAGCATGGCATGCCGGCGTTCCCGGTAGAGCTCGCGGAAGTCCTTGATCTGCTCCAGCCAGGGCTGGGTGTTCAGGTACTCGCGCACGGTCAGCTGCGAGAAGCTCGAGTGGCAGAGCACCGCCGACTCGGCCGCCAGGATCAGCTTCTCCCTGATCGCCGTCGGCGCCACCGCCCAGCCGACCCGCAGGCCGGCCGCGATGGTCTTGGAGAACGAACCGAGGTAGACGACCCCATCGGCGTCGTCGGCGCGCAGCGCGCGCATCGGCTCGCCGTCGAAGCCGAGCAGGCCGTACGGGTTGTCCTCGACGACCAGCAGGCCCGCGCGACGGCAGATGTCCAGGATGCGGGGGCGCCGGCCGGCGGCGAGGGTCACCCCGGCCGGATTCTGGAAGTTCGGCACGGTATAGAGGAACTTGGCCTTGCGGCCCGCCGCCGCGGTGCGCCGGATGGCCTCTTCCAGCGCCTCGGGGATCAGCCCGTCGTCGTCCATCGCCACGTGCACCACGTCCGCCTGGTAGGACGCGAAGGCGCCGAGCGCGCCGACGTAGGAAGGCGCCTCGACCAGGATCACGTCCCCGGGATCGATGAAAATCCTGGTCAGCAGGTCCAGGGCCTGCTGCGAGCCGACCGTGACGACGATCTCGTCCGGGTGGGCGCGGACCTGCTCGAGCTCCATGACGTCGCAGATCCGCTCGCGCAGGCCCGCGTCGCCCTGCGCGGTGCAGTACTGCAGCGCGGTGGCACCCTGGGTGGCGACCAGCTGGCCCACCATGTCACCGACGGCGTCGAGCGGAAGGGCCGACACGTACGGCGATCCGCCGGCCAGGGAAACGATCTCGGGTCTGGCCGCGACGGCGAACAGAGCTCGGATCTCCGAAGCCACCATGCCAACCGCACGTTCGGCGTACTGGCCGACGTAACGGTCGATTCGCTGCGGCTGGGATATCGGCTGCTGTTCCCCGGTCACGGGCCTCTCCTGAGTCGTTGGGAATGGTTTACCCAGGAGAACGACTCCCACCGGCGCCCCCGAGTATCATGCCAGGATACGGGGTATCTCCCGGGAGCGCTTGTGGATTACGCCGGGGATGAGGATGTCACGTCGTATCGTCAACATCACGCTGGATAACCTCGGCGACCTGCCGCCGAAGTGCCGTACATGCGTTT
Source organism: Nocardiopsis sp. (assembly GCA_021154785.1). Taxonomy (GTDB): domain Bacteria; phylum Actinomycetota; class Actinomycetes; order Streptosporangiales; family Streptosporangiaceae; genus Palsa-504. The sequence goes on from JAJKHX010000567.1 coordinate 4,435, forward strand.
TCTGGGAACTCGGCCCGGTCAGCCGGGCGCGAGCCGAGGAAAACGGAGACCCGGAACTCGAGAAGGAGTCCTGGGTCTCTTCCGTGCTGCTCGAGTGGGGAAGCTGCGGCAAGATCGCCTACGTCGACGGCGTGCCCGCCGGGTACATGCTGTTCGCCCCGCCGCAGTACGTGCCCCGCTCGATTGCCTTCCCCACCAGCCCGGTGAGCGCCGACGCGGTGCTGTTCATGACCGCCCACCTGCTCAGCGAGTTCGCCGGCGGGGGCATCGGCCGGATGCTCGTCCAGGCCATGGCCAAGGACCTGACGCGCCGCGGCGTGCGGGCCATCGAGGCCTTCGGGGACCGGCGCTGGGAATCACCGGGCGGGTGCATGCTCCCCGTCGATTACCTGCTCGCGGTGGGGTTCAAGACGGTCCGCCCGCACCATCACTACCCGCGGCTGCGGATGGAGCTCAGGACCGTGCTCACCTGGCGGGAAGACGTCGAGGTGGCGCTGGAGCGGCTGCTCGGGTCCATGACGCCGTCGACCCCCCAGGGCGCCCTGCGGCCGGTGTAGAACGGCCTGCGGGTCCCTGAGGGGTCGCTGAGATCTTTTCCCGGGCCTGGTACCGGAGACCAGGATCAGCTGGATCAGATGTATTCGGCCAGCTCGCGGAGAATCGCCGACTTCGGCTTGGCCCCCACGATCTGCTTGACGACCTGCCCGCCGGAGAACACGTTCATGGTCGGAATGGCCATGATGCCGTAACGCTGCGATACGGCGGGGTTCTCGTCGATGTTGAGCTTTACCACCGCGATCTTGTCCGCGTATTCGGTGGCAATCTCCTCGAGCACCGGAGCGACCATGCGGCACGGGCCGCACCATTCGGCCCAGTAATCCACGATGACCGGCTTGTCGTTCTTCAGGACCTCCGCCTCGAAGGTCTCGTCCGTCACGACCTTGGTCGCGCCCACTTGCGATCACATCCCTTAACTCGCGATGAGAAAACTGTGCTGTCAGTTTTCCTTGCTGGCCAGCCAGCGCTCGGCGTCGAGCGCCGCCGCGCAGCCGGTGCCGGCCGCGGTGACCGCCTGCCGGTACGTATGGTCGACGACGTCACCGCAGGCGAAGACGCCCTCGATGGCGGTCCGGGTGGACGGCTGGTCCACCACCAGGTAGCCCTCGTCGTCGAGCTCGAGCTGCTCGGTGAACAGCTCCGAGCGCGGGTCGTGGCCGATGGCCACGAACACCCCGGTCACCGGGAGGATGCTCTCGGTGCCGTCCTTGGTGCTGGTGATCCGCAGGCCGGTGACCTTTTTCTCGCCGAGCACCTCGGCGACCTCGCTGTTCCACAGGAACGTTATCTTGGGGTTGGCGAACGCCCGGTCCTGCATGATCTTCGAGGCCCGCAGCGTGTCCCGCCGGTGGACCACGGTGACCGACTTGCCGAACCTGGTGAGGAACATCGCCTCTTCCATGGCCGAGTCGCCGCCGCCGATGACCGCGATGTCGTGGCCGCGGAAGAAGAACCCGTCACAGGTGGCGCACCAGGAGACGCCGTGCCCGCCGAGCGTCTTCTCGCCCGGCACGCCGAGCTCCTTGTACCGCGAGCCGGTGGCTATGATGACGGCTTTGGCCAGGTAGGTCTCGCTGTCGGTCCTGACCACCTTGGGGTCCGCGGCCAGGTCGACCTCGATGACGTCGTCCGACAGCAGTTCCGCGCCGAACCGTTCCGCCTGCTTGCGCATCGAGTCCATCAGCTCGGGGCCCATGATGGCGTCCGGGAAGCCGGGGAAGTTCTCCACCTCGGTGGTCTGCATGAGCGCGCCGCCCGCGGTGACCGAACCCTCGAAGACCAAGGGCTTCAGCTCGGCGCGAGCCGCGTAAAGTGCCGCCGTGTAACCGGACGGGCCGGACCCGATAATGATGACGTTCCGGACTTCGGTTCCCGCTGCCAACCGTTATCAACCCCTCATCTGACTGGCTCTCCAGTGAACCGATATTAGGGCTCGGAGATTCCCTAGGGGACCGATGTCGTAGCAAGGACGTCACGGCTGGTCGCCGAGCAGTCCGGGCCCGCTATCCAGGCCGTGTCAGCCGATCCGTTGCGGGCCACGACGAGGGTGGCCGGCTGCCCGGCGAACCGGGCGCTTTCCACCCGGACCAGGGCGGCCCCGCGGGTCAGGTTCTGCACGCACGCCCGCAGCTGCGCGGTCACCGGCTGCGCCGCCTCGGCGGACGCCGGCCGGCCGAGGTCGGTCTCGACCTGCTGCCCGAGCGTGGCGGCAGCGAAGTTCGTGGCGCTGGCGACCAGGGTGAAGTTAGCCGCGGTGATCCGCTGCGGCCGCGGCACGGTCCCCTGGGCCCCGCGCACCGGCGGTGACACGGGCGTGTTGAGGGGGCCGTGGGCGGAGGCGGCGATGGAGGGCGCCGCCTTGGGGGCGCTGGCCACCGAACGGCTGGCCGCGGAGCCGGCCGAGGAGGTGACCTGGCTACCTGGCCCGATGGCGCGGCTCAGGCCGTAGCCGCCGGCCGCCAGCAGGACGACGGCGACGGGAGCGAGCACGCGCGCCGACAGCAGACGGAAACTGGGGCGGGGCGTCCGCCGGTGGCGCGTCGCGCGCTGGCCGGGGCGATCAGCGCGAGCCCGTTCGGCCTGTTCCGGGCTGGCGGCCCTGACCGGGCGGCTGGCGGCCTCGGCCGCGAGCACGGTGTCCAGCCGCTGGGCCACCAGGTCCGGCATGGCCGGGACCGGGACGGACGCGAGCAGCGCGGAGACCCCGGCGAGCTGGTCGCCCAGGGCCGTGCAGCGATCGCAGCCCGCCAGGTGCGCGGTGATCGAGGCACCGCGCCGCCCGGTGATAAGTCCCGCCCGGAACTCGGCCAGGACCTCCGCGTCCAGGTGCGCCATCTGTCCCCTCATGAGTCATTTCCTTGCGCCGGTTGGACGCTCTCGCTCGCCGATCGGTTCCCTTGCAGGTGCGCTAGGTAGGGCAGCAGCCGGGCCCGGGCGCGGGCGCAGCGGCTTTTCACCGTGCCGGGCGAGGTGCCGAGGATGATGGCGGCGTCGGCGACCCCGAAGCCGAGCATGTCGACCACGACCAGCGCGGCCCGCTGCGGCGGCGGCAGCATCCGCAGCGCGGCGTTCACGTCCAGCCGGGTGTCCGTGCTGCGGGTGGGATCGCCGTCCTGGGTCACCAGCGCCTCGAAGGCCTGCTCGTCCCCGGCGGACAGGGCGGGCCGGGCGGCCCGGCGGCGCAGCCGGTCCAGGGACGCGTTCACCACGATCCGGTGCAGCCACGTGGTGACCGCGGACTCCCCCCGGAAGTCGCCGGCCCGGCGGAACGCGGAGACCATGGCGTCCTGGAGGGCGTCGGCGGCCTCTTCGGGGTCGCAGACGGTGCGCAGCGCGACCGCCCACAGCCGGTCCCGGTGCCGGCGGAACAGCTCGCCGAACGCCTCGGTGTCCCCGGCCACGTGACGGCGGAGCAGCTCGGCGTCAGATGGCTCCGGCCGGCCGGGACCCGAAGCGTCCGGCATAGGGCATCAGCCCGACTGGCCCGCGGTGAAACCCCGCACGGTGACGTTATAGATCATCGTCTCGAACTTCCCCGAATCGCCGGCCAGCGGCGGCAGCTCGGTCATCCAGATCAGCAGGTAGCGGCCGGTGGCCTGCTTGGCCACGTTGAAGGTGGTGACGCCCGCCGCCGTGGTGGAGCTCTGCACCGCGGTAAAGCTGCCGAGCGTCGCCATGCTGACCGTGCTGCTGTTGCCGAGCTCGATCTGGACATGGGTACAGCAGGAGGCGCCGAACTGGATCGCCACCTTGCTCAGCCGCACCGCCCGGCCCATGTCCAGGAGCAGGCCGGCCCCCGGCTTCAGGTGGCCGAAGAACGGGCTGAAGTAGAAGCTGGTGTGCCAGAACGTGCTGGTGTCGCTGTCAATCGCCGCCGATGCGCCGGCCGGGTCGTCGTCGCCGCTGCTGCCGGGCGCCGGGTTGTACACGCTCGCGCTGACCGGCTTGAGCGGGACGGCCGCAGCCGCCGTGGACGGCGACGAGGAGGCTGACGATGACTGGCTGGGCGTCGTGGTCGGGGAGTGGTGCAGGCTGCGGCTGACCGACCAGGCGGCCACGCCGACCGCCGCCAGCACCAGCACGACCACGATGCTGATGACGGCCCGGGCGGCGGAGTGCGACGTGGGCGGCTTGCGTCCCCCGGCGGAGGGCCTGCCCGCGGGCCGGCGCCGCGGGGCGCCTGCTGGCGGCGGGAACGGGTTGGTGGAGCTGTCCTGCCCGTAGGAGTAATCCTGGGTGGCCTGGCTGGCCGGCGGGGCCGGGCCGAAGAACAGCGGTACCGGCGGGGCGGCCTCGGCCAGGGCGTCGGCGAACTCGGTCGCGGTGCTGAGCGCGGGCCCGTGGCGGCTCGCCCGCTGGAACAGCGCCCGGCAGGTTACGTCGTCGACGGCGGCCGGGACGTCCGCCGAGACCTGGCGCGGCGTGCACAGCTCGCCGCCGTTCTCCGGGGCGGGCGGGAGCAGGCCGGGCGCGGAGTCACCGGCGGATCCGGGCAGCGCGGGCCAGTAGCCGGTCAGCGCAGCGTAGAGCAGCCGGGCGAGGTCCCGGGTGTCGGTGAGCTGGGGATCTTCGGCGTCATCGGCGGGCGCCGTCAGGGCCGGGCCGGCCAGCGCGGCGTCGATGCCGAGCCCGGCGATCTTCACGCCGCCGGCCGCCGTCCAGTGCAGGCAGGCGGGATCGAGCCGCAGGTGCGCGAGCCCGATGGCGTGCGCGGCCATCATCGCGCGGGCCGCTTCCACCGCCAGCGCGGCCGCGCGCGGCGGGTCCAGCGGGCCTTCCGAGAGCATGTCCAGCAGCGAGGCGGAGGCCACCCACTCGAGCACCACGTAGGCCAGCTCTTCGCCGTCTTCCACGTCGAAGACCTGGGCGAACCGCGGATCGCCGAGCCTGCTCACGGCGCGGGCGGCGGTCACGGTCTCGGCGATCCGGGGGAAGCCGCTGGCGAACGTGAGCACGCTGACGGAACGGGCGAGGGCCTCGTCCGTGGCCTTCCAGTAGGTCCAGCCGGCACCCTCGTTCACCTGGCCGACCAGACGATAGCGTCCGGCCAGCCTGGTTCCTGGTTCCGACGTGTATGTGCTCATAGGTTGCCACCCATGCTAATGCCGCCCGCTCTGCCCGCCGAACCTCGCGGCCATCGTCTTCATCAGGAATCCGAACTCGGCTACCCGCAGTGACCTGGCACAGAGCGCGTACAGGCCGATCGCGCCACCGCCACCTACGACGGTAACGATCAGGCCGTAGATTGTGCCCGGGTTATGCGCGATGTGCCCGGCGCCGGCCATCACGGCCAGCGCGAAGACGAGCCCGGGCACGGTCGCCAGGTGCATCCGGGTCAGGCTGCGGGCGATCGTCCACCCGTCCAGGCTGCCCATCCGGCGCAGCAGCAGCGCCCAGCCGGCGATCGTCCCGACCAGGTTAGCGACCCCGTACGCCACGGCCAGCCCGGCGACCTCATGCCGGCCCGGCAGCATCGACGCGGCGATGACGGCGCCGGCGATGCTGGCGACCATGGTGAGCACGCCGACGAAGGCCGCGGTCCGGCTGTCCTGGAACGAGTAGAAGACCCGCAGCTGCAGCTGGGTGAGCATGTACGGCACCAGGCCGAGGGAGAACAGGCCGAAGACCTGGCCGATGTACCGCGCGTCGGCGGGAGAGCTGCTGCCGTAGCCGAACAGGACCTCGGCCACCGGGGCGCCGAGCACGAACAGGTAGATCGAGGTGGGGACGACGATCACCGAGGCCAGCCGGACCCCGATGGAGAAGTCGTCCCGGACCAGTGAGTACCGGCGCGCGCTGGCGTGCTCGCTCATCCGGGGCAGCAGCGCCGTGATCACCGAGATGCCGACGATCGCGTAGGGCAGCTGGAACAGCTGCCAGGCGATGGAGTAGGCGGAGTAGCCGCCCTGGGCCGACGAGGCCTTGTTGGCCAGGATCTGGACGATCAGGTTGCCGGCCCACTGGGTGATGACGTAGACCGACATCCAGCCGGCCATCCGGCCCATCTCGCTGACCTCGTCGCGGCGGAACCCCAGGGTCGGACGCCACCGGAACCCGGCCGCCCGCAGCGACGGGAACAGCGCTACCGTCTGCGCGATCACGCCGAGCGTGGTGCCGATGCCGAGCAACTCCACCCCGAAGGACGAGATGTCCGACGGGGTCTTCCTCGTGCCGACCATGATCACGAAGAGGCCGCCGATGACGATCACGACCACGTTGTTGACGACCGGAGCCCACATCGGCGCGGCGAACCGGCCGCGGGTGTTCAGGATCGCCCCGATCAGCGAGCTCATCCCGTAGAAGAAGATCTGCGGGATGAAGAAGTAGGCCCACACCACCGTCAGGTTGCGCTCGGCGCCGGTGAAGGTGGGCGCGTACAGGTGGACCAGCGGGGCCGCCACCGCCGTCGCCAGCAGGGTGACGACCAGCAGCGCCACCGCGCCGAGGCTGAACATCCGCTGTGCGTAGGCTTCGCCCTTGTCCGGGTCGCGGCGGGCCGCCCGGACCAGCAGCGGCACCACCACGCTGGTGAAGATGCCGCCGAGCATGAGGTAGTAGACAGTGTTCGGCAAGGTGTTGGCGTTGTTGTACGCGTTGCCGAGCGCGCCGGTGCCGATCGCGACCACCAGGACCAGGGTGCGCAGGAAGCCGGTGCCGCGGGAGACCAGGGTGCCGATGGCCATCCCGGCGCCGGACCGCACCAGGCTAGAGCGCTGGGCGGTGTCCGATGCCCCGCGGGGGGCCGGGGCACCGCCGTGACGGGTACCCGCAGCCGGGCCGCCCGGGCCCCGGGGACCGCCACC
>JAJKHX010000568.1 GCA_021154785.1 Nocardiopsis sp.
CCCCGCCGAGAGTGGTGGCGAGCCTAACCGCTCGGTCGCCGAACCCGTCGCCGCCATCGCCGTCCGCACCGTCGCCGTCGTCGTCATCGGGCCTGTCCTGGCGGGACTTCTCGTACATCTCCGCCGCCAGCGCGGCCAGGTCCGCCACCTCCAAGCCCGCCGCGGCGGCGCCGAGCAGGATCTCATCCGCGGCCGCACGGGCGTCATCCGGCATGCTGCCCGTCCACCGGCAGATCTCCCGGGCGTAGGACGTCGAGATCGCCTCGGCGGCCAGCGCGGCCTGGACCGCCCGGTGATCCGCGCTGCGCTTGAGCCAGGCCGTGTGGTCCGCCGCCGCACCGCGGGTGACCTCGGTCCGCTGGGTCAGCCACGCACGGGGGCTGTAGTCTCCGTCATCGACGTAATCCTGCATGGCGGTGAACGCGCCCAGCATCGAGGTCCGGGCGGCGGTGGCGGCCGCGTCAGCCTTCTCCAGGCCTCGCAGGCACGTGGCCCGCTCCGCCGCTGTCATCTGAGCGGCGTCAGCCGTGGCCAGGAACCGGAGCCCGGCGCGCACCATGTCGAGCGCATCGGTGACGCTGGCGAAGGCGGGAGCGGTGCTCATAGCCGGTCACCTCCGTTCCGGGGCTCGCGGGTGCTGGGGCTGGTCTTGGCGGTTGTCTCCCGGTCCGGGATAGATCTCTAGCTTCTGAACTCGACTCTACCGCTCGGGTACGACATTTCGCGGGCATGAAACGCTGTCAACGACAGATTATCGAAATGATGATCGATGAGGCTCCAGTGACGATTGGAAGTGGTGGTGCCGGGGCGGGGACCGGGGTCGTTCGGGATAATGATCTTGATCTTCTGTTTCCGGGGGCGAATGGGCCAGCGCGGCCGCGGACTAGGCGGCTTACTTCGGTGCGGAGGCGGACGAACTCGGGGAGCTGTTTGGTGGTGATCTGGGTCCGGCGCAGCGGCAGGGCCACGTTGTCCCGGACGGTCAGCCACGGGTACCAGGCGAGCTGGACGTCCATTTTTCGCCAGGGATCGAAACGTCCGGGATCTAGCCTGACGGCGTGAACGACAATTCCCGGGCCGCTGGGGCGGCGGCGGTCACCGTGGTGCTGTGGGCCTCGGCCTTCGTCTCGATCCGCAGCGCCGGCGGGCACTTCTCGCCGGGTGCGCTGGCGCTCGGGCGGCTCCTGGTGGCCGCGCTCGCGCTCGGCGTGATGTGGCTGTTCAGCGGGGATGGCTGGCCGCCGCGGGCGGCGTGGCCCGGCATCGCCGGTTCTGGCGTGCTGTGGTTCGGGCTCTACATGATCACGCTCAACTGGGGCGAGCGCGAGGTGGACGCGGGCACCGCGGCGATGGTCGTCACCCTCGGGCCGATCCTGATCGCGGTGCTCGGCGGCTGGCTGCTGCGCGAGGGATTCGCGCCGTGGCTGGTCGCCGGGATGGCCGTCTCGCTGGCCGGGGCGATCGTCGTCGGCCTCTCCGAGTCAGGAGGGGGCCGGTCCTCGGTGCTCGGGGTGGCGCTGTGCGTGGTGGCGGCCGTCTGCTACGCGGCGGGCGTGGTGTTCCAGAAGCCGGCCCTCGGGCACGCCTCGGCCATCCAGGTGACCGCGTTCGGCTGCTTCACCGGCACGGCGGCCTGCCTGCCGTTCGCCGGGCAGCTGGTCTCGCAGCTCGGCTCGGCTTCGGCGAGCGAGGTGCTCAACGTCGTCTACCTGGGCCTGTTCCCCACCATGCTGGGCTTCACCACCTGGGCCTACGCGCTGGCCCGGACGCCTTCGGGCAAGATGGGCACGACCACCTACGCGGTCCCCGGCCTGGTCGTCCTGATGTCGTGGCTCATCCTCGGCCAGGTGCCCGGGTGGCTCACGCTCGGCGGGGGCGCCCTGTGCCTGGCCGGGGTGGCGGTGTCCCGGGGCAGACGGCCGCAGACGCGACGGAGCCCGGCGCCTCCGGAGCGGGCCGGGTTGCCCTACCCGTCGAGGGCGATGGGTAGCAGCTGCCTGAGCAGGCCCGTCATGTTCACGCTGTCGTCGTTGGCGAGGACGACAAGGCTGGCGGCCAGGTCCGGGAGCCAGACCGAGAAGGACTGGTAGCCGGGGTTGTCACCGGGATGGTAGTGCGCCGCCTGTCCGGCAAAGATTCCGGTAAACATGCCATAGCCGTAACCGGTCGTGATCAAGGTCTCGTCATCGTCCTCGATCGGCGCGTGCGGCGTGAGCATCGCGCGCAGCGAGTCGTCCGCCAGCAGTTCCCCGCCGTGCAGGGCGGCGGTGAACCGGGCCAGGTCGGCCGCGGTCGACCAGATATCCCCGGTCCCGGCCATGGCGGCCAGGTCGAAGGAGGTTACCGGCTGGCCGTCGCGGTAGCCGCGGGCGGCTGGTTCCGGCGGCGGGCCGCCGATGCTGGTCGCGGTGAGGGCGAGGGGATCGAGGATGCGTTCGGTGAGGAACTCCGCGTAGGACTGGCCGCTGGCCCGCTCCACGATCAGGCCGACGAGGACGAAGCCGGGGCTGCTGTAATGCCAGGCCTGGCCGGGGGCGGTGCGCAGCGGCGCGGTCTGGATGGCCTGGAGGCGCTCGGCGGCCGGCGCCGGATCGGCCGGGTCAAGGCCGGGTGCTTCCAGCCAGTGCGGGACGCCCGCGGTGTGGGACAGCAGGTGGTGCAGCGTCACCCTGGACCACTGCGGCGGGACGCCGGGGAGCCAGCGGTCTACCGGGTCGTCCAGTTTCAGGCGGCCGGCTTCGGCCAGGAGCAGGGCGGCCGCGGCGGCGAACTGCTTGCTGATGGAGCAGATCTGGAACCTGGTCCGCGGGGTGCACGGGACGCCGGCCGCGGCGTCGGCCAGGCCGGCGGCTCGTTCGGTCTGTACCGTCCCGGCCTTGGTCACCAGGGCCACGCCGCGCAGGTCCATGATGCCGATTCTAGGAGAGCCCGGATGTCGTGGCACGATGGGCGGCATGGCATTCGATAGTAGTAACGAGAAGCTGAGCCGCCCGGAGGCCTCGGACGCGGTTACCGGCCTGGGATGGCGGTACGTGCTGGGCGAGTTCAGGACGGAGGTGCGGACCGGGTCGCTGCCGCTCGCGGCGGACGTGGCGGCCCGGGCCGCGGCCGTGCCGCAGGCCCAGGGACACCTGCGGATGGACGTACGCGAGGACCGGGTCCTGCTGTCCCTGCAGACGGCCGAGACCGGCGGGGTCACCGCGCGCGACGTGGAACTGGCCCGGCGGATCTCAGCGGTGACGGAGGAGTTCCGGCTGACGACTCAGCCGGGCGGGACCGGGGACCGGACGGTCCAGGTACTCGAGATCGGCATCGACGCGATGGACATCGCCTCGATCAGGCCGTTCTGGAAGGCGGTGCTCGGCTACGCCGACGAGCCGGGCGGCTCAGGCCCGGAGGACGCCCTGGTGGACCCGTCCGGGCAGGGGCCGGCGATCTGGTTCCAGCAGATGGACGCGCCCCGGCCGCAGCGCAACCGGCTCCACGTCGACGTCTCCGTGCCGCACGACGAGGCGCACCAGCGCATCGAGGCGACGGTGACGGCGGGCGGCAAGCTGATCAACGATACGGAGGCCCCGGCTTTCTGGGTGCTCGCCGACCCCGAGGGCAACGAGGCTTGCGTCACCACCTGGCAGGGCCGCGACTAAGTTTTCTTGCCGAGCTCGGCCCACAGGTCGCGGTAGGCGCGGGCGGCGACGCTGCGGGGGGCGAAGGCGGTGACCGGGGCACGCTCCACGGACATGCGCTCGATAAGCGACAGGGACGGGATGGGAGTGGCGGCGACGTTCACCCGTTCGGCCTGAAGGTCTTTGATGGTTTCCTGGTGCAGCTTCTTGCGGCGGTCAGCCATGGAGAAGAACGCCAGTATCTGCGGACGGTGGCCGTCGAAGCCGGCCACGAACTCGGTGAGCTGGTCCAGCGTCCGCACCGAGAGCGTGGTCGGGATCAGCGGGACGACCAGCACGTCGGCCGCGTGCATGACGTTCTCCGAGACCAGCGAGATGCTCGGCGGGCAGTCGAGGAACACGTGATCGTACTCGGCCGCCAGCGGGCGGAGCAGCTGGGCGATCCGGCGGGTGGGCTTCTTAGCTGTGTTGCCCTTGGCTGGGCCGCCCAGCAGCAGGTCCATGTTCCGGTAGGTGAAGTCGGCCGGGATCAGGTCCAGGTCGTCGAAGTCGGTGCCCTTGATCGCGTCGTCCAGGGCCTTGGTGCCGCGGATGAGGGCCTTGCCGCCGCCCTTGACCCGCGGCTTGATCCGGAACAGGAAACTGGCCGCGCCCTGCGGATCCAGGTCCCACAGCAGGGTACGGTGGCCGTCGGCGGCGGACAGGTAGGCCAGGTTGACGGCCGCGGTCGTCTTCCCGACGCCGCCCTTGATGTTGTAGGTGGCGAAGATCTTCACGAGGGCCCCTCGAGCAGCACGCGGACCCGTTCCTGGCCCGCCGGGCCCGCGAACCGGGCGAACCGGACGGCGAACTCCTCCCGGGCCTGCGCCTGACTGCGCGCCAGCTTGGCGGCGATTTCACCCATGGCCAGCAGCGTAACCGCCGGGGCGGCTCGTTCGGCCAGCATCGCTTCGGCCAGCGAGCTGATCTCGCCGCGCTGGACCTCGCTGTCCTGGAAGTCACCGAGGCAGTCCTGCAGCTGCTTGAGGTCGCCGACGACCTTGCGGTACGCGACCGGATCGTGCAGCGGGGCAAAGAACTCCAGCAGGTAGCGCAGTTCCTTGGCGCGCTTGCGCAGGTCGTGCAGGGATTCGGGCGGTGACGCCGGGATGATCGCACCGCCCTGCGTGGCGACGCGGCGGAACGCGCGCCCGGTGGTGGACAGGGCCAGCGTGACCGCGGCCGGGGGGCGCCGGCGGGCGCTGCCGGTGTCGCGGATCTCCAGCAGCGCCTTGCGCCAGTCGTCGGCGATGGCGCGGAACCGCGGCCCCCGCAGCGCCGCGGCCAGCCGCCGGATCTCGCGGGCGCGGCGCCGGGCCAGGAAGGCCCGCAGCGGCTCAAGGTCGGCCGGGGACGCGGCCTCCAGCTGGGCGGCCATCGCGTCGAAGCCGAGCAGGTGCACGTCCAGGTCCCGGACCGGCGTCGTCACGTCGCCCAGCCACTTGAACTCGGCCTGGTAATGCTTTGCTAGCTCGTCCGGGAGGACCGCGCCGAGCAGCTTGACGGCCGAACGGGTGCGGCGGACCGCGACCCGCAGGTCGTGCAGGAACTCGGTGTCGATGTCGCGGAGCACGCCGTCGACGTTGGACTCCACGGTGTCGAGCAGCCGCAGCAGCAGCCGGGCCACCGCGACCGGCGCGGGCATCGCGGCGGTGATCTCCGCCGCCACGCCGCTGTTGTAGTCGGCCGGGTGGCGGCCAAGCGCGGTCAGCGCCGCCATGAAGGTGCCCTGGCTGGCGGGCGCGACGCCGGGCACGCCGGCCAGCAGCGCGGATGCCCTGCGGGCCTGGCCCGGATAGCCGCGGACCTCGGTTACGGCGAGCCGCGGCGCGAGCTCGGCGGTGGTCGCGGTCTGGCTGGTGGCGGCGTGGCTGGCCGCGGGCTGGCTGGGCGCGGTGACCGTGATGCGGTCGGCGACCAGCCGGGCGACGGTCTTGCCGTCGGCGTTGAGCAGCCGGGTCACGCTGGCCGTGCTGACCGCCCGGACGACCGGCAGCAGCGCCCGCGGCCTGGTCAGCACGATGATCCGGTCCCGCACCGGTCCTTCCGGCAGGTCCAGCGGCGGACGCCGGGGCCAGCTGGTCACGGCCTGCTCGGCCTGCGGCGTCCCGTCGGCCTGGCTCAGCAGCAGGCGCCCGCCCCGCCGGGCCTGCTCGAATACCAGGACCAGGCCGGCCCGGTACAGCCGCCAGTCGAAGGTGTCCAGCCAGATGCGGCGGCGCGGCCCGGCCCCGGGTGCGGCCGGCTCGGCGATTACCGTGAACGCCTCGGCCAGGGTGGCGAGCGCGGCGGATAGGAGGTTCTGCTCGTCACCGGGAAGAGCCTCAAGGACAAATCCCCGCACCCCAGGCGCTGTCACGTCAGACTCCCATCTAGGCAATGCGGCCGCCCGCCCCCGTAAACGTCCGCATACGTTCTCGCTGATCGTAAATCCCCCGGGCGTGCTTGCCCAGTGGTATGGGCTCAGCGTACGGGCCAGGTCAGACCGGTTACCGCGCGGATGTCGGCCGGGCGCGGCATGCCAGCCTGCGCGCCGGGCCTGGTAGCGGCGGTGGCGCCCGCGGCCGCGGCGGCGCGGACCGCCTCGGCGGCCGGCACGCCCGCGGCCAGGGTCACGGCGAGCGCGCCGACGAATGTGTCGCCCGCGCCGACGGTGTCGACCGCCTCGACCCGGAACGCCTGGACGGTCTCGGCCGGGCCCGGGCCGTCGGCCAGCGCGGCGCCGTGCGCGCCCGCGGTGACCACGGCGTGCCGCACGCCGCGGCCGACCAGCGCGACGGCGGCCTGCGCGGCTTCGGCCAGGCCGCTGACCGGCTCGCCGAGGACGGCGCCGGCCTCGGTCTCGTTCACCACCAGCCAGTCCGGACGGGCGCCGGCCACGATCGCGGCCGCGTCGGCGGGGGCCGGCGCCAGGTTGAGGATGCTCACGCTATGGCGGGCCAGGGTCGCGACGATCACCTCGACCGGGATTTCGGCGCAGACGACCAGGACGTTCTGTGGTTCCGCGAGGGCCGCGCGGACTTCGGCGGCGCCGGTCTCGTGGTTGGCGCCGGGGGCGACCGTGATGATGTTCTCGCCCGCCTGGTCGACCGAGATCATGGCCAGGCCGGTCGGGGCGCTGGCGGTGACCCGGACGCCGCCGGTGTCCACCTTGTCGTCGCGCAGGGCGGCCAGCAGCTGGCGGCCGAAGTCGTCGTCGCCGACGCAGCCCGTCATGCGCACGGCCGCGCCGAGCCGGGCGGCCGCCACCGCCTGGTTGGCGCCCTTGCCGCCCGGCGTGAACCGCGCCGCCGAGCCGAGCACGGTGGCGCCCGGTTCCGGCAGCCGGGGCACGGTGACCGAGATGTCCATGTTGAGGCTGCCCAGGACGGTGACCCGTGGTCGCGGTGGCATTTTCGCACCGTAGCGCAAGAAGGGCCAGGGGCCGCGGAATTGGACCTGCCGCCGGGGGTGTGCCGCCTCCTAGACTCGGCGTGTGCCTTTTCAGTTCCGTCAGGTGGACGTCTTCACCGATACCCCGTATCTCGGCAACCCGGTCGCGGTCGTGCTCGGCGCGGACGGCCTTTCCGACGAGCAGATGCAGCAGTTCGCGAACTGGACGAACCTGTCGGAGACCACGTTCGTGCTGCCGCCGCGCGACGCCGGGGCCGATTACCTGGTCCGGATCTTCACCGCGGCCCGCGAGCTGCCGTTCGCCGGGCATCCCACGCTGGGGACCTGCCACGCCTGGCTGGAGGCCGGCGGCCGTCCGGCCGGCCCGGACGCGGTGGTCCAGGAGTGCGAGGCCGGGCTGATCACGGTCCGGCGGACCGAGGCGGGCCTGGCGTTCGCGGCGCCGCCGCTGGTCCGTAGCGGGCCGGTCGACGAACAGATAGCCGAACGGGTGGCCCAGGGCCTCAATGTGCCGCGCTCCGATATCGTGGACATCGCGTGGGCCGACAACGGCCCCGGCTGGGTGGCCGTGCTGCTGGCCAGTGCCGAGGCGGTGCTCGCGGTCAAGCCGGGCGCCCTGGACCTCGACGTCGGCGTGGCCGGCCCCTACCCGGACGGGTCGCCGGAGGCGCTGGAGGTGCGGGCATTCACCCCGGTGGTCATGTCGCTGGAGGACCCGGTCACGGGCAGCCTCAACGCCTCGCTCGGCCAGTGGCTGCTGGGCTCCGGGCGGCTCAGCTCCCCGTACGTGGCCAGCCAGGGCACCGCGCTGGGCCGCCGCGGCCGGGTGCACGTCTCCCAGGACGACGCCGGCCAGGTATGGGTCGGCGGCGGGACGGTCACCTGCATCACCGGCACCGTGGTGATCTGAGCTTTAGCTTTCGCTGACCAGCCGCAGGGCGACCCGGCGGTTGCCGCCGTTCTGCTGGACCAGCGCGAACCACAGCGGCAGCAGGCCGTCGACGACCGGCGTGGCGGCCGCGTCGCCCACGTAGGCCGGCGTCAGCCCGATCGCGGCGATAAGTTCCTCGGTGACCGCCCGGGCTTCGGGGTCCGCGGCGAAGAACATATTCGCGCCGGGCAGCGGGCTGGCGAAGTTCTCCCAGCCCAGCGAGTTGAAGGCGCGCGCGTAGCCGGCCTGCGGGGCGGCCTCGGCGATCAGCGCCCGGCTGTCGAACTCCGGCGCGCCGATACGGTTCACCGCGTCGATCACGGTCTTGCCCGCCAGAGCCGCTTTGTGCTGGTTGATCACGTCGGGGGCGACCTTGCCGGGCACGGCCAGCACGACGACGTCGGCGCCGTCGATCGCGTCGGCGATGCTGCGCACGGGTGCGCCGCCCGGCCCGTCGCCTTCGGCGTTCCTGGCTCCGTAGACCACGTCGTGGCCGGCTTCGCGCCACTTGGTCCCGAGTGAGCCGCCGATGTTGCCCTTGCCGATCACAGCTATCCTCATGCCGGCCTGCAACCGCGGTGGCCCTGGTCTCATTCCCGGCGCTGACCGCGGCGGGCGGCGGGGGCGGCGATCGGGGCCAGCGGCAGCCGGGACGGCGGCTTGACCTGTTCGAGCCGCAGGTAGGTCACTAGCCGCTGGCCGCCGCGGGTGGCCAGGCTGGCCAGCACGGCCTGCAACTCGGAGACATCACGGGCGACCACGGTGAGCAGGTAGTCGGTCTCGCCGGCCACGTTGTCGGCCGCGATGATCTGCGGCAGCGAGCGGATCAGGTCATCGAACACGCGGCTGGACCGCGGGTCGTGCCGGGTCAGCGTGGCCGTGACGTACACCTGCAGCGGGAAACCGGCCGCGGCCGGGTCGAGGTCGGCGCGGATCACCCGGATGACGCCGGTTTCCTTCAGCCGCCGGACGCGGTGCAGCGTCGCGGCCGGCGACAGCCCGACCAGCCGGGCCAGTTCGACGTTGGTGCGGTCCGCGTCCTCCTGCAGCGCGGTTAGCAACTGAATGTCAATATCATCAAGCGGAACGGCCATACTGCCAAACATTATCTCGTAAATGCTCGCGAACGGTGAATATCACATGGCGATCGCCGACTATGAAGGCATGAGCAACAACCGTCGTCACGCTGTCGCAGCCCTCGCCGCGGCCGGGCTGCTGTGGGGCACCACCGTGCCCCTGTCCAAGCTGGCCCTGGCCTGGCTGCCGCCGGGCTGGCTCACCGTGGTCCGGTTCGGGCTGGCCGCCGCGATCCTGCTGGCCGTGGCGCGCCGCCGGAACACGCTGCGCGGCGCCTTCAGGCCCGCGGTGCTCGTCGCCGGCGCGCTCGGGTACGGGGGCTCGGTCATGGTGCAGAACGCCGGCATCGCCCGGACCAGCGTTACCCACGCCGCCCTGCTGATCGGGGCGGTTCCGGTGCTGGTCGCCGTGATCGCCGCCGCGTGGTACCGGGCCGTGGCGGCGCCGGTGGCGTGGTTCGGCTTCGCGGTCTCGCTCGGCGGCGTCGGCCTGGTCACCGTGGGCGGCGGAGGCGGCGGCGCGACGATGGCGGGCGACGGCCTGGTCCTGGTGTCGCTGCTCCTGTCGGCCACGGTCACGGTGGCCCAGGGACGCCTGCTGACCGGGCGCGATCCGGTCGCGGTGACCGCCGTTCAGTTCCTGGGGGCCACGGTGGGGGCGCTGCCGATCGCGGTTCTCACCGAGGGCAGGCCGGCCGTTCCCGCTAGCGCCGGGGCGGTGCTGGCGGTGGCCGCGCTGGCGCTGGGCGGCACGCTGGCGCCGTTCACCCTGTTCGCGTTCGGCCAGAGCCGGGTGTCGGCGGAGGTGGCCGGGGGGTTCCTCAACCTGGAGCCGCTCGTCGGCGCCATCGCGGGCGCGGTGGCGTTCGGCGACCCGATCGGGCTCGTGCAGGTCGCGGGCGGGCTGGCCATCCTGGGCGGTATCGGGCTGAGCAGCCTGCCGCTGATCGCGGGCCGGCGGGCCGAGGCGCGGCGGGTGGCGGCGGCTCCGGCGGCCGTGGCGCCGGCTCCGGCCGTGGCTCAGGCCGCGGTCGCGGCGCCGGCTGCGAAGACGCCAGAGGCAGGGCCTCAGGTGCGGGTACTGGTGGTGGTTCGCGGAGGCAAGTTCGGCGCGGGTGGCGCGGACCGGCCTCCCGCTCGCGGGCGAAGACCGGGGCGGGAGCGGGCGCTCGATAGCCGGGCGCTGGATAGCCGGTCCGGGCGGGCGGCCTGAGGGGTGCCCGCCCGCGGGCGTTAGCTACTTCAGGTGCGGGGCGAGCAGGGTCAGGTCCGCGGCGGACAGGCGGTCGCGGGCGGTCTTGGCCTGGTGCCAGTACGGGTAGATCAGCGGCGGGGCGCTGGCCGCGTCGAGCTGGGCCCGCTCGTCGTCGCTGAGGGTGAGGTCGGCGGCGGCCAGGTTGTCGGCCAGCTGCTCGTCGGAGCGGGCGCCGATCACCAGCGAGGTGACGGCCGGCTTGGCCAGGGTGTAGGCCAGGGCCACCTGAGCGGCCGAGACGCCGCGCTGCCCGGCGATCTTGACCAGGACCTCGATGATGTCGTAGACGCCTTCCTGATCGTAGACCGGCGGCTCGCCCCAGTCGCTGAGATGGCGCGAGCCCTCCGGAGGCTGCTGGCCCCGGCGGTACTTGCCGGATAGCAGGCCGCCCGCCAGCGGGCTCCACACCAAGATGCCGAGACCCTGGTCGACCGCCAGCGGGACCAGCTCGTACTCGGCCTCGCGGCCCTGGAGGGAGTAGTAGATCTGCTGGCTGACGAACTGCGGCAGGCCCAGCCGCTCGGACGTGCCCAGGGCCTTCATCAGCTGCCAGGCGGCGTAGTTGGAGGCGCCGATGTAGCGGACCTTGCCCGACTGGACGAGCAGGTCCAGCGCCCGCAGGGTCTCCTCGAGCGGGGTCTGGCCGTCCCACTCGTGGACCTGGTACAGGTCGATGTGATCGGTACCGAGGCGGCGCAGGCTGGCCTCGCAGCCGGTGATGACGTGGTGCCGGGACAGGCCGGCGTCGTTCGGCCCGCGGCCCATCGTCATCCGGACCTTGGTGGCCACCAGCACATCGTCCCGGCGGCCCCGCAGCACCTCCCCCAGGATGTCCTCGGCCAGGCCGCCCGAGTAGACGTCGGCGGTGTCGATGAGGTTGACCCCGGCGTCCAGGCACATGTCGACCTGGCGGCGGGCCTGGTCCACGTCGGTCGACCCGACCTGGGCGAACCCGCCGCGGCCGCCGAACGTCATGGTGCCCATCGTGAGCACCGAAACCCGCAGGCCTGACTTCCCTAGTGCGCGATATTCCATGCATCCGACCATATCGACCGGGGGCGGGCCGGCCGCGGGGCGGTGCCCCGGCGGCGGGCAGGTCAGGCGGGGCGGATGCCGGAGGCGTGGCGGCGGGCTAGGGCGCGGTAGATTCCGGGGTTGGTGTCGACCCACTCCTTGGCCCGGCCCTTGACCTCGCCGGCGACCCGGGCCGGGACGCCGACGGCGATCATGCCGTCCGGGACGACCAGGCCGGGCGGGACCGTGGCGCCGGCCGCGACCAGGGCGCGGCTGCCGATGACCGCGTTGTCCAGGACGGTGGCGCCGTTGCCGATCAGCGCCTCGGCGCCGATGACGCAGCCATGGACCACGCACAGGTGGCCGATGGTGGCGCCCTCCCCCACCTCGGTCACCGGGTCGTCGCCGCCGTGCAGGACCGAACCGTCCTGGATGTTGGCGCCGCGCCGGACGATGATCGGCCCGAAGTCGGCCCGCAGCACCGCCCCGTACCAGACGGACGCCTCGGCCTCGACCCGGACGTCCCCGACCAGGGTGGCGGTGGGGGCGATCCATGCTGCCGGGCTGACCTGCGGCGCGCGGCCTTCAAAGGCGAAAAGTGGCATCCGCCTATCATGCCTGCAGGCCGCGGTCGTCGATGGTCAGGGTGACGCCGGGCGGCGCCTCGAGGGCGAGCACGCTCAGCCGGGCCGCGTCATCAAGGTGGATGCGCGGCCGGGGCGGCGGCGTCGTCTCGTAGTAGGTTCCGGGGCCCCAGAACTGGCCGTACCGGATCACGACTCCGCCCGCCTCCAGCACCGTGCGCTCGTGGCTGGCGGTGACCGCCCGGCGGGCCTCGTCGGACTGCTCCCAGGCGATGCTCTGGGCGATGAACTGCTCCGCACCGGCGGCCACCGCCGCGGCCAGGAGATTATGAGTCCCCTCGCTGCGGATGCGGTCGTTGCGGGCGCCGAAGCTGGCCATATCGCCCACCTTGTCCGGCAGGTCGGTCAGCTGATGGAAGACGCAGTCAGGACCGTAGGCCCCGACCGCCTCCGCCAGTGCCCCGGCGTCGAAGACGTCGCCGATCACCGGCTCCGCCCCGAGGTCGCGCAGCCGCCCGGCCTTGTCCGGGGACCGGGTCATTCCCGCCACCTCGTGCCCGGCCGCGACCAGCAGGGGCACCAGGCGGACACCGATCAGGCCGCTGGCGCCGGCGACGAAAATACGCATGGCTCAGCAGCCTAACCGGCGTCCGGAGGCTAGCGCGGTCAGGCCTGCGGCTGGGAGATGTTAACCAGCCAGTCGATGCCGAACTGGTCGACGCACATGCCGAACTCGTCGCCCCAGACCTGCTTGGCCAGCGGCATCGTGACGGTGCCGCCGGCCGCGAGCTTCTCGAAATACTCGCGCAGGACGGCGTCGTCGCCGGACAGGCTGACCGAGAACCCGGCCGCGGGCTTGTACTCCATGTGACCGGGCACGTCGGCGGCCATGATCGTGTAGCCGGCGTCGGTCTCCAGCTGGCCGTGCATGATCTTGGCGGCGTCGGGCGTGTCCGCCATGCCCATGTCGCCGAACGTGCTCAGGGCGAGCTCGCCGCCGAACACGCCCTTGTAGAACTCCAGCGCCTGACGGGCAGTTCCGTTGAAGTTGAGGTAAGGATTGAGTCGAGATGCCATCGCATTTCCCCCTTGCAGAGTCGGCCTCACCGGGTCGGAAGGTATCCGCCGTGCGGCCGACGCTACCAGCCGGGTCGGACAAAACCTGGTGACGAGCAGGTAGCGGCGGGGGTACCGTCCTGGGCAATGAGTGAAGAAGACGGGTATTTCGGGGAAGACGTCGCGGCCAGCTACGACGACGGGTTCGAGGGCCATTTCGACCCCGCCGTCATCGACGTGACGGCCGGCGCGCTGGCCGGGCTGGCGGGCGGGGGGCGGGCGCTCGAGCTGGCCATCGGGACCGGGCGGGTCGCGCTGCCGCTCGCCGCCCGCGGCGTCGACGTCCACGGCATCGACCTGTCCCGGGCGATGGTGGCGCGGCTGCGGGCCAAGCCGGGCGGCGACGCGATCGGAGTCACCATCGGCGACTTCACCAGCACCCGCGTGGAAGGCACCTTCTCGCTGGTCTACCTGGTGTTCAACACGATCATGAACGTGACCACGCAGGACGCCCAGGTGGCCTGCTTCCGCAACGCCGCCGCCCACCTGGAGCCGGGCGGCTGCTTCGTCGTCGAGGTCGGGGTGCCGGACCTGCGCAGGCTGCCGCCGGGGCAGACCGACGTGCCGTTCGACGCCGGCCACGCGAGCTGGGCGTTCGACCGCTACGACACGGCCACCCAGGCGATGAGCTCGAACTACGTCACGGTCGAGAACGGCCGCGGCCGGTTCCGCTCGATCCCGTTCCGGTACGTGTGGCCGGCCGAACTCGACCTGATGGCACAGCTGGCCGGGATGCGGCCGTACCAGCGCTGGGCGGGATGGACCCGCGAGCCGTTCACCAGCGAGAGCGGCGGGCACGTCTCGGTCTGGGTCAAGCCCTAGCGATCCCAGTTCGGCTTGCGCTTCTCCAGGAAGGCCTGCATCCCCTCCCGCGCGTCGGGCAGCTGGCTGGTCGCCGCCATCACCTCGACGGCGTAGGCGTAGGCCTTGGGCTGATCCAGGTCGATCTGCGCGTACAGGGCCTGCTTGCCGATGCCCTTGCTGGCGGCCGATCCGCGGGTGACCCGCTCCAGCAGGTCATGGACGGCCGAGTCGAGCTGGGCCGCGGGCACCACCCGGTTGACCAGGCCCCAGTCGAGCGCGGTGGCCGCGTCGATGACGTCGCCGGACATGGCCATCTCGGCGGCCCGCTTACGGCCGACGTTCCTGGCCACCGCCACCATCGGGGTGTGGCAGAACCAGCCGCCCTTGCCGCCGGGCGCCGCGAAGCCCGCGTTCTCGCTGGCCACGGCCAGGTCGGCCGTGGCCACCAGCTGGCAGCCGGCCGCGGTGGCCAGCCCGTGCACCCGCGCCACCACGGGCTGGGGCACATGCTGGATCAGCGTCATCAGGTCGGTGCAGGTGGTCAGCAGCGCCCGCATGTACGGCAGGTCCGCGCCGGCCATGTCGGCGAAGTCGTGCCCGGCGCTGAACACCGGGCCGTGGCCGGCCAGCACGATGCCCCGCGCATCGCCGTTGCCGACCTCGCCGAACGCCGTGATCAGCTCGCGCATGTGCTCGAGCGACAGGGCGTTGCGGCGCTGCGGCCGGTTCATCGTGATCGTGGCGAAGTCGCCGGCGCGCTCCACTTCGATGTGCTCGTAACCCATGACACTAAGGTAAGTCCAAAGGACCCTCAGGAGGAGAGCGCGATGACGCGTACGCCGCAGGAAGTGTTCGCCCACCACGCCCAGGCGCTCGGCGCCGGCGACCTGGACGCCATCGTCGAGGACTACGCGGACGACGCCGTGTTCATCACTCCGGCGGGCACCTTGCGGGGCAAGGACGGCGTCCGCCAGGGGTTCACCCAGCTGCTGGCCGACGTGCCCAACGCGGACTGGGCGCTGCCGACGCAGATCTACGAGGGCGACGTGCTCTTCCTGGAGTGGACCGCGACCGCCGCCTCGGCCAAGGTCGAGGACGGGATCGACACGTTCGTCTTCGCGGATGGGCAGATCCGGGTGCAGACCGTTCGGTATACGCTGCAGCGGACGGGGTGAGGGGGGCGGGAAACCCACCCGTTCGGTAGCTAGGTTTCAGGCGGTGGCGCGGACCGGCACGGTGCGCACGGCCCGCCAGGCTACGGCGGTGGCGGCCAGCGCGGCCACGGCCGCGGCGAGCATCGCGGCGCGGTCGCCGGAGACCCCGTCTCCGTGGCTGACGCTCTCGGCCACGGCGGGCAGCAGGGCCGCGCCGACCGCGGCACCGATCTGCCGGCTGGTGTTGATCATGCCGCCGACCAGGCCCTGGTCGGCGTCCGGCATGCCGCGGCTGGCCAGCACGGTCGAGCCGAGGGCGGTGCCCGCGGTGCCGAAGCCGATCAGCATGACCACGAACAGCACCGGGCTCCAGCCGGTGGCCGGCAGCCGGGTCAGCACACCGAAGCCGGTGGCGGTCGCGGCGGCGGTCAGCACCAGCAGCCGCTTGACTCCCATCCGGCCCGCCAGTCGCGGACCGGTCACGCCCATCATGAAGCCGACGATCCCCTGGGGGGCGATGATCAGGCCGGTGAGCAGCGGCGATTCATGCAGCACCTGCTGCAGGTAGAGCGAGAGCACGAGCATCTCGCCGCCGTTCCAGAGGCCGAGCAGGAAGGCCAGCGTGGTCCCGTCCCGCAGCCCGCGGCGGTGCAGCAGGCTGGGCCGGATGAGAGGCTCGGGATGCCGGGTCTCGGCCCGGGCGAAACCGGCCACGGCCGCGACGGCCACCATGGCGGACGCGATGACCAGGGGTGATGACCAGCCGAGGACGACGCCCTGGGAGACCGCGAGGACGACCAGGGTGACGGCCACGGTGATCAGCAGCGCGCCGCGGACGTCGAGCCGGTGGCTTCCGGCCCCGGCGATGCGCGTTGTGGCCGCGCGTGTTTTTGCCGCGCGTGTTTTTGCAGCACCGAGGACGGACGGGGACAGGGCCGCGGCGGCCAGGCCGACCGGGACGTTGACCAGGAACACCGCGCGCCAGCTGGTGAACTGCACCAGCACCCCGCCGAGGACCTGGCCGGCCACGAAGCCGACCGAGGAAACCGCGCCGTACAGGCCGATGGCGCGAGTACGCTCGGGTCCCTCGGGGAAGCCGGTGGTGATGAGCGAGAGCGCGGCGGGAGCGACGATGGCGGCGCCCGCGCCCTGCACAACCCGGGCCGCGATCAGCAGGACGGGATCGGTGGCCAGTCCGCCGGCCAGGCTGGCGAGCGAGAACGCGATCAGGCCGGCCACGAACATGCGCCGCCGGCCGAACAGGTCAGCCGCCCGGCCGCCGAGAATAAGCAATCCGCCGAACGAGATGGCGTACCCCGTCACGACCCACTGGACTGCGTCGGCGGGCATGCGCAGTTCGGTCTCGACCGAGGGTAGTGCGACGTTCACGATGGAGAAATCGAGGACGACCATGAACGCGGCGACGAGGATCAGGGCCAGCTGGAGCGGCTGGCGGCGGGGAGGGGGCGTGGATGCTCTGGATGCTCTGGGCGCTGGTGGCGTGCGGTTGGGGGCGGACACGGGGCGGCCGAGGGCAGGCATGGTACCAATCAAATACGTTACGGATCGTTTCGGATTTCTCTATGGTAGAACCCGGCGATGAACGCTGAAATTCCGGGGGGCGCGGCGGGAGCCGGCTCGGGGACGGGCGCGCCGCGGGGGCGGCCGCGGAGCGTAGAGGCCGACCGTGCCATCTTGACCGCCACGTTGGAGTTGCTGGCCGAGCGCGGGCTGGACGCGACGTCGATCGAGGAGGTAGCGGCGCGCGCCGGGGTCGGGAAGACGACCATCTACCGGCGCTGGACGTCGAAGGGACTGCTCGCGCTGGACGCGTTCGTCATCTCGTTCCGCGAGGAGCAGCCATTGCCAGATACCGGCACCCTGCGCGGTGACCTGCTGTCGGCCCTGCACGCGTGGGTGCGCGCGGTCACCCAGACGGCGATGGGGCCGATGCTGACCGGGCTGATCGCCGAGGCGCAGCACGACCCGGAACTGCGCGGGGCGTGGCGGGACCGGGTGCTCGAGCCGCTGCGGACCCAGCACCGGGTCATGCTGGACCGGGCCATCGCGCGCGGTGAGATCCCGGCCTCGGTGGACCGGGACGTGGTGCTCGACCTGTTCTTCGGCGCCGCCGAGCACCGGCTGCTGCTCGGCCACCTGCCGATGACCGGCGAGTTCATCGCCCGGGTGGTGGACGTGATCCTGGCCGGAATCACTCGAACGCAGACGTGAATTTCCATGATCGCGAAGGGTTTTATCGAAAAATATAGTAAATTCTTCGCGATCATGAGGCAGTACGGCGCGGCGGCGGCGGCGCGGTGGCGGCTAGAGCTGGGCTTCGGCTTCGATTTCTACGAGCCAGGCGGGGTCGAGGAGGCCGGCCACGATGACGGCGGTGGCGGCGGGGCGGATGTCGGCGAAGATCTCGCCGTGGGCACGGGCGACTTCTTCCCAGTGCTCGGCGGCGGTGAGGTAGATGCGGGTGCGGACGACATGGTCGAAGGAGGCGCCGGCCTTGGCCAGTGCCTCGCCGATCAGGTCCAGGCAGAGGCGGGCCTGGGCGTAGGGGCCGGCCGGGGGCGGGGCGCCGCCGGGCGGCACCGGGGCGGTGCCGGCGACCAGGACCCGGTCTCCGGCGGCCACGGCACGCGAGAACCCGAAGACGGGCTCGTACGGGGAGTGCCCGCTGATGCGCTGACGCACGTCAGGGATTGTCTCATGGAGCGGAACATCCGCGCGGGAGGGACTCGGTGGCGCACAGGGTACGTAAGAAGGTATCCGGGGCCACACCGAG
>JAJKHX010000569.1 GCA_021154785.1 Nocardiopsis sp.
AAGGACCACGACGGCGAGGGCGACTTCATCTCCGTCGGCGCGGGCGGGTGGGACGGCGGGCACCGGCCGTCCTGGGTCAGCCTGGACCGGGTGATCCGGGTGCACGAGGGCGGGATGCGCCGGGAAGGCGGCCACGTCGACTCCGCGCAGCGACGCCGGCGTGGCCTCCGGCCGTGTCCGGCTCAGCGGGCCGGAGCGACGACGTAGGCAATCCAGCACCCGTCGGGCGAGATCACCGGCTGCGACGGCACGACGCCGTCCACCACCAGTTCCGCGGTCAGTTCCGGCGCGTCTTCACTCATGCACCGCGCCCTTTAGAGGTTGCCTGCCGCCGGCAGCGCGGGCCGATGGATCCAGGCGGCAAGGTCCGCGGGCGCGCATTCGGCGACTCGGGCGGCGTACCGGGGAAGCTCCTCCTCGCTGAGGACCTGCCGCCACTGGCCTGTTGATCCGCTGTGGAAGAACTGGCGGGGGTCGTGATAGAAGCCGTCGTGGCTCGCTTCGGGCGCGATCTCGCCGGCCCGGCCCTTCATGACCGCGAACGTGGCGGCCTGGACCAGGTCCGGCCAGGCTGTCACGGTGATAGCGATCCCGAGCCGGGCGGCTATGTAGCGCATCTGCCCTTCGAGGTCATCAAGGAGGTCCTCATAGCGCAGCAGCACGATATTCGGCTGGTCGCGGACCTGCCAGAACGTGTCCAGATGGTGAAGCATGATCTCCAGGTCGGACACGGTCTTTCCGGGCGCGGCCGGATTGACCCAGGACCAGAAGCGCTCGCGCGCGGTCCCGCTCGGCAGGGACGGAGCGGCGGCCAGCAGCTCGTCAAGGACCACGGCGCCCACGGCATCCTCCCGCAATGCGAGGGACACGGCCCGGTCGGTGTTGCTGGTATGGCTGTCCAAGGACACGGCCACATCCCGGGGGTCCCGGCTTGCGCACAGGTAGGTGACCCGGTCGTCGAAGGGCAATCCGTCGAGGGGCGTATGGGTCTTGATGAATCGCCGGTGCGCCTGTGCCTCGAGGTCGGCCAGCACTCCGGTCAGCGGGCGCAGCAGGACGTCCAGCCACGGCGAGATCTGGTCGAGCGGCCGGTCGAATGCCGCGCTTTTGAAGATCTCCAGGGCGCAGATCATCTGCAGCCAGGTCGTGCCGCACTTCGCCGGGGTGCTGATCACGATGTCGCCGGGACGGAACACGAACCCATCCCAGCGGGCCGAGTCCGTAAAGGAGGTCTGGTAGCGAACGCGTTCCCCCAAGCCCATGCGGGGAGAATGGCAGCAACCAGATCGGGCCGTCAACCGTGCCGTGAATGACCGGGGCGCCCCGCTAGCGCAATGACCGGAACGCGGCGCGGACCTCGGTGGTAAACAGCGCCGGTTCCTGCCAGGCAGCGAAGTGATTGCCCAGTCAACCTCGTTGAAGTAGACGAGGTTGGGGTAGGCCCGCTCGGCCCAGCTGCGCGGGGCCTTGTAGATCTCATGCGGGAAGACGCTCACGGCGGCCTGGCTCAGCATGCGTCAGCGCCTCCCGCACCAGCCGCCGGTGCACCCGTACCTGCGGGCCAGCGCCCACGGCAGCGTCCGGCTCTGGCCGGCATCGAAGAACTCCGCCACGATCACGCCGTGCCGGCCACTAGCGCGGCGACCTGGTCACGCTGCCGCGCCCGCGATGTGACCGGATCCTGCCAGTGCTCCGTCGACACGCGCCCGTGGAACGCGAACCGCATCCTTTCCTGGTCCGGCTCTGCTGCCTGGCGGCGGCTTTGCTCAGCCCAGGCCATCAGCACATCACCACCGGATCTGCACCAGGACCGGGTGCCGTGGCAACCTCAGCCATCTCCGGCGGCCCTGATGCAAGTGGCGCTGTAATCACGCACCTCAGCTACCGCATTCACCTCACAGGAAACGCCGACTGCAGTAGACCCACGCTGCCGGGCTGGCCGGACGGCAAAACGGGCGCTCCGGGACGCGGATCGCAGTACGGGGCGCGGCGGCGTGTCACACTAGCGGCGTGAGCGTCACCATCCTCGACCGCGAGATGTACACCGAGGCAGCCGCCGCGCGCCTGCTGCGGATCGCCCCGTCGACGCTGCACTGGTGGCTCGAAGGACGGCCGCCCCGCTACCGGCCCGTGATCCGGGTCGAGCCCACTGGGTCGCGCAATGTCACGTGGGCCGAATTCGTCGAAGCCGGCCTGCTGCGGTCCTACCGACGCGACCATGACGTGCCGCTCAAGGAACTGCGGGACTTCATCGACCGGCTCCGCGACGAGTACCGGGTGCCGTATCCGCTCGCTGACCGGCGCCCGTTCGTCGGATCAGGCCGGCGGCTGCTGATCGACCTGCAGGGCCGCAGCCAGCTCGACCCTGAGTTCTGCCTGGTGGCGGTCGCGAACGGGCAAATCGTGCTCACCGCGGCGGGCGAAGAGTTCTACGAGCGGGTGGACTGGTCCGGGGACGAGCCGGCGAGCTGGCGTCCCCACGAGGACCCGGTCTCGCCAATCCGGGTCAATCCGCTGGTGCGTTTCGGGCTGCCCGCGGTCGGCGGCATCTCCACCGAAGCCATCGCGGGTGAGCTCGACGGCGGAGCGTCCCTTGAGGAGGTCGCCGACGACTTCGGCCTGGACATCGACGCCGTGCGGTGGGCACAGAGTTATGAGCTGTCGCAGCACGCCGCGGCATGACCCCGCGCGGCCCAGGTCCGCTTCTACGTCGACGCCGACGTCCTGGGACTCGGCAAGCTCCTCGCCGGCCTCCGCAACGACCTGACCTACCCAGGCGACCCCGGCGCCGTCATCCACAAGCGGCAGCGGCCCTCCTGCCCCATCACCAGTCCTGATGTGCTGGACACGGACTGGATACCGCAGGTCGCCACCCGGCGAAGTCCCCGTCCTCCCACAGCCCGTCGAGCCGGTCCCGCAACTGCATCGCCGTCGTCCCGGCCGGGTTGGCGGCCCGCGCCACCCGCGCGGTCAGCTCAGGGACCCCGGCCCCCGGGCGGGGACGGATCGACATCATGGACTCCTCAGGGATCTCGCCGGACTCACGTCCCCGCAAGACTGGCCCCGGGCGTCACTCCAGTCAGCCAAATACCAGGATTCCCGGCAGAATCATGGTCTCGAGCTGACTCTGTTTTGCTTTACTAACCTGCGCAGTTCAGCAATCCTGTGCGTACGGCCGCTGGCCGTTTTGCTATCTAGTGGTTTTCTGCGGGAACGCCGAAAATTGCGGACTGGTCTTGCGTCGTGTCCGGGATGACGTCTCCCGCGCCGAGGACTGAACGGCCAGCGGGGTCAGTCGTGCAGTGCGACCGTCATCTCCGTCTCCACGGCTGCGCCGAGAGGCAGTTCCGCCATGCCCACGGCGACGCGCGCGGGGGTGCCGGCATCGTTGCCGAAGATCTCGGTGAGCTGGTTCGCGCAGCCGTCCAGCACGCTCGCCAGGTGCACGCCGGCTGCGCCGTCCGCAAATCCGGGTGCGACGTTGACCATCCCGAATACCTTGAGGATCTGCGCCACCTGATCGAGGGAGCCGATCTCCGCGCGCAGCGTGGAGAGCATGTGCAGGGCGCAGATCCGGGCTGCCTCCTGGGCCTGCCCGAGGGTGAGGCCAGCGCCGGCCTTGCCCCGGATCAGGTCGCTGCCATCCAGTGTCGCCGAGACGTGGCCAGCGAGGTAAACGATGTCGCGGTGCCGCCTGGCGAGGCGATACGTGGCGAGGACTGGCAGCTGCTCAGGCAGCATGATTCCAAGCTGCTGCAGCCGGCCTTCAGGCGTGTCGGGCATCTCGGGTCCTTTCCCGGTTCACCGGTCCGCGGCCGGTCTCCGTCTCGCCAGAACGCTAAGGTCGCCGCCGGTCATTTGTCCAATGCATAGCTTGCAATACATCGATGCAAGATACTGAATGGTTATGGAGCTCGATCACGTCGAGGCTTTTCTCGCGATTGCCCGCAGCGGCGGCTTCGCCCGGGGATCAGCCGCCTTGCACCTGTCCCAGCCGGCGGCCAGCCGACGTATCAAGCTGCTTGAGACCGAACTCGGCGCGCCGCTGTTCGACCGGCTCAGCCGCGGCGTGACCCTCACCGAGGCCGGCCAAGCCTTCCTGCCGCACGCGCAGGCGCTGCTGGCCTCCATGCGGGACGGCATCAACGCGGTCAACGCCGTGTGCGGCACCGGCCACGGCACGGTCACCCTCGCGCTGGTCGGCACCTTGGCCAGCGGCACCCTGCCCGCGCGGCTGAGCCGGCTCCGGCGGGAGCACCCGGGCCTGGACCTGCGGCTGCAGACCGCGCTCAGCGCGGAGGTCAGCGCGCTGGTACTGCGCGGCGACGCGGCCCTGGGACTGCGGTACGGCACCGACCCCGACCCCAATTTGGTGTCGGTCATCATCGACCATGAGCGGCTAGTCCCGGTGTGCCCGCCGGAACATCCCCTGGCGGCCGGCGGGACGGACTCCGCCGTCGCGCTAGAGGGGCAACGGTGGCTCGCCTTCCCGGCACCGCCCGGTGCGCCCGCCGATCTGTACACCCTGGCGCTGCAGCAGCTACTCGCCGCCCACGGACTCGGAGCCGCCGAGATCCTGCCCGTCGACAGCCTGACCGCGCAGAAGCGCATGACCGAAGCAGGTTTCGGCCTGGCGATCCTGCCCGAGAGCAGCCTGGAGGAGGAACTCCGCACCGGAACCCTGCGCGCGATCGACATGCCCGCCCTGACCACTACGATCCCCGTGGCGCTGATCCACCGTCGCACCGCATTCCAGACCGGTGCGGCACAGGCGCTCGCCGCGGCACTGACCGACTGGCCGGACAGTCCGGCACCTGCACTTGCCAGCAGCCCTACCAGCTCCAGCATCCCGGGCCAGCCCGAGCAGGCGTAGCGCTCCCTGGCCAGACCCTCACGCCAGAACAGACCGCTGACAGGCCGACCCTGCTCTCGCCGACCGCCACCTGGTTACACTCCGGCGGTATGTCCGGTCCCTTTTTCGATACCGCCGAGCGAGTCCGGCTCAGTGACCTGCTCGACGAGCTCGGCCCCGCGGCGCCGACGCTCCTCGCCCCGTGGACGACTCGCGATATCGCCGCGCACCTGGTGCTGCGTGAGCGCGATCATCTGGCCGGCCCCGGGCTGGTCCTGCCCGGGGCGTGGAGCCGCCTGGCCGGACGGCGGCAGGCTGCGCTGGCGGCGCGTGACTTCAGCTGGCTCGTCGGGACGTTCCGGTCGGGACCGCCGCCCGGCTTCTTCCGCGTCGGCTGGGTGCGCCGGCTGCCGAGCCTGAACGAGTTCTTCGTCCACCACGAGGACGTGCGCCGGGCCAACGGCCTGGGTCCCCGGACGAACGAGCCTGCCATGGACGAGGCCCTGTGGCGCAACGTCAGCCGCGCGCCCTGGTACCTCGCGCGGCGGCTGCGCGGCACCGGCCTCGAGCTCCAGTGGGCGGGAACCGCTCGCACCGTCCGGGCCAGGCGCGGGGAACCCGCCGCCCGCATCGCCGGGCCGCCGGGTGAGCTGCTGCTCTACCTCTTCGGCCGTCAGGACGCGGCCCACGTCGAGGTGAGCGGGCCCGCTACGGAGGTCGGCGCCGTGCGGGCCGCGCGGTTCGGTTTGTGAACAGGACGTAAGGCAGAAGCGACGGAGGCCGCGCCCGGCCCGGGGCCGCCTTCGGGGCCGTCGGCCGGTCCCACCGCGAGCAACTCGATCCCGAACTCCTGCAGCCGGCCCAGCAGTCCGTACAGCTGCGCCTGGTCCCGGATGTCGCCGGTCAGCACGGTCCGGTTGGGGCCGTGTTCCAGGGTCATCCCGTCGAAGGCGGACTCGAAATTCTCGCTGAGCCTGCCGCGCAGGACGATGCGGTATCTGCTGGCCGCCACGGTCAGTTCCCGCGCTGCTGGGCCTGGGCGATGGCCCAGGCGGCGTTGACCAGCCCGATGTGGCTGAACGCCTGCGGGAAGTTGCCGATCATCTCGCCGTCCGCGTCGATCTCCTCGGCGAGCAGGCCCACGTCGTTGACGGCCGCCACGGCTCGCTCGAACGTGACCACCGCGGCGTCCACCTCCCCGGCCAGCGCCTGCGCATGGGCCAGCCAGAACGTGCACAGCAGGAAGGTGCCTTCCTCACCGGCCAGCCCGTCCTGCGCCAGGTACCGGTACACCAGGCCGCGCTCGTCGGTCAGCCGTTCGGCGGTGGCGTCGATGGTGGCCTTCATCCGCGGGTCGTCGCCGGGCAGGAACCCGGTGATCGCCAGCATCAGGTTGGAGGCATCGAGATCCTCACCGCCGAACGCCTGGGTGAACGCGCCGGCTTTCTCGTTCCAGCCGTTCTCGACGATGGCCGCCCGGATCTCGTCCCTGACGGCCGTCCAGGCCGCGACCCGGTCTTCCAGTGGGAGGGCTTCCGGAGCGGCGGATGGCCCGGGGAGGGGACGCATGAATTTCCAGGACAGCATGGCCCAGCCGCACTCCGCCAGGCCGGGATCCCGGCCGGCGTTGCGGCGTGAGCTCCGGTTCGCCGAGATGGCGTCGGTCTCGGTCGGGGTCATGGCCCCCACTCTCGCCATGTCGGTCACGGGGGTGGCGGCCGCCGCCACGCTGGGCCGGGCCGCGCCGCTGGCGTTCGCCGTCGCGGCCCTGGGCGTCGGCCTGGTGGCCTACGGGTTCGTCCGGCTGGCCGGGGAGTTCAGCCACGCCGGGTCGGTCTACGCCTTCGTCGGCAACACCCTCGGGCCCCGGGCCGGATTCCTGGCCGGCTGGGCGCTGCTGCTTACCTACCTGGTGTTTCCGCCAGTGTCGATCATGGGGGCCGCCACCTTCGGGCGGGCCTTCCTGAACACCACGGGGCTGGCTCACGACGCCGACTGGTACCCGCTCGCGCTCGCCGCGTGGGCGGTCATCTGGGTCCTGGCCGCCCGCGGGGTCCGGCCGACGACCTGTAGGGTGCCAGAAGTGTGCATGCCCTGTGAGCTGCACCGACATCCCGGGCCCGGCCGTACGGCATTATGATCCTTCGTGTCCTTGCGCCTGCTCTATCTCATCGTCCCGATGCTGGGCCTGGCCATCGGCGCGGCCACCGGGGCCCTGGCCGGCTCGCTGAGCGACGTCGGGATCGACAACGACTTCATCGACAGCGTCCGGCAGAAGGTGACGCCAGGGACGTCGGCGCTGTTCCTGCTCAGCTCCGGTGCCGTGATCGACCGGTCCGGGACGAGTTCCAGGGGAGCGAGGCCGAGCTGATCAGCACCAACCTGTCTGGCGAGCAGGAGCAGAAGCTTCGCGAGGCCTTTGCCAACGAAGAGTGACCGGGCCGTCCGGCTTCGCCCGCGAAGCCGGACGGTCGTCGTGCCGGTCACCCTGTGCGGATGATCCCGGGCGCTATCTGGGTGACCACAGTGATTGTTAAGCCCCAGAAGAAGGATGGTCCCATGAGCAATGGCGAGAACCGCGGGAGCGGGCCGCAGTTCAGGACGGCTCCCCTGATTACCAGCGCGGCAATGGTGGGGGCAGGCACGGTGATCGTCCTCGCCGGCCTGGCCGTCGGTGGCGGGCACCTGCTGTCGGTTACCCGCCAGTGGGTCAACGAGATGGAAGTGCCGCCAAGCGAGCTAGCTCGGGCGAAGTGGGCCCAGGCGAAGACTGCGGTGGCCGCCGGGGCCCAGACCTGGCAGAACGGGTCGCGACCGGTTCCCTCGCGATAGCCGACGCGAGGGCGGCACCCCCCCGGTTCCGTTCGGATTCCAGAATATAGACCAGCCCTGATCCGGCCCGCGCCTCGCCGCGGGCCGGATCGAGTCACGGTCGGTCCTGGTCGCCGGCGGACGGATCCCTCTGGTCCATGCGGCGGACCTCGGTGACCTGGACGCCGAACGTCTCGAGCCGGGCGAACAGCCCGCGCAGGGCCGCCTGATCTAGAAGAGAGCCGTGCAAAACGGTCTTGACCGGCTCGACCGAGGCGGTGAGCCAGTCAAAGTCAAGCAGGGCCTCGGGCGGGAGAACACCGGCTACCCGGATCTCGTAGTAAGACGATGGCACCGCAGCCCCCGTGGGGTCGGAATCACATGGCCGGACTCCAACGCTCCCGCTTCCCCGTGCTGTGTGCGCCATTCATGGCGGGTGATTTCGTCACCCTGGTGAGACGAACAGAGGGTGATGACTTCTCATCTGCTAATACAGGCAAATGGACTCAGGCAGACGGCTAGCCCGTCCGATCAGCACAAGATCAAGCAGCAGCACGGCCGTTCTTCCCGTCTTATCCCTGCGGACGGCATACAGGATGGGCCAGTATGGTCACGACATCACGTCAGCTCGATCGCCGCTGACGGCACGAGGCGGTGACAGCTACGCGGGCTCACGGTGCCTAGCGCTATCGATCCGGATGGGCCATCGTGTCGATCACAGCGGTAGTAGCGAGGATCAAGATGTCGTTCTCACCCGGCGCGATCTCGACACCGTAGGTGTCCCGGACCCGGAACCACCGCTTGGACGCCTCCGCGACCCGCTGCCCGTCCCGCTCGATGGTGTACTCATGGTCGACAATGTTGCCCTGGACCCGCAAGTCAGGGCCGTCTTCAAGCTTGACCGTCCACCGCTCCCGCAGCGGCGCGATCATCGCCTTCTGGACCAGGGCGATCCGGTGGCCGTCCGGATCCTCGATCTCCATGCTGTCCTTGACCCGCAGCATGCGTTCCTGGATCTTGCACAGCTCGCGGCCGTCCATGTCCTCGAACCGGATCGTCTTGCGGACCCGCAGCGCCTTGCCGTCCAGCTTGAACACCCGCTCGCCGCGATCGTTCTCGATCACGTAGTCGTCACCGACGGAGATCATGCGCTGGCGCATCTGGTAACGGGTGACCTCGCGGTCGCCCGCCCGTTCTTCACGTCGTTCCTCGCGGCGCTCCTGCCGCCTGCCTCTTCCGAACACCATCCCTAGACCTCCTTTGCGCAGCGCCCGCATGATTGCGCGGGTAGGCATTCTGCGGTCAGTGTCGGTCAGCCAGACCGGACGCACATCACCTGTGCCGGATGAGCAGTCTCGCCAGCGGGACCCTCGCGATACGGACTACCGGCGCGTGCGACAACCGTAGGGCCGGTAATACCGGGCTGTAGCGATGACTGGTACGGCACGTGGTAGCCGCAGATGACCGACGACCCCACGAGGGGTCTACGCGCCAGGCCATGCCTTCTCACTAGTCTTTGCTCATGACTGCTAGCCCGGGTTCAGGACCTGACGCCAGGCCTCCCTATCGCAGGATCGTGCGGTCTTTGCTGCGCGCGGCGGGATCGACCGTCGCGCTGGTGGCCATCTACTACCTGCTGCCACTGGACCACTCCTCGACCGGAGCCGCCGTCACGATCCTGGTGATCGGACTGGTGCTGTTCATCGGGCTGGTCGCCTTCCAGGTCCGCTCCATCCTCCGCTCGCGGTTCCCGGGCCTGCGGGCCATCGAAGCTCTTGCCACCAGCGTTCCGCTGTTCCTGTTGCTGTTCGCCAGCGCTTACGCCGTCATGGCGGCGATTTCCGCCAGCAACTTCGGCGGCCGGCTGACGCACACCGACGCCTTGTACTTCACCGTCACCGTGTTCTCAACGGTCGGCTTCGGCGATATCACGGCCAAGACCGATGCGGCGCGGCTCGTGGTCACCTCGCAGATGATCGCCGATCTCCTCGTCATCGGACTCGGGCTCAAGGTCATCCTCGGAGCGGTGACGCGCAGCCGGCAGCAGCGACCGCAAGACACGGACACCGGATGACCCAGCCAGTAGCGAGCTGCTAACGCCAGGAACGCAATCGCGGACCTTCTCCCCACCCCTAAGGGCGCGGCGAGGCCGATGCCTGGTTATGGGCTGCGCCGGGCCGGTCCTACCGCTGGGATCAGGCCACGCCGCATCAGGCTACGATCACCGCCTGCCAGTCCGACCGCCGCGCCGACCACGCGAGACGGGCGGCAGCGACGGGGCTCACCCGCTTTCACCACAAGAACCTGGGACTCGATAAGGCCGATCGCCACCGCATAGGCCGGGAACTGGAAGGGAGCAAACCGCTGCGGGCGTGCTGGCTCCTGTTTCCGAAGCCAAGATCGTGGCCAGTAAGCTCGCCACTCTGGGCGGGACTACAGAGACCCACGCGGTCTCCGACGAGGCTCTCGAGTAAGCCCACACGGCCGCCACGACACAGGAGCCCTAGCAAAATCGCCGCCGCAAGGCTGGCGTTCCGCTGACCCAGATGAGACTGAGCGTTTCATCCTGATCTGCGGAACCTCGGCGTGTATGTCCTGATCAGGTACGGCGTGCCGCCTTAGTGCGTAGCGAAGCCCCGTTGCCGAGAGGCTCCAGATGCTTTTCTGCCCTGCCGCGCTGCCGTTGTCCCGCCAGGCCCTTGATTACGCCGCCGGGATCATCCGGCGGCATCGCCGGTAGATGGGTTCATGCTGGCGCAAGCTCAACCCCGGTCGGCAGGCCCTGCTGGTAACCGCCTACCTGCGCGAAGGGACGCCACCTGCTTTAGATTGGCGCCGAACCCGGTCTCTGCCACACTCGGGGGATGGACAAGACGTCGATCAGCGCTGCCGGTGCGATTGACACGTTCCTGGTGCTGCTGATCGGTATCGGGCCGAAGATCGCGCTGGTCCCGTTCCTGGAAATGACGGCTTCCCTGGACTCGGCCGCCAAGCGGCAGGTACTGCGCAAGATGCTGACCACGGCAGCCACCGTGGCCGTGCTGCTGATGGTGCTGGGCGAGCTGTTGCGCGTACTGCTGCACTTCACGATCGGATCACTGTCGATCGCCGGTGGCGTGATCTTGCTGGTGGTGGCGGTGTGGATGGTGCTCGGGCCAGCCGCTAGCAGCCACCGCACCGAGGGCAAAGACCCGATGCAGCTGGCGCAGTTCCCGCTGGCCGTACCGTACCTGCTCAACCCGGTGGGCATCGTCGGCTTGATGACGATCTCGGCCGAGGCTAAGTCGCTCAGCGTCTTCGCCGTGGAGTTCGGCATCTTGGTGTTCGTCCTGCTCCTGGACGTGGTGGTGTTCCGCTGGGCGAACCGGGTCAGCGAGAAGCTCGATGAAGGCCGCATGCTGGTCACCGAGAAGGTCTTCGGATTCCTGATCGCCGCGATCGCCGTGCAACTGGTCCTCGACGGCCTGGCCATGGAAGGAATCATCGCGCCTGTCCCGCACTAAAGCGCATGAATCAACTGGTCCCCCGGCGAAATCCTCGGATCGCGCCAGATGGTCCCGCGCCCGCGCGGCCTGGCGCGGGGGCCGCGGGCGGTGTCAGCAGGGGGTAGTACTCGGTGGTCATAGCTGATCGTCGCCTGGGTTTGCCGCTGCGGTGGCCTGCGAGGCTGCGGTGGGCTGGGGCTCTGCGGTTGGCGGGGTGGGTGTGGCGGGGCTGCGGGCTGGGGACAGGGCCTGGGTGGTGAGGTAGGCGACTACGACGGCGACGATGATCAGCGGGGCGGTGGCGATTCCGGCTTTGGCGGTCAGCAGCAGGG
>JAJKHX010000570.1 GCA_021154785.1 Nocardiopsis sp.
AGCCCGATGCCGGCCACGTCGAGCGCGTGCCGGACGGCCAGCACCGAGGCCGGGCCCGCCTCGGCCAGACCCGCGAGGAGTACGCGGCCGCCATGGGGGCGCTGTTCGCGCCGTTCACCGCGGTGGCGGCGGCGAACCCGCACGCCTCCGCGCCGGTCGAGCGCGACGCGGCCGAGCTGGTCACGCCGACCGAGGCGAACCGGCCCATCGCCGACCCGTATACCCGCTACATCGTGGCCCGGGAGAAGGTCAACCAGGGCGCCGCCGTGCTGCTCATGTCGGTGGCGGCCGCCCGGCGGCTCGGCGTTACGGAAGACCGGTGGGTGTTCCTGCCTGGCCACGCCGACGTGCGTGACCGGGACCTGCTCGACCGGGCCGACATGTCCGCGGGCCCGGCCTCGGTGCTGGCCGTCCGGCACGCGCTCGACGTGGCC
Source organism: Nocardiopsis sp. (assembly GCA_021154785.1). Classification (GTDB taxonomy): domain Bacteria; phylum Actinomycetota; class Actinomycetes; order Streptosporangiales; family Streptosporangiaceae; genus Palsa-504. Next base: position 435 of record JAJKHX010000570.1, read on the forward strand.
GGCATCGGGCTGGACGAGGTGTCCGCGATCGACCTGTATAGCTGCTTTCCCGCGCCGGTGTTCAACATCTGCGACGGCTTCGGCCTGGCCGCCGACGACCCGCGCGGGCTGACGCTCACCGGCGGCCTGCCGTTCTTCGGCGGCGCCGGCAACAACTACTCGATGCACGCCATCGCCGAGGCCGTCCAGCGGGCCCGGAGCGCGCCCGGCAGCTACGCCCTGGTCGGCGCCAACGGCGGCATCATGACCAAGTACTCGGCCGGGATCTACTCCACCCGCCCGGCCGCCTGGGTGCCCGACGACAGCGCCGGCCTGCAGGCGGAGGTCGACGGCTGGGCGGCGCCGGAGCAGGCGCACGTCGCCGACGGCCCGGCGGTCATCGAGACCTACACCGTCAAGCACGCCCGCGACGGCGGCCGGACCGGCATCGTGATCGGCCGCCTGCGCCGCGACGGCCGCCGCTTCATCGCCCGGGGCGACGACCCGGACCTGCTCGACCTGCTGACGACGGCCAAGGAGCCGATCGGCCAGCCGGTGTACGTCCGGTCGTCCGGCACCGGGAACCGGGTCACCACCACCCGGGCGCGGATGAACGAGCTGTTCCCGCCTGAGCCCGCGGTCCTGCGGGAGCGGTACGAGCACGTCCTGGTCCGCCGCGACGGCCACCTGCTCGAGGTCACCATCAACCGCCCGGAGTCCAGGAACAGCCTGCACCCGATGGCGAACGACGAGCTCGATCACGTCTTCGACGCCTACTTCGCCGACGACGAGCTGTGGGTCGCGATCTTGACCGGGGCGGGGGACAAGGCCTTCTCGGCCGGCAACGACCTGGTCTACTCGGCGTCGGGCCAGCCCATGTGGGTGCCGAAGAACGGGTTCGCCGGCCTGACCGGGCGCCCGTCGATGCCCAAGCCCGTCATCGCCGCCGTCAACGGCTTCGCCATGGGCGGCGGCTGCGAGATCGCGCTGGCCTGCCACCTGGTCGTGGCCGACGAGACCGCCCGGTTCGCGCTCAGCGAGGTCCGGGTCGGGCTGGTCGCGGGCGCCGGCGGCCTGGTCCGGCTGCCGCGCACCGTGCCGCCGAAACTCGCCACCGAGATGATCCTCACCGGCCGCCGCCTCAGCGCCGATGAGGCGCTGTCCTACGGCCTGGTCAACCGGGTCGTCCCGGCCGGGACCGCGCTGGACGGCGCCCGCGCCCTGGCCGCGGAGATCCTCGAGGGCTCGCCCACCTCGGTCCGCGTCTCGCTGCGGATCATGGAGGAGACCCGCGGCATCGCCGACGTGGCCGAGGCCGTCAGCTACCCGAGCCCCGCCCTCGACGACCTGATGGCCAGCGAGGACGCCCTCGAAGGCGTCACCGCCTTCGCCGCCAAACGCAAGCCCCAGTGGCGCAACCGGTGACTTAGCCCTCCCGGAGGACAGCCTTGAGGATCTTGCCGGACGGCCCCTTGGGCAGCTCGTCCATGAACCGGATCTCCCGCGGGTACTTGTACGCGGCCAGCCGCTCCTTGGTGTAGCCGATGATCTCCCCGGCGGTCGCCGAGGCGCCTGGGCGCAGCGCCACCACGGCCACGACCTCCTCGCCGAGCCGCTCGTCCGGCTTGCCGATCACGGCCGCCTCGAGCACCGCGGGGTGGGCGTACAGGACCTCCTCGATCTCCCGCGGGTAGACGTTGAAGCCGCCCCTGATCACCAGGTCCTTGGCCCGGTCGACGATGAAGTAGAAGCCGTCCTCGTCCATGTAGCCCAGGTCACCGGTGTGCAGCCAGCCGTCGCGCAGCGTTTCCGCGGTGGCCTCGGGCCGCCCCCGGTAGCCCTTCATCACGTTGTGGCCCTTGATGTGGATCTCGCCCACGTGCTCGCGGCCGGCCGGCAGCAGCTGGCCGACCGGGTCGCAGACCCGCATCTTCACGCCCCACATCGGCTTGCCGATGGACAGCACCTTCTTGTCGCCCGGCCGGTTGAACGAGCACGAGGCCGCCGTCTCGGTCATCCCGTAGCCCTCGAGCACCTCGATGCCGTACTTGTCCTCGAAGGTGCGCATCACGTCCGCAGGCAGCGACGCGCCGCCGGACACCGCGACGCGCAGCGCCGACAGGTCGCGGCCGCCGATGTCCTCCCGCGCCAGCGCGTGCAGCATGGTCGGCACGCCGCCGATCACCGTGACCCGGTCGGCCTCCATGGCGTCCAGCACCGCGCCGGGCAGGAAGCGCGGCAGGATGGACATGCAGCCGCCGCGCCGGACGAACACGTTGACCACCGACGACAGCCCGAACACGTGGAAGAACGGCAGCACCGCCAGCACCACATCGTCGCTCTTCACGCCGAACAGCTCGCCCGCCACTGTGCAGTTCATGTACAGCTGGAAGTGGGTGAGCTCGGCCCCCTTGGGCTTGCCCGTGGTGCCGCTGGTGTAGACGAGCACGGCGGTGTCGTCCGCATCCCGCGCCGTCACGTCCCCGCCCGGCTCTTCCAGCGGTTCCATGCTGATCAGCTCGAGGACCGAGCGGGCCCCCTCGGGCAGGGGGTCGTCGGTCATGCTGACCAGGTAGAGCGGGGTCTCGGTGGTCTCGCAGGCCTTGGCCGCCTCGGCGTGCATGCTGGCAAAGCCCACCAGCAGAGCCGCCGAGGAGTCGGTGAGGTGGTATTCGATCTCGGGCGCCATCAGCAGCGGGTTCAGCGGCAGCACCACCAGCCCGGCCTTGAGCGCGCCGAAGTAGGCGATCAGGAAGTGCGGGATGTTCGGCAGCTGCAGCGCCACCACCTGGCCGGGGCTCAGCCCGGCCGACCGCAGCCCGGCCGCGACCCGGCCGGACAGCTCGTCGAGCTCGCGGTAGCTGGTCGTGTTCCCGCTGATCCGGCAGGCCGGGGCGTCGGGTGTGGCCAGCGCCGTCTCGGTCAGGATCGCCGCCAGGTTGAAGCTCATCCTCGCCCCTCTCAGGCACCGGGCCTTAGCAGACTGACCCGTGCCATACCGGCCTGTGAGACATATATTAAGTATGTTTCACCCACGTTGCCTAGGCCGTTGCCGCAGGCGACGCGAGCGAAGGGACCAGCATGATGTACCTCGTTCGGGGAACTTCCCGGGAAACCGGCGGCGCGGACGGCCCCGCCCGGCCCGCCCAGAACCGGCCAGCCCGGAGCAGGTCAGCGGGCAAGCCGGCCACCGGGCTGCTGCTGACCGAGCCGCTGCGCGGCCTGGCCGACCTGGGCGCGCTGCTGCTGGCGACACCCGGCCTGCTGGCCGCCCCGCGCGGCGACGGCCACGGGGTGCTGGTCTTCCCCGGCCTGCTGGCCGGCGACGCGAGCACGGTGCCGCTGCGCGCGTTCCTGCGCTGGCTCGGCTACGACGTCCGGGGATGGGACCTCGGCCGTAACCACGGACCGACCGAGGCGATACTGGCCGGCCTGCCCCAGGCCGTCCTCGATCATGCCGAACGAACTGGCCGTCCCGTATCGCTGATCGGCTGGAGCCTCGGCGGCATCTACGCCCGGGAGATGGCACGCCGTCATCCCCGGCAGGTTCGCCAGGTCATCACGCTGGGCAGTCCCTACGCCATGCGCGACCCGAGGCAGTCTCACGCCGAGGGTCCTTACCGGCGGCTGCGGTCGCTGCACGCTCCCGGGGCCAGGCTGCCCCGTCCGGAGGTGCGGGCCCGGCCCATCGGCGTGCCGTCCACGTCGGTCTACTCCCGCTGGGACGGCGTCGTGGCCTGGCAGGCGTGCGTCGAGCCGCCGACCCCGCTGCACCAGAACGTCGAAGTCCGGTGCAGCCACCTCGGCTTCGGCGTGGACCCGGCGACGCTCTGGCTGATCGCCGACCGGCTCGCCGTCCCGGCGGGCCAGCGGATCCCGTTCCGCCCGCCGTTCGCCCTCCGTCCCCTCTACCCGGCGGTGAGTGCGCGATGACCAGCACTGTGCCGGCCACCAGGACGGCACCGTGGTCGTTCGCGGCCCCGTGGGGAGCGCGCGGCTTCGTCACCGACCTCGACGGGCCTGATCACGATGGGCCGGTGCACTGGATCGAATTCGAGGGCAGCGGGGAACCCGCCGGCGACACGACGCCGATCGTGTTCGTGCACGGCCTGGGCGGCTCGCACCTGAACTGGTGCCTGATCGGCCCCCAGCTGGCGGCGGGCCGCCGCGCGGTCGCGCTGGACCTGCACGGGTTCGGCCTGACCCCGGGCACCCGCACGAACTCCACCGTCCAGCGCAACACCAGGCTGCTCGACCGGTTCGTGCGGGAGGTGGTCGGCCGGCCGGTGATCCTGGCCGGGAACTCCATGGGCGGCCTGATCTCGATCCTGCAGGCCTCCGCCGCGCCGGAGATGGTCCGCGGGCTGGTGCTGCTCGACCCGGCCCTGCCGCTGCCGGCGCGCAGGCCCGACCGGCAGGTGGCCAGCCAGTTCCTGATGTACGCACTGCCCGGCATCGGCGAGCTGTACCTGCGGTCCGTGCAGTCGCGCCGCGCACCGCAGGTCGCGGTCCAGCAGGTCATCGAGCTCTGCTTCGCCGACCCGTCCCGGGCCGACCCGGCCATGGTGACCGCGTCGATAGCGCTGGCCGCCGAGCGCCAGGGCGCCGCGGGGGCCGGAGCCGAGGCCTTCCTGGCCGCGTCTCGCTCGCTGATGCGGGTGGTCGGCCCGCGGTGGCGTTACTTGGGGATGATGGCCTCGGTACGGGTCCCGGTCCTGCTCGTCGGCGGTGAGGCCGACCGGCTGGTGCCGGTCGCGAGCACCCGGCAGGCGGCGGCCCGCAACCCTCGCTGGGAAAGCGTTATCCTGCCCGGAGTCGGGCATACGCCGCAGCTCGAGGTGCCCGGTAAGGTCACCGGCACGATCCAGGACTGGCTGGGCCGGCACTTTGCCCCGGCCGCAGGCTTAGGAGGAACGGGACATGCAGCAGCTCTCCGGCCTTGACGCCTCCTTCCTGGCCATGGAGACGGCCAACACCACCGGCCACGTCGGCGGGCTGAGCGTACTCGACCCCAGCGACGCGCCGACGCCGCTGAACCTGGCCCGGCTCACCGAGGTCATGGCCGAGCGACTGCCGCTCGTGCCGGTCCTGCGGCAAAAGCTGCTCGAGGTGCCGCTCGGCCTAGACCAGCCCTACTGGGTCGACGACCCGCACTTCGACATCGAGTATCACGTCCGCGAGATCGCGCTGCCCCGTCCGGGCTCCGACGCGCAGCTGAACGAGCAGGTCAGCCGGCTGCACGCCCGGCCGCTCGACCGCAGCAAGCCGCTGTGGGAGCTCTACCTGATCACCGGGCTGGCCAAGAAGCGCGCCGCCGTCTACACCAAGATCCACCACGCCGCGATCGACGGCGCCTCCGGCGTGGAACTGCTCACCGTCTTGTTCGACCTCAGCCCGGCCGGCCGCGACCTGCCCCCGGCCGAGCCGTTCCGGGCGGCCGCCGCGCCGCCGCTGCCCGCGCTGGCCGCCAAGGCGGCGGCCCGGCTGGCCTGGCGCCCGGTGCAGACCGCGCGGATCACCAGCGAACTGGTCAAGGTGATCCCCACCCTCGCCCCGGCGGTGAACGCGCTGGTCGGCAACATGCTCGGGCTGAACCGCGGGGACGGGACGGTGATCTCCACCCGGCCCGGGCGAGCGCCCGCGACGCCGTTCAACCGGTCCATCACGCCGCACCGCCGGTTCGCGTTCCGCACCGTGGACCTGGCCACGGTCAAGATGGTGAAGAACGCGTTCGGCGTGTCCGTCAATGACGTCGTGATGGCGATGTGCGCCGGGGCGCTGCGGCGCTGGCTCCTCGATCACGACGCGCTGCCCGACCAGCCGCTGATCGCGATGATCCCGGTGTCCGTGCGGGACCCGTCCAGCAAGGGCGCGCTGGGAAACCGGGTGTCCGCGATGCTGGCCCCGCTGCCCACCAGCGTCACCGATCCGGCCCTGCGGCTCCAGGTGGTGCACGCCGCCACCCAGGTGGCCAAGGCCCAGCAGGCCGCGATCCCGCAGGGCCTGGTCGACCAGATCAGCGACTTCGCCGTGCCCGCGCTGGCCGCCCGGGCGGCCCGGGTGGTGTTCGCCACCGGCGTCCTGCACCGGCTGCCGCCGTTCAACATCACCATCTCGAACGTCCCCGGCCCGAACACCCAGGTCTACCTGTGCGGGGCCCGGCTCCTGGCGCACTACCCGGTGTCGGTCGTCACCGACGGCCAGGGCCTGAACATCACCTTGGTCGGTTACCTTGGCCAGCTGCACTTCGGCCTGATCAGCTGCCGTGAGCTCGTCCCGGATATCGACGTCCTGGCCGGCTACCTGACCGACGAGCTCGCCCTCCTCGAGCAGGCGGCGAAAGAGCGAATCGCCGATGCCGCGCCCTGACCGCGGCCCTGACAGCAGTCCCGGCCACGGTGCCGGCGACGGTGCCGGTGACGCCCGGGCGATCGTGCCCGGGGGAGCGGCGGCGCCCGCCGCGATCCCGGCCGAGATCTTCACCGCGGCCGTGGACGCCTTCGCGGCCGGGCAGCGACTGGACATGCGGTCGCTGGCCGGCCGCCTCGGCGTCGCCCGCGCCACCCTGTACCGGCGGGCCGGCAACCGCGAGCACCTGCTCGACGAGGTGCTGTGGTGGCGCGCCCGCCGGCTGCTCGTGGACCAGATCCAGGCCAGCGGGTCGCTAGCGGGCACCGAGCGCCTGGTCGCGGTGATCGGCGGGGTCGTCCGCGCCATTGCCACCGACCGCCCGCTGCGGGTGTTCCTCGAATCCGACCCGGAGACCGCGCTGCGCCTGCTCACCGGCACCCGCAGCACCGTCCACCGCGGCATGGCCACCGCGCTGGAGAAGCTCATCGACCTCGAGCGCAGCCGCGGCTGCTTCGAAGCCGCCCTGGACACCCCGACGCTGGCCTACGCGATCGTCCGCCTCAGCGAGGGCTTCCTCTACGCCGACCCGATCGCGGACCGCGTTCCCGACATCGACCGCGCCGTCACCCTGGTCCACGCCCTCCTCACCGGCCTAGACCGCCGCTCCGCCCCCGTCTAGCCCGCCCCGCCGCCCCGTCTGATCACCTGCCACTGGGGTCCCATAGCTCTCATGCGTCCCAATCGCCCCGTGCCGGAGTCAGCCCGCACCGGCTCGATGCTCCATCGATCCGCTTCTGGCCGGCTCAATGCTCCATCGATCCGCTTCTGGCGCGGGTCCTGCACCGGCTCCGCTCAGCCTGGCCGCCGGCAAGGTCGAGTGGGACAGCAAGTTCCCCTCGATGCCGCTCGGCGCGGCCACCTCGGCCAACGCTCCCATCGCCGTTTTCGGCAGCACGGTGCTGGTCCCGGCGGGCTGCCCCAAGATGTCGGCGTCGGGCGGGGCGGCACCCAGCAGCTGGTGGCCTACACGATCCGCTGAGCGCCGCCGCTCACTCGCCGCCGTCCAGGGCCAGCACCAGCTTGCCGGTGTTCACCCCGTCGAACAGCATCAGCAGCGTCTGCGGGAAGTCGCCCACGCTCCCGTGCACCACGTGCTCGCGGGAGACGAGCTTCCCGTCCCGCAGCCAGCCGGCCAGCTCGGCCATGGCCTGCGGGTACTGGTCCTGGTAGTCGAAGACGAGCATGCCGGTCATGGAGGCGCGCGCCACCAGCAGCATCATGTAGTTCGCCGGGCCGCGCACCTGGGTCTCGTTGTACTGCGAGACCGCGCCGCAGATGACCACCCGGGCGCCGCGGGCCAGCCGGGTCAGCACATCGTCGAGGATCTCGCCGCCCACGTTGTCGAAATACACGTCGACGCCGCGCGGCGCATGCTCGCGCAGCGCCTTGCGCACGTTCCCGGCCCGGTAGTCGATCGCGGCGTCGAAGCCGAATTCCTCGGTCAGCGCATGGCACTTCTCCGGCCCGCCGGCGATGCCGATAACCTTGCCCGCTCCTTTGAGCTTGGCGATCTGCCCGGTGATGCTGCCCACCGCCCCGGCCGCGCCGGAGACGACCACGGTGTCACCGGCCTTCAGCTTGCCCGTATCGAGCAGGCCGAAGTACGCCGTGAGCCCGGTCATCCCCAGCGCGCCCAGGTACACAGAAGGCGCGGCCAGTGAGGTATCGATCTTGATCACGCCCTGGCCGTCCGAGACCGCGTGCTCCTGCACCCCGAACACCCCGTACACGTCGTCGCCCACCGCGAAGCCCGGGTGCTCAGAAGCCGTGACCGAGCCGACCGCGCCGGCCCGCATGACCGCGCCGATCTCTACCGGCGGGACGTAGGACGCCCCCGCGTTCATCCAGCCCCGCATGGCCGGGTCGACCGAGATGTGCGAGACCGCCACCGTGAACTGGCCCGGCCCGGGGACCGGCACCTCCTCCTCCGTCAGCGACCAGTCGGTGGCCCGGGGCAGCCCGTTGGGCCGGTCGGCCAGTCGCACTTGGTGGTTCGTCATCGGCACGGCACCGCTTCCTCTAGCCAGCTAGATCTGATGATCGGACGCTAATGCCCGCCGAGCCCGGAAGACAACCGTTCGCCATCCGCCGGCTCCGCCGAGGGCCGGGCCGGCGGGACCGCCGGAGCCGCCGGCCGGGGCGGCTGAGCCGGCAGGGTCGGGTGGGCGGGCAGGAAGAAAACCGCTAGCACGGCCCCGGCCCCGGCGACCCCGCCGGCCACCAGGCACCCGATCGACAGTCCGTGCAGGAACGCGTTGGTCGCGGCGTCGTGCACCGCCCGGCCCGCCGCCCCCGGCACCCGGGCGGACACTGCGTACGCGGCCCCCAGCGACTGGTGCGCGATGTCCCTGACCTGCGTCGGCAACCCGGACGGCAGGCGCGCGGCCAGCCGCGAACCGTACAGCGACGCGTACACGCTGCCGATCACCGCCACCCCCAGCGTCCCGCCGAGGAGCCGGGTCGAGTCGTTGACCGCCGAACCCACGCCTGCCTGCCGCCGGGACACCGCGCCCATGATCGACTCGGTGGCCGGCGCCGAGGTCAACCCCATGCCCAGCCCGTACAGCACCATCTGGATCGCGATGATGCCGTAGCCGAGGGTCACGCTGGCCGTCACGGCGGCCCAGACGTAGAAGCCCGCCATGGCGACCAGGCCCAGGGTGACGATCAGCTTGGTGCCGAACCGCACCGCGAGCTGGGTCCCGGCCACCGAGCCGATGCCGACCGACAACGCCACCGGCAGCAGGCGCACGCCGGTCGACAGCGGCGCGTAGCCCCGGACGGACTGGAAGTACTGGGTCATCAGGAAAATGAAACCGAACAGCGTGAAGAACGCCACGGTCACCGCACCGCTGGCCGCGCTGAACCGCATGTTGCGGAACAGCCGTACGTCGAGCATCGGGTGGGCCGTCCGCCGTTCCCAGCCGATGAACGCCGCCAGCAGCACCGCACCGCCCGCGAACCCGGCGATACTGCGCGCGCTACCCCAGCCGTAGTCCGGCGCCTCGATGACGGTGAACACCAGCAGTGCCATGGCCGCGGCCGAGAGCACCAGGCCGGGGACATCCGGCGGCGCGGCCTCCCGGTTCCTGGACCGGGGGGCGCTGACGGCCACCAGGGCGATGGCGAACGCCGCTACCGGTGCCATGGCCACGAAGATGCTGGACCAGCTGAAATGCTCGAGCAGCCAGCCGCCGACGATAGGCCCGAGCGCGATTGCCACCCCGCCGACGGCGCCCCACAGGCCGATGGCCCGGGCCCGTTCCCGGCGTTCGGTGAAGACGTTCGAGATGAGGGAGAGCGTGGCCGGGAACGTCATGGCGGCGCCGAGCCCCATCACGGCCCGGGCCGCGATCAGCTGGGCCGGGCTGGTGGTGAAGGCCCCGGCCAGGCTGGCGGCCCCGAACACGGTGAGCCCGGCCAGCAGCATCCCCTTGCGGCCGAACCGGTCCGACAGGCTGCCGAAGGTCAGCAGCAGCGCGGCGAACACGAGGTTGTAGGCGTCGACCACCCATTGCAGCTGAGTGGTGGTGGCGTGCAGTTCGCGCACCAGCGCCGGGAGCGCCACGTTCACGATCGTTGTGTCGAGGTTGATCACGAAGGCGGCGAGCAGCAGAGCGACCAGGATCATTGGTTTGGATCTCATGCTTGAGATAGTTAACGGATAACTTGAGAAAGTCAAGTCAATAGACTTGGAAGTCAAGCGGGCCTGAGCTAACCTAGGGTCATGCGCAGCTATGGCCAGTACTGCTCGGTCGCCAAGGCACTGGACGCGGTCGGCGACCGGTGGACCCTGCTGATCGTCAGGGAGCTCCTCCTGCAGGGCCCGTGCCGGTACACCGACCTCAGAAACGGGCTGCCGGGCATCGCCACCAACCTGCTTGCGGACCGCCTGCACGAACTGGAAGCCGCGGGCCTGGTCCGGCGCGAGGAAGCCGCGCCCCCGGTCGCCACGACCCTGTTCAGCCTGACCGAGGCCGGCGCGGCCCTAGAGCCGTCCCTCGAGGCCCTCGGCGCGTGGGGGATCAGGTACATGGCCGAGCCCGCCGATGACGACGAGTTCCGCAGCCACTGGTTCACCTTCCCGGTCGAGCTCTTCCTGCACGACAGTGCCCCGGACGGCCCCCCGCTGGCGATCGAGCTCCGCCCCGCCAGCCCGGCCGCGAGCCGGGCCTCTAGCCGGCCGGCGGTCGTCGAAGTCTCCGGCGGCGAGGTCCGTACCCGGCTCGGCTCGGCCGCGTCCCCGGACCTGATCCTGGACGGCTCCCCGCGGCTCATCCTCGGCCTGCTCGGGGCCTATCTCACCCCGGCCGACGCCGAAGCCCTGGGCCTGTCCGTCACTGGCGACCCCGCGATCCTGCGCCGCCTCCAGCCCGCCAGCTAGCGCCGGCTCGGCTAGTACCGGCTCAGCTCGTGCCGGGCCACAGGAAGGGCGGGTGCAAGGTGGTCGCGGGCCCGCGGCGGTAGGGCAGCGGCGGTCGGCCCCCGGCGGCAGCGCCACGGTCGCCCACGCCTGCAACCCCCGGGCCCGCCCGCCAACGGGGTACCAGAGTCGGTGTGCCACCGGGTACGTTCTTCGGTACCCGGAGTGCCACCGACTCCGTTGGGTGGGGCTCCGCGGCCAGGGTTAGTGCTTGGTGGCGACGAAGTAGGCGCTGCCGAGGTCGCCGTCGTCGCGATGAACCTCGACCGAGGTGAAACCGGCCTCAGCCAGCATCCGCCGGGCCGTCTGCTCGCCCCACATGGTGCCCAGGCCCATGCCGCCGTCGGCCAGGGACACGGTCATGCAGTGCATGGTGGACATCGTGTACATGAACGGCCCCAGCGGATGGTCCAGGTTCTCCGTGAGCAGGCTCGAGGAGGAGGTGTCCACGCACAGATAGACGCCGCCGGGCCGCAGCGCCGCCGCGATGCTGGCCAGCACCAGGTCGGGCCGGGCCTGGTCGTGGATCGCGTCGAAGGTGGTGATGAGGTCGAACCGGGCGGTCTCGCCTAGCCGGGCGGCGTCCCGCTCCTCGAAGCGCGCGTTCCCCAGGCCGTCGCGCGCGGCCTCGGCCCGGGCCGAGGCGATCCCCGGGCCGGAGAAGTCGAATCCGGTGAACCGCGAGCGGGGAAACGTCGCCGCCATCAGGTTGACGGCGTACCCGGAGCCGCACCCGACGTCGGCGACCTCGATCCCGTCCTCGAGCCGGCCGGTGAGGCCGGGGACGAGCGGCAGCGTCTTGCCGATCAGGCTGGCGTCCTGCTCGGCGCGGCTCTCCTCGCCCCTGATCGCCTGGAACTTCGGAAACGCCGAGTAGGGCACCCCGCCGCCGTTGCGGAAGCAGTCCACGATCTGGTCCTCGACCAGCGCCATCAGCCCGATGTACTGCATCCCGGTGGCCATGTTGTCCATGCCGGCCGCCCGGGTCAGCCAGGCGGCGTGATCGGCCGGCAGCGAGTAGGTCCCGGTCGCGCCGTCATGCTCGGTGATCCGGCCGGTGGTCATCGCCGCCAGCCACTCCCGCACGTACCGTTCGTCCAGGCCCGCCGCCGACGCGATCTCCGCGCTGGTCGCGGCTGGTTCCCCCGCCATGACGTCGAACAAGCCGGTGCGGTGCCCCACGCTCACCATGAGGGCCAGCGAGGCCTCGTTCATCATGCCGAGCATCCGCGCCGCGAACTGTTCCATCCCGGCAGGCTACCGGTGACCCGGCAGGCTACATATAGAGGCCGCCGTTGACCGGGTAGACCTGCCCGGTGATGTAGCCGGACTCGGGGTCGGCCAGGAACTCCACCACCCGGGCGACCTCGTTGGGCTCGCCGAGCCGCCCCACCGGGATCCGGGCGATGAGCTTGTCCATCACGTTGCCGGGCACCCCCGCGGTCATGTCGGTGGAGATGTAGCCGGGGGTGACCGAGTTCACCGTGATGCCCTTCGACGCCGTCTCCAGGGCCATGCTCATGGTCAGCCCGAACAGGCCGGACTTGGCCGACGCGTAGTTGGCCTGGCCGAAGGCGCCCGACGAGCCGATGACCGAGGAGATGTTGACGATCCGGCCGTAGTTGCGGTCCAGCATGTGCTGCAGGATGGCCCGGGACAGGTAGAACGCCCCGGACAGGTTGATGTGGATGACCTTGTCCCATTCCTCGGGGGTCATCTTGCGCATCGTCTTGTCGACCGTCACGCCGGCGTTGTTGACCAGGACGTCCAGCTGCCCGTGCTGCTCGAGCACCTCGGCGATCACCCGCTCGCAGTCCTCGTTGGAGCCGATGTTGCCCTGGTGGACGGTCACGCCGTGGTCGGCGTACTTGTCGGCGAACTGCTGGGCCGCGTCCCGGTTGGACGAGTACCCGGCCGCGACGTGCACGCCGCGGTTCATCAGCCGTTCGCAGATGGCCAGCCCGATCCCGCGGATACCTCCGGTTACCAGCGCGACCTGGCCGTTCATTTCTGCCATGGTGTTACCTCCGTTCGGTTGTCGTGCGCAGGTGAGCGCCTCAGCCGAACACGTACTCCCCGGGGGCGTCCGCGAGGGCCGGGTGCTTCCTGCTTCCCAGGTGCGGCGGCTTGATGAGCTCGCCCGCGCGGGCGCTGGACCACTCGGTCCAGTCCTCCCACCACGAGCCGTTGTGCTTGGCGCCACGGCGGCGCCAGGCTTCCGGGTCGGGCAGGGCGGCCGTGTCGTCACCGGTCGCCTCGTGCCAGGCCTTGGGGCCGGGCGGGTTGACGATGCCGGCGATGTGGCCGCCGCTGGACAGCACGTACCTGACCTGGCCGCCCATCAGCCCGACGGTCTTGTAGGACCCGTGCCAGGGCACGATGTGGTCGTTGATCGCGCCGACCACGTAGGTGTCGTTCTTCACCCGGGACAGCGACAGCTGCTGGCCGAGCAGCTCGAGCTCGCCGCGGGCCAGTTCGTTGCGCATGTACAGCGAGCGCAGGTAGAACGAGTGCATGGCGGACGGCATCCGGGTACTGTCGCCGTTCCAGGCCAGGATGTCGAACGCGGGCGGCTCCTGCCCCATCAGCCAGTTCGAGACCACGTAGCTGAAGATCAGGTCGTTGGCGCGCAGCATGTCGAAGGTGCCCGCCATCTGGCTCGCCTCCAGCACGCCCTTCTCCGCCATCTGCTTCTCCAGCCGCCGTACCGTCTTCTCGTCGGTGAAGGCGCCGAGGATGCCGGGCTCGCTGTAGTCGAGCAGCGTGTTGAGGAGCGTGATCGAGCCGATCCGGTCGTCGCCCTTCTCGGCCAGGTAGGCCGCGAGCATGGCGGTCAGCGCGCCGCCCAGGCACAGGCCGATGATGTCGATCTTGGGCGAACCGGTGATCTCGGAGATGACGTCGAGCGCCTCCCGCGGCCCGTGGATGAGGTAGTCGTCCAGGGTGGTGCCGCCCATCGAGGCGTCCGGGTTCCGGTAGGAGATCGCGAACACGGTGCGCTCGTGCTTGACCGCCCACTCCAGGAAGCTGCGGTTCGGCGCCAGGTCCATGACGTAGTACTTGTTGATCCAGGGCGGGCTGGCCAGCACCGGCACCGAGTGGACCTTCGGCGTCTGCGGCGCGTACTGGATGAGCTCCATCAGGTCGTTCTGGAATACGACCTTGCCGGGTGTGGCGGCGAGGTTCTTGCCGACCTGGAACGGCCGGGTGTCGACCTGGCGCGGGCGGCCGTTGTTGTTCAGTACGTCATCGACGAGGTGGCTGGCTCCGGCGACCAGGCTGGCCCCGCCGGTCTCGAACATCCGCTTCAGCGCGGCCGGGTTGGTCATCAGGAAGTTCGTCGGCGCCAGCGCGTCCAGCAGGAAGCCGGTCGCGAGCGCGGCCTTGGCGTCGTCCACGGCTTCACCCGAACCTGCCTCGAGCAGGTCATTGACCAGCCGGGACGTAGCCAGGTGGGCCTGCCGGAGGGCGAAGAAGGCCGGGTTGTCCGTCCACGCCGGGTCCGCGAAGCGCTTGTCCCGGTCCGGGACCGGTACCGGCGGCGGCGCGTCCATCCCCATCCAGCGGGCCGCGGCCACCGGGCCGGCCATCGCCACGGACGTCCAGAAGCGCATCGCCGCGGTCGCCGTGGCGGCCGGATTGGCGGCGGCGCGCCGCAGCACCGAGAACGTGGAGGAGCCCAGGCCCGCCGCGTCGACCGAGCCGAACACGTCGGCATCCGGGGCCACCGCCCCGGCCGCCGACTCCGCGGCCTGCCACGCCGATTCCTGGTCCGTCATGTCCACATCCTCCCGGTGCCGTCCCGCGCAGGGAACCTTTTCCGACGCTACGTCGCCCTGGGGGCGTACGTAAAGTCGGCTGCCCGGCGCGAATCCTCCGAAACCAGCGTGCGGGACATTAGCGGTATTAGCATCGGCGGGTCAGCGCCAGTGGGTCAGCGGCAGCGGGCCGCGGCTCAGCACGGTCCGGATGGCGAACGTGCTGTGCGCCGCGATGACGGCCGGAATGGCCAGGATCTGGTCGAGCAGCAGGTCCTCGTAATCGGCCATGTCCCGCGCCGCGATCTCGACCATGTAGTCGTCGGACCCCGTGACCAGGTAGCAGGCCACCACGGCCGGGATGGCGGTCAGGCCGCGCTCGATCTCGTCCGCTGTCGCCCGGGAGTGGCTTTCCACCCGGACCCCGATGAACGCCGTCAGGCCCAGGCCGGCCCGAGTCCGGCTGACCTCGGCGCGGTAACCCTCGATGATGCCGCTGGCCTCCAGGGCCTTGACCCGGCGCAGGCAGGCCGAGGGGGACAGCGATACCGCCTCGGCCAGGTCGATGTTGGCCATGCGGCCGTCATGCTGCAGCCTGGTCACGATGGCGCGGTCGGTGCGGTCTCCTGGCGGTGGCATAAAAATCATCGTAATGCCGATTTGGCCGCATAGTGTTGCGCACTGAGCCGCTAGGTGCGCAATATTTGCCATCGTATGCGCGATGCTTTCGACGATCCTTGACGTATGAGTACCTCCGCCGCACGAACCCTGTCGGTACCGCGGGCCACCGCGCTGTACGTCGGCGCCCTGTTCGGCCCGGGACTCCTGCTCCTGCCCGGCCTGGCCGCCCAGCAGGCGGGGCCGGCCTCGATCATCGCCTGGGTGGCCCTGCTCGGCCTGTCCGCCGCCTTCGCCGCGGTGTTCGCCGCCCTCGGCCGGGCCCTGCCGAACGCGGCCGGCGCGGCCGGCTACACCGCGGCCGGCCTGGGTCGCCGGGCCGCCGCGGTGACCCGCTGGTGGTTCCTGGCCGGCGTCGTCGTCGGCGCGCCGATCGTCTGCCTGATCGGCGCCAGCTACGTGACCGCGGTGACCGGCGGCGGCCCGCTGCTGCGCGCCGCCGTGGCGGCCGGGCTGCTGCTCGTGGTGCTTGGCCTGGCCCTTGGCGGGGTCCGCGCCAGCGCGCTGGCCCAGCTGCTGCTCGTCGCGCTGCTGATCGCCGTGGTGGTGACCGCGGTGGCCGGCTCGGCGCCCGCGGCCCGCGCGGCCAGCTGGACCCCGTTTGCCCCGCACGGCTGGCTCTCCATCGGCCGGGCCGCCGCCACCTTGATGCTGTCCTTCGTGGGCTGGGAGGCGGTGGCCCCGCTGACCGCGCGGCTGCGGCCCGGCCAGCTGTCCCGGGTCATCGGCATCGCGTTCGGCGTGACCACGCTGCTCTACCTGGCCCTGGCCGTCGCCACGGTCAGCTGCCTGGGCCGCGGCTCGGACCTGAGCGTGCCGCTCGCCGACCTGCTCCAGCTGGCTGTCGGCCCGGCCGGCCGGGTGGTGGCCGCCGTAGCGGCGCTGGTTCTCACCGCCGGCGCGGCCAACGCCTACCTCTCCGGGGCGGCCGAGATGGTGCGCGAGCTGACCGCCGTGCCCAGTCGGAGGGGACCGAACGAGCTGCGCCACCCGCCCCGGTTCAGCCCTCGCGTCTTCCTCGGTGTCGTGGCCGTGACCGGCCTGATCCTGCTCGGGCTGTCCGCGCTGCGGCTGGCGGACATCGTCGCCCTGGTCAGCGTGCCGACGGCGATGTTCCTGTGCGTGTACCTGAGCTGCCTGGGGTCGGCTGCGCGCATCCTGCCCGGGAAGATCCGGGCGGTGGCCGCCGCCGGGACGCTGGCCGTGCTCGCCGTCCTGGCCTTCAGCGGCTGGCCGGCCCTGCTGGCCGCCGCGGTGGTCGCCGCGATCGCCGCGGTGGCGGACCGCGGGCGTCTCCCGGCCAGCGGGCCTACGCTAGGGAGGGCAGAACAGAGGGGGTGGGCGCGCGGTGACGATAGTTATCGCCGGAGGCAGCGCCGCGGGCCTGTTCGCGGCGCTGCTGCTGGCCCGGACCGGGCACGACGTAGTGGTGATCGAGCGGGACCGGCTGGATCCCGCACGGCTGCCCGACGTGTACGCCGGCCTGCTAGCCGCCGGGGTGGCTGAGGCCCCGCTGCGGACCCAGATGCCGGACACCCTGACCGACACCGCGCCCCGGCCCGGGGACGAGCGGCTCATGCCCGTCATGACCAGGCGCGCCACCGTCGACTGGGTGCTGGGCCGGGTCGCGGCGGCCGAACCGCGGGTCGAGGTGCGCTACGCGGTGAAGGTCACCGGGCTGCTCGCGGCGTCCGGGCCGACCGCCGTCCCGCACGTGACCGGCGTCCGGGATCCGGCCGGCGGCGGCCTTGCCCGGCCTGCCGGTAACCAGGACCGTCATCGCGCTGGACGAGTTCCTGGCCGGCAAGTGGGGAGCGGACAACGCTGCGGTGCAGCTGGTGGTGGCGCCGCTGGCCGCCGACCGCAGGTTCCGGGCCGTGCGCGACCCCCGGGTCTTCACCGCCGTGCTGCGGACCGTCCCGGTCTACGCCGCCTGGCTGGACGTGATGGACCCGATCACCGACGTGTTCCCGATGGCCGGGCTGCACAACACCATGCGCCGCCTGGTGGTGGACGGCAGGCCGGTCGCCACCGGCCTGCTCGCCATCGGTGACTCGGTATGCACCACCAACCCGACCCTGGGGCGCGGCCTGGCGCTGGCGCGCCTGGCCGTGATGCGGCACACCCTGTTCGGCGCGCCGCGCCCCGGCCGTCCGCGGCCGCGGACCGGGTGAGCTATCCGCAGCTGCGCGTGGCCGGATGCTATGACCCGGTTGCCTTCCGCGCGTTCTGGGAGATCAACGGCATGGTCTGCCTGCCCGAGGAGGTTTTACACCGACCCGCACGTGGTCGCGTGCACGCGGGAGGCGCTCAGCCGCTACGGCAGCGGCCCGCCGGTGGCCCAGCCCATCCGCGAGCAGCTGCTCGCCGCCCTCGCGCAGTAGTACACCGGCGCAACCTTCAACGCCGACGTGGTCGCGGATGGGCTGGCCGGCCCGGTCCCGTACTAGACGACCTCGACCGGCAGCTCGTAGATCTCGTCCGCGGGATGCCCGGCCTTCTCGTGCACCCGCCGCACCGCCTCCTTGGACGGGCCGCTCGACAGGCAGAACACCACGCCCGACTCCGGGTCCAGCCAGGCCCGCTCGAAGTGCACGCCCTCGGCCGCCTCGACGTCCAGGTCGCGCTGGTGCGCCTCTTGCAGCTGTCCCTCCGTCACGCCGGTGAACCCGCTGTGCACGTCCATGAACTTCGCCATCTGTGTTCTCCTCGCTGTCTTGATCGGCAACCGGGCCAGCTTCAACCGGGCCAGCTTCAACCGGGTCAGCCGCCGCGGGCGGCGGCTGATGGCCGCGTTGACCCGCCGGTCCCGCACGGCCCGGCGCCGCTGGTCGGCCTCCCGGGCCAGCGTGACCTCGTGGTTGATAAACGGATGCATGACGATCCCCCGGTATTCCGCTGGTCTGACACTCCGAGCATGCGGCTAAGACGGCGGCCGGGGGATCGGGCAACTGCCTAGGGATGGTCCTTAGATCGGTCCGGGCCCCCTCGGGTCCCCCGGGCGGCTCGAGCAGGCCGGCCCTCTCGGCGGTGGCGGCGGCCTGGGTCCGGCCGCTAACACCCAGCTTGCGCAGGATGTTGCTCACGTGCACGCTGGCCGTCTTGGGGCTGATATAGAGCTCGGCGCCGATCTGGGCGTTCGTCCGGCCGGCCGCGAGCAGCCGCAGCACCAGCCGCTCACGAGTGGTCAGCCCGTAGTCCGGGCCGGGCAGGTGCGGCGTGGCGGCGTCATCGAGCGTGACGCGGGCCCGCAGGGCCAGCTTGCGGATCTCGGCCAGTAGCGGCGCGTGCTCCGCGGCCATCCCGGCCGCCGCGCGCAGCGCGCTCGCCGCGTCCTGGCCGGCCGCCAGCCGGGCCTGCGCGTACCGCCACCAGGCGTATCCGGCGCGGTGCGGCCGGGTGAAACCCTCCCAGGCCTTCGCCGCGGCGTGCCACGCGGCGGGGTCCGGGTACCCGTCGAGCCGGCCTCGTTCGGCGGTAAATGTCGCCTGCTCGGCCGGCGTGGTGGCGGCGAACGGATGCGGCGCGAACGGGTCGGCCGGCAGCCGGCCGCCCAGCTCGGCCAGGTCCTGCCCGGCGGTGAGCGCCGCGCTCCGCCCGATCTCGTCCTGGCGGGCGGCGGCCCGCTCGGCCTGGTCGGCGCACGCCCGCATGCCCAGGGTCAGCAGCGGGCCGCAGAAGATCGCCTGGCCGGGTGACTTCAGCCCGGTCAGGACCCGGTGGACCGCGGGCAGGACCCGGTCCGGCGCGCCGGTCCACAGCCACAGCTCGGCCGCCCGCACGGCCCCCTCGCGGGCCCAGTCGTCACTGTCCACCCGGCCGACCAGCGCCGCGACCTGCTCCTGCCGCGCGGCGGCGGCGGCCGCGTCCCCGCGGAGCAGGTCGATCTCGGCCCGGTGCGCGTCCGCCAGCCAGGTGTCCCGCTCCGCGGGGCCGTCGGTGAGCGGGCCGATGAGAGCGGCGGCGGCCCCGGTCTGGCCCTGGTGCAGCAGCGCCTCGGCCCCGTTGCCCGCCAGGATCGCGGTGTTCCAGAACCCGTCGAGGCCGGCCCGCCGGGCGCTGGCCAGGCCACGCCGGGCCACCTCGGCGGCCTCGGCGACCCGGGCCGTCTTGACCAGCGCGTCGCTCTCGTACACGTCGATCAGCAGGCAGGCCTCCCCGTCGCGGCCCGACTCGGCCAGCGCGCGGCCCCGGCGGAGCACGGCGAAGCCCTCGTCCAGTTGTCCGGACACGAACAGGTGGTAGGCCAGCAGCGGCTGCATGCGCGGGATCAGGGCGGTCGCCCCGGCCGCCTCGGCGACGGCCAGGCCGCGGCGGATGGCGCGGATGCCGTCATCCTGGCGCCCCTGGCCGGAGAACAGGTAGTGGCCGTAGTAGAACAGCGCCTCGGCGTGCGCGGCCGACGGCGGCGCCTGGTCGAACAGGGCCAGCGCCTCGGTGATCAGCGGCAGGCCCGAGCCCGCCGCCCCCTGGCCGCCGAGGAACACGTCGCCGATGCCGCGGAACCGCGCGGCGCGCTCACGGACCACCGCCGCGATGGCCGGGTCGCGGTGGCCGGAGAACCGGCGGCAGGCCTCCTCGGCCAGTGCCCCGGCGGCCTCCACGTCCCCGGCCAGGTGCCGCGCGTCGATGGCCCGCAGGTACCACCCCGGCACGTCCGCTTCCCCCACCGCGCCAGCGGCCCCGGGCGGCCCCGCCGCGCCAGCGGCCCCGGCCCGCTCGTCCGGGCTGGCCAGCTCGATGGCCCGCTGCCAGTGGGCCGCTGCTTCGGCGTAGCCGGAGACCTGTTCGGCGGCCCGCGCCGCGGTGAGCCTGGCCCGCAGCTCCTCGGCGTCCCGGCCTGCCGCTGCCCAGTGGTCGGCTGCCTCGGCGGCCAGCGCGTCCCCGCCCGTCTGCAGCGTCGCGGCGAGGCGCTCGTGCCGCCCGCGGCGTTCGCACGGCAGCAGCCGGGCCGCGGCGGCCTCGGCGAGCAGCGCGTGCCTGACCCGGTGCCGCCCGCCCGCCGCGGTTTCCGCCAGCGACCGGTCGTCCAGCTCCCGCAGGCCCGCGCGCACCGCGTCGGCGCCGAGCCCGGTCACCGTGGCCAGCTGGTCCTCGGTCAGCGGCCGCCCGGCCACCGATATGGCCGCCAGCAGCTCCCGGGCCTGCGGGCTGCCGCCGCTCACCCGGACGGCCAGCAGCTCGGCCAGCCGCGGCGGCAGCCCGTCGGGGCCGCCCGGCGCCCCGTCGCCGGCCAGGGCGCCGGCGACCAGCTGCTCGGTGAAGAACGGGTTGCCCTCGCCGCGGGCGTACAGCCCGGGCCACGTCGCCGGCGCCAGCTGCCCGGCGGTCAGCCCGGTGACCTGCTCGGCTATCTCCTCGCGGCTCAGCGGGCCGAGCCGGATCTCGTGCGCGTGGCCGCTGCCCCGCGCGTAGGCCAGCCAGCGGCTCACCGCGGGTTCGGCCGGAGTCTCGTCGCTGCGGACGGTGGCCACCACCCGGACCGCCTCGGCCCGCCCGGCCCGGGTCAGGAAGGTCAGGAAGTCCAGGGTGGCGCCGTCGGCCCAGTGCACGTCCTCGATGACGACGGTGAGCCCGCCTATGCGCGCGGTGGCGGCCAGCAACTCGGCCACGCCGGAGAACAGGCGCCCGCGCTGGCCGGCCCCCGGCTGGCCAGCAGTGTGCTGTCCGGAGCCCGGCTGACCTGAACCGGGCCGGGCGGCCTCGGCGGCGGACGGCGGCAGCTGGGGGAGCAGCCGCGCCGCCTCGGCCTGCGCGTACGCCGGGATCGCGGCCAGCGCCCCGGCCAGCAGGACGCCGTCGCCGATCCGGCTCAGCGCGTCA
Source organism: Nocardiopsis sp. (assembly GCA_021154785.1). Lineage (GTDB taxonomy): Bacteria > Actinomycetota > Actinomycetes > Streptosporangiales > Streptosporangiaceae > Palsa-504. The sequence goes on from JAJKHX010000570.1 coordinate 21,507, forward strand.
AGGGCCTCGGTCACCGGCAGGAACGGGAGCTTCTCGGCCAGCGGCAGGCACGCCCCCCAGACCTGGGGCGTGCCCCGCAGGCCCTCGGTCACGAACCGCGTCTTGCCGATGCCGGCGTCGCCCGCCACGAGCACCAGGCGCGATCCGCCGCCCAGCGCGGCCCGCAGGCCGGCCAGCTCACGCTCCCGGCCGGCGAACATCCCCATCACCGCAGGATAGGCCGGAGGATCAAATGCCGGGCGGTGCCGCGGTACCCCGGATCGCCGTGGTCGCCCCCACTCCCTCCAGCGCCGGCTGACGGGTGCTGACAGGCCCGTCATCTGCCATGCGCGGGAAGCGACCAACGGGGAACAGCTCGGCCCGGGCTGTCCTCGTCCTTCGGTACCGCGGCAAGCTCGTCAGGCAGGGTGACCATCCGCCCCGGCCGGCTAGCCAGGGCACGACTGGCCCGTGAGCCAGTCCTGCCCCGGCGCGCCGTGCCGCGAGCCCGTCCCGCCCGGCAAGATCCACGGCTTAAGATCAGCGGCCGGCGGTGTCGCCTCCGTGTAGATGATGTGGAGGCCGTGTGGAGACGACCGGCTTCAGGCCTCGCTGATGGCGGCGGCGACGATCTCGCGGGCCTGGTCCTGGATGGCGGCCAGGTGCTCCGGGCCGCGGAAGGACTCGGCGTACAGCTTGTAGACGTCCTCGGTGCCGGAGGGACGGGCGGCGAACCAGCCTGACGCGGTGACGATCTTGAGCCCGCCGATCGGGGCGCCGTTGCCCGGCGCGGTGGTCAGCGCCGCGGTGATCTCCTCCCCGGCCAGCTCGTGCGCGGAGACCTGATCCGGCGACAGCTTGCCGAGCGCCGCCTTCTGCTCCCGGCTGGCGGCGGTGTCGATGCGCGCGTAGGCGGGATCGCCGTACCGGGACGTCAGCTCCCGGTACCGCTCCGACGGCGAGTGCCCGGTGACCGCGGTGATCTCCGAGGCCAGCAGGGCCAGGATGATGCCGTCCTTGTCGGTGGTCCAGATCGAGCCGTCACGCTGCAGGAACGACGCCCCGGCGCTTTCCTCGCCGCCGAAGGCCACCGACCCGTCCAGCAGGCCCGGCACGAACCACTTGAACCCGACCGGGACCTCAAGCAGCGTCCGGTCCAGGCCCTCCGTCACCCGGTCGATCATCGAGGAGCTGACCAGGGTCTTGCCCACGGCCGCCGCCGCCGGCCAGCCGTCCCGGTGCCGGTACAGGTAGTCGATGGCGACCGCGAGGTAGTGGTTGGGGTTCATCAGGCCAGCGTCGGGCGTCACGATCCCGTGCCGGTCCGCGTCGGTGTCGTTCCCGGTCGCGACCGCGAACTCGTGCTGGCGGGCGATCAGGCTGGCCATCGCGGACGGCGAGGAGCAGTCCATCCGGATCTTGCCGTCCCAGTCCAGCGTCATGAACCGGAAGGTGGCGTCGACGGCCGGGTTGACGACGGTCAGGTCGAGGCCGTAGCGGTCACCGATCTCGCCCCAGTAGGCCACGCTGGCCCCGCCGAGCGGGTCGGCGCCGATGCGCACCCCGGCCGCGCTGATCGCGGCCATGTCTACCACCTGGCCGAGCGCGGCCACGTAGCTGCCGAGGAAGTCGAACGTGCCGGTGGTGGCGGCCGCGGTGGCCCGCGCGTACGGAACCCGGCGGACTCCCTTGAGCCCGTCGGCCAGCAGCTCGTTGGCCCGGTCCTGGATCTGCCGGGTGATGTCGGTGCCGGCCGGCCCGCCGTCCGGCGGGTTGTACTTGAAGCCGCCGTCCGGCGGCGGGTTGTGCGACGGGGTGACCACGATCCCGTCCGCCCGCGACCCCGGGCCGGACGCCCCCAGAGCGGCATTGTGCGCCAGGATCGCGCGGGAGACCGCCGGGGTCGGGGTGTACCCGCCACGGGCGTCCACCAGCACCGTGACCTCGTTGGCGGCCAGCACCTCGAGCGCGCTGACCTGGGCGGGCTCGGACAGCGCGTGCGTGTCGGCGCCCAGGTACAGCGGCCCGCTGATGCCCTGGGCGGCCCGGTACTCGCAGATCGCCTGGGTGGTGGCGAGGATGTGATCCTCGTTGAACGTCGCCGTGAACGCCGACCCGCGGTGCCCGGAGGTGCCGAACGACACCCGCTGTGCGACATCGCCGGGATCGGGGTGCACCGAGTAGTAGGCGGTCACCAGCTTCGCGACGTCCACCAGGTCTTCAGCGGCCGCGGGCTGCCCCGCACGCGAATCTGTCATGCGGTCATCCTGGCACGCCGGGCAGTCGCGGGAAACGCCTGCCCCTTGGGATGCCTAACGGGGCCGCGCCCGGCGTACCCGCTGCCGGAAGCGCCCGGCCAGTACCTGGGCCAGGCTCCTGGTGGACAGTTCGCCGACGGCCTCCTCGGCGGTCTGGCCGCCCGCCCTGCCTCCGATCATGGCACCGAGCGCGGCCTGGATAGCGGCCTCGACCGGCAGTACCGGGTCCGCGGCGCTCTCCGGCTGGTCCGCGGGCCGCTTGCCCAGCGCGGAGATGTCGCCGACGATGTTCACGCCGAGCGCCTCGATGCGGGCGGCCATCTCGCCGCTGATCTCGGCGGCCCGGTCCAGCGCCCAGGCCGGGGTCGCGATCCTCGGCTCGTCCGGGCCGGGCTGGCGGCCGGTCTTCAGCTGCTCGATCAGGCCGTTCCGCATGAACCGGGAGTAGTTGCGCTGCGGCCACTCCCGGCGGCTGAACTCCTGGCTGAGCCGCCGGACGAGCTCGGCTTCCGCGGCGGTGAGGGACCGGTTGGCCGCGCTTTCCTCGGGGACCAGGAACCCCTCGGGCAGGCCGAGCATCGTCTCGAAGACACGCAGCAGCATCAGCCGGTCGGATTCGTCCACCGCGATGACCGTGAGGTTCTCCGGCCCGGTCACGGCGGCCCAGCGCGCCACCAGTTCGTCGTGCCGGTGGCGGAGCCAGAACGCCGGCGTCGGCGTCAACGGCGGGTCGCTCAGTATCCCCTCGAGCCATTCGTGATACCGGAAGTGGAAGCCGTTCTGTACGTACTGCTGCCATTGCGACGGCAGGATCCGGGTGAGGGAGCGCAGCGTCACCACCACGTGGACGCGGTCGCCGCCCAGGTCGGTGACCACCCGGCGGGCCGTGGCGTCGTCCGCCTGGCAGAAGAACTCGCTGCTCAGCACCACCCGCTGGTCCCCGGTGGCGGCGATCTGGCCGGTCAGGTCCTCCCAGTAGGAGATCTTCGGCGTCGGCTCGCCGAGCAGCGGCGGCTGGCCGGTGACGGCGAGGATAGGCCACAGGATCGTCCGGCCCTGGCCCGGGTAGACCACGCCCTGCGCCGCCAGCCGCTCCCGGGCCAGGAACAGGGCGCCCTGGATGGCACTAGTACCGGTCTTATGCGGGCCGATGTGCAGCAGCCGGGTGCCCGCTCCGGTCCGGTTCGCAGGCATGGTTCTCCCAGCGTCAGCGGCCCCGCGGTGAGGATTATAGCCCTACGGGCTCACCTCGGGCAGGCGGGACAGTTCGACCAGCAGCACCACGACGGAACGATTCTCGTATCCCGCCTGCTCCGCGCCAGTGGCTCATTTCACCCCCCAGCGGGGGAGGCTGCCACGTACCGCGGAGGGGGAACATGTCATCGTGAGCCTGCGCCGACGCCAGCTGCGGATCCTCGACCGCATCGAACGCGACCTGGCCGACTCCGATCCGGGCCTGAACGACTTCTACCAGGGGCTGGCCCGGCGGACCAGCGGCCTCGACATGAGCTGGGTGGAGAAGATCGATCGCCGGCGGTGGATTTTCCCCCGGCGATCCCGGCGGCGTGAGCGGAACCTCGGCGAGCAGATGAAGAACTGGACCTCAGAAAACTGGAATGATCCGTGATTACCAGCGCGGCTGGGCCTAGCGCCACGGTCATTCTCGGGCGCGCCTGATAATGCCCGTCCGCGTGGTGACCCCGGTCGCGTCTCCGGCGCCACCCCGGCCGCCCTCTTGCCGGACGTGCGATCTGGTGCAGGCGCCGGCCCCGGCCACAATCACCCTTCGGGGGGTGATGATTCGCCCGCGCCACGCTCCGACGATGGCCTGGTGACCGAGCACGGGATCAGCCGGGACGAGCGAGGTCGTCGCCAGCCCGGCCGTAGCCGAGGTCTGGGTCCGGGCCAGCACGGTCGCGCACCAGGCGCTGGTCAAGGTGCTCTCCGGATATGCGATAGCGCTATCACCACGAGCAACGGCGAGATCACATTCAACCTCGGCCCGTTCATCGCCGTATCGAGCCGGGCAACCAGAGAAAGGATTATGAGATGACCACCCCAGCTGAGGGCAATGTAGAGGTCAACGACGAGACCAGGGGCATCTTGGGAGCACTGGCCCAGGGTGATCCCGACCTGCTAGCCACGGGCCTGGAGCTACGGGCTGACTGGAAAGCCAAGACCGGTCTCGACGGCCGTAGCTATGCGCTGGTCAAGCTGGCCGCGCTGATCGCGTTGGATGCCCCGCCCGCCTCGTACGTCTGGCAGGTCGGCAACGCGCTCGCGGAGGGGGCCACCCCGGAGGATCTGGTGGGCGTGCTGATCGCGATCGCGCCGCAGGTCGGCGGACCGCGGCTGGTGGCGGCGGCGCCCGAGATCATGCTCGCCCTGGGCCTCATGCTGCCCGACGGCATGTAACGCGACGATGACAAGGAGGCAGTAATGTTCAGGCGGCGACGTCCGTTGCTGCGCGCGGCTGTCGTAGGTGGCGGCGCGTACATGGCCGGGAAGAGCCATGCCCGGCACTCGATGGAACGGGAGCAGCTCGAGGACGAGCAGAGCGCACGCATCGGCGACCTGGAGCAGCAGGCGCCCGACCAGCAGGCTCCGGCTCCGGCCCAGCCGTCGCCAATGGTCGATCAGCTAAACCAGCTCGCTGCGCTGCATCAGCAGGGCGTGCTGACCGACGACGAATTCGCGGCCGCCAAGGCCAAGCTGTTCGGATCCTGAGCCCGGCAGGGGGTGGTGCCCGGCACTACCCCCATGACGATGACCGACAGGCCGAGCAGGACGCCGACGGCGAAGCCCCATCCCAGGGTGATCGTCCGATGTGCCCGGGCCCGGGCGGAGTCGGCCGGATCACTGGCGGGCCCCGGCCCGGCGATCGCATAGGCGGACACCGCGTTCAGGTAAAAACTCGCCGCGGTGATCAGGGCCACGGCGAGCATGAGCGGGATCACCACCGGACCGGTCAGCACGTGGAAGGTCCTGCCGTGCAGCACGTGGGCCTTCAGGTCGAATATGGCGGCCCAGATCCACATCGCGGGCAGCACCTGGATCAGCGTCAGCCGCCAGTTCGTGAACGGCGGGCCGGCGCGGGAGCAGCCCACCGCCCGTCGCGGCATCGTCGAGTGCATAGCTAAGAGGAGCCGAGATTAGGCAGGCGCCGGAGTAACGGCGTCACTCCTCGCGGCTGGTTATGCGGTACAGCCGGAGCATTTCGATGCCGAGTGAGGTGATCCGGTTCAGCGCGCCGTACAGGGCCGCCTGGTCAAGGTCGGCGATCAGTACGGTGGTCATATCGCCGGATTCGATCTTGAAGTCACCCAATGCTTCCCGGCCGGCCTCGTCCAGATTGCCGGAAATGGTGATCTGATAACGGTGCGGGTACACATCGCCTCCGTCTGGACATCGATGGCGTGAACCGGACTCTAGCGTCGGCGCGCGCTACCCGGCTGGAGCTTACCTATGCCTAAAGCGTTATAACGTTCCGCTAGCAGCCGTGACTCAGGCGGCTCAGGGCGTGGTACGCGCTGGCCTTCCCGCTCAGCTTCCTGCTCTGCGGGCTGGGATTCCCCGGCGATGTTCACCTGCGCGGAGGGGCGTCGTGGTGGTCCGTCACGGCGTTACCGTGGCTAACCGGCGGCGCGAGACGCGCCGTGCCGTGCGCCGCGCCGTGCGGCGGGCGACCGAAGACGTTGATGCCCTCGGCCGCCGCCATCTCCGCGCCCGCCTCGGCCCGGCCTCGGCCCCCTCTTCCCCGTCGATGCCGAGCCCGATGAGCGCGCCGATCTTGGTACCGAACTCGATGGCTTCCTCTTGCGTCAGGTTGCTGAGGTGCTCGACTTCGAATTCCCGTCCCGGTCCCGCCACCATGTGGGAGGGAGACGACGCTCCTGCTCCTCATGTACCACGGATGGTCGGCAGGCCGCGCCGCGCATCTGGCGGGCCGGTCGCTGGTGGCCGCCACCTCCGTCCAGGAGCCGATCGAGTCGTCGGGGCTGGCTAATTGGGCAGGTTCTCGCGGCTTCCGTAGGCGCACAGGCCCCACAGCGCCACCACGTCCGTGGCGATGATCATCAGGGACCAGAACGGGTACCCCGGCAGGAGGAACATCTGCCCGATCGCGTTCAGGCCGATCGCGGCCACCCCGAACCAGCGAGCCAGTTGGTTGCCGGCCAGCACCCTGATCGAGGCCAGCCCCTGGATCACGCCCAGGATGAGGGCTACCCAGCCCCACGTGCGCAGATCGCCGATCACGTAGTGCGCGTTGCCGATGAACACGCCGGAGCGGGCGATCGCGGCGATGCCGTCGATCACGTTGAACAGCCCGAGCATCCCCAGCAGTACCGCGGCGAAGACGACCAGCCCGTATCCTTCGCCCCGGCTCGCGCCCTTGGCCCGCTTCATTGTCGCCGACGTCATTTTGGCCTCCAGGTCACAGTCACCGGAACCTTTGACTCCCACCCTGCCGGGCCGCCGCCGGATGTCCTCGCCCACGCACGGGTTAATCCGCCCGCTTCACGGCGGCCGGCGACCTGACACCACGCCAGGCGCTGGTGCGCCAGGTGCTGCTGGCCGCCGGCCGCCGGCACCCTCGAGTGGGACGACCCCAGTCGCCGGGAGCACGTTCGGAAGCATCGTGCGCGCGGCCCAGCCCGGCGCCGCCCGTCCAGCCGGGTGCTCACCGAGCACCTGGCCGCGGCTGAGCAACGCATCCTCACGCTCCTGCCGGCCAGCACCTACCTTCAGGCCGCGGACACGCTCTATGTCTCCCGCAATACGGTGAAGGCCCACCTCCGGTCGGTCGACCAGAAACTCGGGTGGCATCAGTCTCCCAGTTGCCTCGATCGCATCCGTGGACCGTGCGGCGGATCTGGCGGTTGCACCGGCTCGGCCTGTTCGGTCCTGCGGACACGTCGACCAAGCGCCCGCCTGCACAGGAATTCATCCGGCCCTGGGTGACCACAGGGCCGGATGTCTACGGTCAAGGTTGGGTGGGAGGATGGCTGTGGTTCTCAATCTTCTGTTGCTTGGCGCGGCGATAGCCCTCGATCCGCTGCCGCTGACATCATTCATCGTCGTGCTGCCCTCCAGGCGCGGCGTGCGAAAAGGTGCGGCGTTCCTATTCGGATGGCTCGTTTCCCTGGCCATCGTCGTCGCGGTCACGGTTCTCGCGACCGGCAATAACCCGCCCAAACCGAACACGGTCCCCTCGCTGGCCTCGCTCGCGGCGAAGATCGCGATCGGAACCGTTCTGGTCGGGCTCGCGATCCGGCAGCGCCGGAGGATGCGGGCGCCGAAGAAGCCGCGGAAGCCGCCGAAGTGGCAGGAGCACGTGGACAACATGTCTCCGTGGTTCGCCCTGGGGCTGGCCCCCGCGCTTCAGCCCTGGACCCTGATCGCTGCCGGGGCGGCCACCGTCGTGGAGGCCAAGCTGTCCAGCTGGGAGAGCTTGCTCGCGCTGTTCGGGTTCTGCGTTCTGGGCTCGTCGTCCTACATCGCCATAGAGATCTACGGCGCTTTCAGGCCCGACCAGAGCCAGGCGTTCCTGACCAGGTTGAGGACATGGATCGAGACCCGTACCGACCGGGCTATCGTCATCGGGTGCCTGGTCCTCGGTTTCTGGCTCATCGCCAGCAGCATCTACTACGTGATCGAGAGCTGAGCGGAGACCGGCACCAGCAAGCCTGCGCCAACAGCTCCGCAGAGCGAAAAAGCAGCAATAGCGGCATAGGCGGAGTTCACGATCGGCCACGGTGAACTGCCTATCCAGACGAACAGCCAGGCGCCCGCGCTACGGACTGGGCCCGATTGCCGCCGGCATCATACGGACCGCTATCACCCCCAGAAGGGTGATGTCGACCGCCTGGCGGCCGCACACACTGGCAGCACGCATTAATCAGCAGGTTTATCCAGCCTGGATACCCAGGCGAGACGACGCAGTCCGCTATGACGGAGAAGCTCCGCGGCTTACCGCCGATCTCAAGGCAGTGACATCGCGACTACCCGTGGCGCCCGATCGAGTGGAGGACTCAGGGCTCGAGCTGGCCAAGGTGCGGCGGCTCAATCCGGATCCAGGGCCGACATCGAAGGCGCACGAAAATGAGAAATCGCGTCGGGCAACACTTCCCCGCCGGCTGATGCACCGTCGCGGGGAGGCTGCTGCTCGTACCAGCCCTGGCCAATGGTGACATACGTCCCAATGCCGGGATAGCCGCCGGGCCATCGTGATGGAGGAGTAGCCATGGCGCGTGACATGCCGGGGCCGCCGGTCAGTTCGTCTCCGGATGGGCGTCCCGATGCGGAGGGCAAGGGCGCTGATCTGGCCGGTACCGGTCGGCCGCCCGGGGCCGTCGAGGCCCCCCCGTCTGCAGTGGCGGCGGCAGGTCCTCAGCCGGCGCCGAAGCCAGGGAAGCCCCGGAAGCTGCTCTATGTCACGCTCCCTGGCTGCTGGGGAGCGCTCATTGCCGGGTGCCTTTCCTTCACCCCGTCGCTGCTTCCCCGCGGCGGTATCGTCCAGGGCCTGATCTGGGGCATCACTGCGGCCATCGGCTACGGGCTCGGCGTGCTCGCCGCCTGGATCTGGCGTGCCTTCGCCGACCGGAACCCCCGGCGGCCGGGGCGCCGGTCCTGGCTCGTCCTCTTCATCACCGCGGCCGTCCTGGTCGCGGTGTCTTTCGGGCTCGGGCAGTACTGGCAGTACGAGATCCGCAAGCTGATGGGGGTGACGGAGTACAACGCCGCGCTCGTCGTCGCCTCGCCCCTCGTCGCCGCGCTGATCTTCTGCCTACTCCTGCTGATCGGGCGCAGCCTGCGCGGCCTGTACCGCTGGGCAGCGACACTGCTCAGCCGCTGGATCGGCCGGCACGCGGCCCACGCGGTCGGCTGGGTCGTGGTGGCCGGGCTGGCTTACCTGGTAGTCTCCGGCCTGCTGCTGCAGGGTTTCATCAACGTGATGAACAGCGCATACTCGGTGCGCGACACGAAGACAGCCGAAGGGATACACCAGCCCACCACCAGCCTCCGTTCGGGCGGTCCGGGCTCGCTCATCCCGTGGGACACGCTGGGCTGGCAAGGCCGCAACTTCATCGGCAAGGGCCCTTCGGCGAGTGATATCGGGAAGTTCACCGGTCAGCCGGCCAGGGAGCCGATCCGGATCTACTCCGGACTGGCGTCAGCGGACGACGCCGACGCCCGGGCCGCCCTAGCCGTGCGGGACCTCGAGCGCGCCGGCGGTTTTGATCGCAAGGACCTGCTGGTGGTGACGACGACCGGCAGCGGGTGGGTCGATCCGGCGCTGGTGGACTCGTTCGAGTATCTCAGCGACGGCGACTCGGCGACCGTGGCCCTCCAGTACTCCTACCTGCCGTCCTGGATTTCCTACCTTGTGGACCAGTCCAAGGCCCGCGAGGCGGGTCGGGCGCTGTTCGACGCGGTCTACGGCGCCTGGTCGCAACTGCCTCAGGGCCATCGCCCCCGGCTGTACGTGGCCGGGGAAAGCCTGGGGTCGTTCGGTGGCGAGACCGCCTTCAGCGGTGAAAACAGCATGGCCAACCTCACCTCCGGCGTGCTGTTCGCCGGGCCGCCCAACTTCAACACGCTGTTCCGGGAGTTCAGCGATCACCGCGATGCGGGCAGCCCGGAGGTCCAGCCTGTCTACCAGGACGGACGGATCGTGCGGTTCGCGAGTGACCCGAGTACGGCCGTACCGCCGCCAGGCCGGGCCTGGGACGGTACCCGGGTGCTGTACATGATGCACCCGTCTGACCCGATCGTCTGGTGGAGCCCGCACCTGATCTTCAGCGAGCCCGACTGGATCAGCGAGCCTCCCGGCAAGGACGTGCTCAAGGGCATGTTCTGGATGCCCTTCGTCACCTTCTGGCAGGTCACCGCCGACCTCCCGTTCGCCACCGGCGTCCCGGGCGGCCACGGGCACACATATAAGACCGAGTACGTAGACGGCTGGAACGCCGTCATGCGCCCCGCCGGCACGACCGCTCAGGACCTCGGCGACCTCAAGAAGATCATCGCAGCCGAGGGCTAAGCGCATGCCAGCCGGCACGTTACCGGAGACTGCCCGGTGGACCGTGAGCCACGCAACGGTGAGCGCGAGGCCGTTGGTGGCGACATGAGCCATCACCGGGGCGATCAGGCTCCTGGATCGCAGCCTTAGCCAGCAGAACACCAGACCGGCGACAAACGTAACCGCAGCCGCGCAGCGCCAAGTGATCAGGCTCGCGCGCCGCTGATCTGCGCCCGCGCATCGTGCAGAAAGCCGCGTGTCGCGTGGATCACGGCCACCACTACCAGGAACAGCAAGACGATCCCGAAGGCACATGCTCCGTAGCGCACGCCCGCGCGCACATCGGTTCGGCCGAGCCCGAGATCAGCACGTGTGGCGCCGGCCCGCCAGGCGATCAGGACCAGCGCCACGACCAGAAGCCTGACCGGTACGTAAATTTACCTAAACGTCACGAGGTGCCACCCACAGGATTTGCCGCAACGTGCGTGGATCCTTCTCGCCGGCGTATGTGGCCTGCCTCACGAACCGACTCCGGCTTGTGCCGAAGCCTGACGTGCTCTCCGTAGGCCGCGATGCCGACCGCGAACGCGTACGGCCCGCGGATCCGCCGAAGCTCAGCCGAGATCTCGCGGTAATCCAGGTCGGGATGGTCACCGCACTCGCAGCAGATGAGCTCATATGCATCGGTGTAGCCGCCTTCAGGCTGGCCCTTCACGATGCGGACCGGCTGGCGTCGCAGGACGACCGTCCACCCCAGCGTCGGCTGATCATATGTCGGCACGGCTGCCTCCTTCTGCAGCAATCTGGGCCTCCACGGCCTGATCGACGTTCCCGTGAGTCTTGTCATCGCCGATGTGGTTTAGGACGCCGTCGCGTTCGAGCACCTCACGGACGGCTGGTTTCACGCGGGCGAGCCGCAGGGTCACATCGGCTTGTTCAGTGAGCTCGAGGATCTCGCGCATCTTCGCTGACCCTTGCGAGTCGATGAAGTCGATTCCCTCGCAATCGAGCACGATCCCGGTGATGCCAGGCGTGGACAACGCGACCTCCCGGACCCGGTCCTCCAGGGCGTCCGAGGTGGCGAAGAACAGGCCGCCGTCCAGCCGCAGGACGACGATCCCGGGGAACTGCTCGTCGCCGGGGTACTCGTCCAGCTGCCGGAAAGCCTGCGTGCCTGGCTCTCGTCCCAAGAGAGGCATGTGGGGGCGAGTGGCCACGGAGATGAGCCAGATCAGCGAGAACCCGACCCCGATGATCACTCCGGCGAGCACGCCGACCAGGAGCGTGGAGGTGATCGCCGCGATCGCGATCCAGAAGTCGAAGCGCTGCACCCTGGCCAGGCGGCGCATCTCGGGCACGTCCATCATCCCCATGACTACGGCCTCGATGATCAGGGCGGCCAGCACGGGCTTGGGCAGCTTCGAAAAGACCGGCGCTAGCACCACCAGGGTGAGCAGGACGGTTACACCGGAGGTAAGCGACGCCAGGCCGGTGCGGGCGCCCGCGTGGTCGTTCAGGGAGCTGGCTGACAGGCTCGTCGAGACCGGCATCCCCTGGAACAGGCCAGCGCCGGCGTTCGCGATGCCCTGAGCGGCCGATTCCTGGTCGATGTCAATGCGGTAGTGGTGCCTGGCCGCGAACGTCCTGGCGTCACCGGCGGTCTGGGAGAACCCGATGAGGACCAGTGCCACTGCCGCGACCGTGATCGTGCTGGCGTGATCGCCCAGCAGGTGAAGGCCTGGGACCTGGAGGACCGGCAGCCCTCTTGGCACGTCGCCGACCAAGGCCACCCCGTGGGTCCCGAGATCAAACAGCCATGACGCCACCAGACCGCCGACGACCAGGACAAGGGCCCCGGGGATGCGGGGCGCGATCGCCCTGAGCCCGAAGACCACAACCAGCGCGGCTACGCCGACCACCACGGTTGCCAGACTGGCGTCGGCGAGCGTGCCGAACCAGGACCATAGCTCCTGGAGCGGGTTCGAGCCGGTTACCTTTGTCCCCGTGAGCTTGGGAAGCTCGCCGATCACGACGTCGATCGCCGCACCGAACAGGAAGCCGGTGACCACGGCACGGGACAGGAACTGCGCGATCCACCCCATCTTGAGCACTGCGAGGACGAGGAACAGCACGCCGGAAACGACGGTAATCATCGCCACGAAGGACGCCACATCCTGGACTCCGGTGATCCCGGCCATCGCGACCGCGCTTGCGGCTACGGCCGCCAATCCCGAGCTCGGCCCGGTCGAGATCTGCCGGCTCGTCCCGAAGACCGCGTAAAGGATCGCACCGGCCGCCGCCGCGTACAGGCCGTTCTGCAGCGGGATCCCCGCGATGCCGGCATAACCGAGGTTCTTCGGAACGATCAGGGCAGCGACGGTGACTCCGGCGATGAGATCACTCCTGAGCCAGCGGCGCTCGTACGAGCGGATCCACCCGACCATCGGGATAAAGCGCCATCGATCCCGCGTCGGAGCCGGCCTGGCGCCTCTTATCGGTCCATCTGGTGCTGAGACCCGTCCCTTGTCATCCATGCTCTGGTACCTCGCGAACTGGAGCGGTGAGGGGTTGCCGAGACGGCTCAGGGCAGGCGAAGGCTGGCTGGGCGAGGCGTGCCTGCGCGCGCCATCGTTCATGG
>JAJKHX010000571.1 GCA_021154785.1 Nocardiopsis sp.
CCGCCCGCCGGCCTGTCCCAGAAGCCGATCCAGCGCCGGCCCCTCCTCGGCGGCCTCATCAACGAACACAAGCGGGCCGCATAAAAGCCCCGGTCAGGACCGATGGCCGAGTTCTGAAACCCCACAGGAGCCGCCGACTCTCCCACGAGCCAACTACCGCGCAGATCAGGCGGGTCAGCGCGCGTTCTTTCTGATTCTCCTCATCACTGAGCGTCATAATGTGGATCGGTACTACCTCGAGGTCGCCCGGGCCGCGGGTTCCTTCCGCACCGGCCGTGCAGCTCGCCGCAGTCCTATGCTGGGCGGCATGGCTATCCAGCGGATGGACAACGTTGCCATCGTCGTCGGCGACCTGGACGCCGCTGTCGCGTTCTTCGCCGAGCTCGGCATGGAACTGGAAGGCAGGGGGCAGGTCGAGGGCCTGTTCGCGGACCGTACGGTCGGGCTCGACGGCGTCCGGAGCGAGATCGCGATGATGCGGACCCCGGACGGCCACAGCAAGCTGGAGCTGACCACGTACCACGCCCCCGCGGCGGTCAGCGCCGGGCCGGCGAACCCGCCGCCCAACACGCTGGGCCTGCATCGCGTCATGTTCGCTGTCGATGACATCCATGACACCATCGCCCGCCTGCGCGCCCACGGCGCTGAGCTCCTCGGCGAGGTGGCCCAGTACGAGAACATCTTCCTGCTGTGCTACCTGCGCGGCCCCGCAGGCATCATCGTCGCCCTGGCCGAGCAGATCAGCTGACACGCTCCTGCCGCGGACAGCGGACGAGCCCTGGCCGGCGCTAGGCCAAGCTCCTGAGAATGCGGGCCGTCCTGGCCCCGGCTCGCCTGAGGCAGCGCAGTCACGAGCAGCGCTGCAGGACAGTACAGTGCCGCCGGCCCGAGCCGCCAGCCGGAGATCATCCACGGGACGGCGCTTCGCCGAGTTCACTGCGGCCAGCTGACCACCGCAGCGGAGCCAAGTCCCGCACCACGCCCGGTACCTAACCCTGTCCGCGGCATAGCGGATGACTGGCCCTGCCCGGCCGACGTCAGAACCGGAAGCGAGTCAGGCCGCCCGGCTCCGCCGACAAGGTCACGATCGCCGAGCGTGGCTCGATGCGATACACATTCCACGGTGGTGGTCCTTGCGACGGTGCGTTGAACGGGGCAGTGATGCCCGGCCCGCTGCCGTCGGGTTCGGCCGGCCAGCCGTTGTCCGCCCACGCCTTCGCAATGCGCGCCACCGCGCCCGGCTCGGTCACCCGCGCAGCGTCACCCTCGATTACGACGTCCGCGCCGCGGACCGACACCGCGATCGAACACCGCGGATCGCGCGCGACATTGCGTCCCTTCCGCGTGCCCGCGCCCGTCTGGAACCAGAACGTGCCGTCGAGCCACAGGGCACCGACCGCGGTCACATGCGGACTGCCGTCCGCGTTGACGGTGGACAGCCAGGTCGTGCGGGAATTCACCGCGTCCGGAGCTGGCGCCGACCCGGCAGCGAGCTTCTCAGCAACTGCGGCCCAGTCCACTGGCGGCAGCCCATCCGCCTTACCCAGATTGATGATCTCCATAAGGCATCCCTTCATTGTCCAGGGAACATCCTGGCTAACAGCACCTGGTAAGTAAGACGCGCTACGACCGCGGAAGTCATCGCGCATACACGCGTCACGACCCGTCCGGAGCGCGCACACATCGGCAGATCCGGATGTCGGTTCATGTTGTCCGTAGCCATGCCCAGATCCGCCAGCTGGGGTGACATCAGGGCACTCAAGGCTGCGGAAGGCCGAACCCGCGGTGATTTCGCGAAGTCCGCGGCCTGCACCGTCGCCTTCGCGGTCATCGGGGTCGCTGGCCCGGACGTCGTCGGGGAGAATAAGAACACCCTGTACTTGTGGACCAGGGAACAGATGGGACCGCACGATGCTGGACCAGCCTGACGCACGAGCGCGCTGCGGGAGAGGGCGCCGACAGTGCGATGCGGTCGGTCACGCCGGCGGCAAACGTGTCACCCGGTCTGGTTTCGGGGTTCGCGAGACCGAGACCATGACGACTGACCTGGTCCGGGGCCGGACACCAGGCCGAGGGCCGCAGTACGAGCAGACGCGAAGGAGCTCCCATGTCCACTGACAGCAAGGTCGAGCCGGCCGGCCTGCCCGATCACATCGACCGCGCTGTGCTGAAGATCGCGGGCGTGGTCGTGATCGGCGCCATCATGTCAATCCTGGACATCACGGTGGTCAACGTCGCGTTGCCGACGTTCCAAACCGTGTTCGGGAGCCCTGCCCACCCGATCGCCTACTCCACGGTCGCCTGGTCGGTCACTGCCTACACCCTCGCGCTGGCCACGGTGATCCCGTTGACCGGCTGGGCCGCCGACCGGTTCGGCACCAAACGGCTCTACATGACGGCGATCGCGCTGTTCGTCACCGGTTCGGTGCTGTGCGCGACCGCATGGAGCATCGGTGCCTTGATCGGGTTCCGGGTCCTGCAAGGCCTCGGCGGTGGCATGCTGATGCCGCTCGGCATGACGATCATGACACGGGCGGCCGGCCCGCGCCGGATCGGCCGGCTGATGGCGATCCTCGGCGTGCCGATGCTGCTAGGCCCGATCCTCGGCCCGATCCTCGGCGGATGGCTGATCCAGGTCGCCAGCTGGCACTGGATCTTCCTCATCAACGCCCCGATCGGGCTGATCGCCATCCTCTACGCCTGGCGGGCCCTGCCCCGGGATACCCCAGAACCGTCGGAGTCCTTCGACTTCCTCGGCATGGCGCTGATGTCGCCCGGTCTGGCGCTGTTCTTGTTCGGCGTCTCATCGATCCCCACCGAAGGGTCCGCCAGCGCGCCGCGGGTCTGGATCTCGATGCTGCTGGGGGCCGCGCTGATGGTGGCGTTCGTCTTCCACTCCTTCCGCCCCGAGCATCCCCTGCTGGACTTGCGGCTGTTCAGGAACCGCAATCTCACGATCACGATCATTACCATGTTCTTGTTCGCCGCGGCGTTCTTCGGCGGTCTGCTGCTGGTGCCGACCTACCTCCAGGAGGTCCGCGGGGAGTCGACCCTGCACGCCGGACTGCTGATCGCCCCCCAAGGCATCGGCGCGATGCTCACCATGCCCCTGGCAGGCTCCCAGGTGGACAAGCGCCCGATCGGCAGGATCGTGCCGGTCGGCCTGGTCTTCATCTTGATCGGCATGTTCGGGCTGACCCAGCTCACCGCGACCACGCCGTACCCGGTGATCATCACCGAGCTGTTCGTGATGGGCCTCGGGATGGGCGCGACGATGATGCCGCTGTTCACCTCCGCCCTGAAGACCCTGAAGGCGCACGAGGTGGCCCGCGGCTCAACGCTGTTGAACATCAACCAGCAGATCGCCAGCTCGGTCGGCGTGGCTGTCATGTCGGTGCTGCTCACCAACCACCTCCAGGCCTCCAAGCTCGCCGGACCCGCGATGGCATCTCTGCACGACCCGGCTCTGGCGGCCAAGATCCCCGCCGCCGCGATCGTCAAGGGTCTCGAGGACGCAGCCCGCGCCTTCGCCCAGACCTACTGGGTGGCGTGGGCGATGGTGCTCCTCACGCTCATCCCGGCACTGATGCTGCCTCGCAAGCACGAGGAGACGCACCTGCTGGACGACGAGGACATCCCGCCCGTCACCATCCACTGACAGATCCCCGACGAACGCTGGCCACGTTGCCAGACGAGCCCTGTGGCGTGCCAGAACTCGTGCAGAGCACCTGACCTTGGCTTCTATCCTCGGGCGGTGGTGCTCATTCGCCTCCTCTACCTGCTCATGATCCGGTTGTTCAGCTGGATGGCGGTACTCGCCCGCAGCGATACCGTCAAGGACGTCGAGATCTTGTCAGGACCGATGTCCGAGTTCTGAAACCCCACAAGCGGAAGACGCCTACCGCACCGGTGATCTCATCCCAGCGCAGGATCCGGTCGTTCGGGTGTCGCTGAACAGGAGATAGCGCCCGGCAGGGAAGTAGGCAGGACCCTCGGTCCAGCGGCACCCTGTGTGGAGGCGTCCCATCCACCCATCGCCGCCGCACGAGCGGAACTGCTCGTCGAGGACCTCGAACTGCGCCTTGATGGAATCCCGCATCGCATCCTCACCGCAATCGCCGTTGACGGGCCCGCCACCCGATGCCCCGGTACTCAGCCCCGGCGCGATTCGCCGCTGTTACGTACCGCCGCTCAGTTCTGAGAACCGGTGCCAACCTATCGCCGGCGAGCATTTGCTGCCCGCCCTCCGCGGCCGGAACCGCCGGGCGCCGTCTTGCGCGAGCCCTGATCAACGAATACAGGCATGCTGCCTGACTACGGGAGACCTGCAGGCCACCAGCACAATCCAGTGTTCGAGCGGGACAGGATCAAGATCGCGTGCCTGATCATCTGCAAACTCTGGAGCAGCGCCCTGCGCCCAACCTGCCGTCTCCACGATCGCTCCACATTTGCTCCAAGAGTCGTGGCCCCGAAATCCCGATGATGACGGTGATCGGTGAACGAGCCGGCCAGAACTCACGGAGGGACTTCATGATGGAGCTCATTTCCGACCCTGCGGACACCGCGACCGCGTCCAGCCCGGCCGCGCCCGCGGAGACCGTAACAGCCGCCAGGGGCCGCATCGACGCGGTCGGCGTAGGCCAGCACGCTGGCAGGCGCCAGATCCTCCATGAGGTGTCCTTGTCCATCCAGCCGGGCGAGATGGTTGCCCTGGTGGGCGGCAGCGGAGCAGGGAAGACCACCCTGCTCGAGATCCTTGCGGGGGTGCGGGCGCCATCGGCCGGCCAGGTCATGCATGACGGCGTCCGGGTGGATGCCAGTGCCACGCCCGGCTCGGGCATCGGCTATGTCCCTCAAGACGACATCATCCACGTGGAGATGCCGCTGCGGCGTACGCTCCAGTACGCGGCACGATTGCGCCTGCCTGCGGGCACATCGGCTGAGCAAGCCGGCCAGGTGGTTGACGAAACGATGGGCGACCTGGACCTGGCCGACCGGCATGATGTTCCGGTGCGGATGCTGTCGGGCGGTCAGCGCAAGCGGGCCAGCATCGCAGCCGAGCTGCTCACCCAGCCGCGCACCTTCTTCCTGGATGAACCCACCTCGGGCCTGGACCCGTCGACATCGGCAGAGGTCATGCACCTGCTGCGCCGGCTCACCAGGCGAGGGGTCACGGTTATCCTCACGACCCACGAGCCGGCGGCCATCGACCGGTGTGACCAAGTCGTCTTCCTGACACGGAATGGCTACCTGGCCTTCGCCGGCTCGCCCGCGCAGGCGCGGCAGTATTTCGGCGTCGATGACCTCGCCGACGTCTACCGCCGGCTAGCCAATGAGGGAACGCCGCACGCGTGGGCGCAGCGGTTCGAGGCGTACCGCCTGCCGGGTAAGCCCCCGGTCCAGACGGGGCGTCCGGCCGGCCAGCATTCGCCCGGTGTCGTGCGGCAGTGGTGGCTGCTCACCCGGCGCAATGCCGATGTGCTAGTCCGTAACCGGCTGACCCTCGCCATATTGCTTGGCTCTCCGGTGCTGGTGACGGTGATGATGAGCATGCTGTTCCAGCCGGGTTCATTCGAGCGACGCGGCACGGCCGACGTCAGCCCGGTTCAGATCGTGTTCTGGGTGGCCTTTGCCGGGTTCTTCTTCGGCCTCACCTACGGGCTGCTTCAGATCGTCGGGGAGCAGGCGGTCTTCAGGCGCGAATACCGCTCCGGGCTGAGCGCCGGCGCCTATGTCGCCGCCAAGATCGCTGTCCTGGTCCCGCTGCTGATCGTGGTGGCCGCCGTTCTCCTCGGCGTGCTCCGCGCGCTCGACCGGCTTCCCGCCGCAGGCTTGGCCGTGTACGCGTCGCTGCTGGTCACGCTCGTGGCCGAAGCGGTGTCGGCGCTGGCTCTCGGTCTGCTGGCCTCGGCGGCGGTCTCCAATTCCGCGCAGGCCGCGCTGGCCCTGCCGATGCTCTGCTTCCCGCAGGTGCTCTTCGCCGGCGCGGTTGTTCCTGCCGCCAGCATGGCAACTCCCGGGCGCTTGCTCAGCCTGGGTCTGGCCAACCGCTACTCGTTCGAGGCGCTGGGCCGCGCGCTCCGGCTCGACCAGCTCACCAGGACGCTTCCGACCATGCGGGCCTACGGTGACACCTTCTACGGAACGGTCGCTTACCGGTGGCTGCTGCTCGCCGGGTTCGCCGGCGTCTTCGCGCTGGCCACGGTGTGGGTACTGCGCCGCCGGTCGCTGCCTGGCCCCGGCGGACGGCGATGAAGCCGGTCAGGGGTCCGCGGCGTCGAGGCAGCGCTGGGCGTCGAGCGGTTGTCCGGCCAGCTCGA
>JAJKHX010000572.1 GCA_021154785.1 Nocardiopsis sp.
GTAACGGCGCCGGGCGCACGAACGGGACCGGGACCAGCACGATGGGGATGTTGTCCATGCCGCCGGCGTCCAGGGCGAATTTCAGCAGCGCGTCGGCGGCGCTGGACGGGTCGTTGAACGCTTCCGGGAGTGCGAGCTCCGCCAGGGCCGCGGCGTCGGACTGGTAATTCCACAGGCCGTCCGAGCAGACCAGCACGACCCCGCGCCCGGGCGGGGTGAACCGCTCGACGTGCGGCTGCGGCGTGACCACGTCGGCGCCGAGCCAGCGCGTGATCACGTGGGCCTGCGGGGAGGCCATGGCCTGCGCCTCGGTCATCTCGCCGTCCGCGATCAGCTCCTCGGCGAGCGAGTCGTCCCTGGTCAGCTTGACGGAATCCGACTCGGTGGCCAGCCAGTAGGCGCGGCTGTCACCGAGCCAGCACAGCGTGACCGCGTCCGCGGCGACGATCACGGAGACATAGGTCGCCGACGGGGCCCGGGACGGCGTGCCCAGGATGGCCATGGCCTCGTGCGCCTGGCGTACCGCGGCCCGGGAGGCTTCGTCCGGGGGGTCCCCGCGCCTGATCGAGCTGAGCAGCATCCGCACCGCCGCCTGGGCTCCGGTCAGCGACGCGTCTTCCGGGTTCGGCGAGGAGGAGACCCCGTCGCAGACCACCGCGACCGCGACCGGCCCGTCCGGGGTTTCCGTGGTGGCCAGGGCCATCGCGTCCTCGTTGCGCGGATGTCGCAGGCCGCGGTCGGTGACCCCGGCCAGCAGCTCCAGGTTGAGCTCCACGTGGTCGCGGCCGGACGGCACCTTGCGTCCGCATGACTCGCAGTAGCCCTCGGCGCTGATCGCGCCGGCCGGGGCTGACTCGTCGAGCGAGCACACGGGGCACTGCGCGGAGTACCCCGGCGGGCCGGCGCTGCTGACGGGCGGGGCGAGCTCGGTCCCGCAGGACTCGCAGAAGCTGTCCGCGGCGCTGGTCCGGCCGCCGCAGCGGGGGCAGGTAACTCCCGTGTTGCCATCGTGCATCAGGCCATCATCCAGGGGATAGGCCGTCATGTCAGCGTCCGGGGCCGTATTGCGTTCGCCATGTCGACAAGTTCTATCCTGCGGTCCTCATCCGGGGTCAACCGGGCCAGCGCCCGGTAGCTCCGCTCGAGCCCGAACCGCAGGGCCCGGGGTTCGGTTCGCATCCCGCTCACCTCGGCCGCACCCCCAGTACCGCCTGCTGGTAGCCGGCCACCGCGGCCTCGGCCGCGGCGAGGTCACAGGGCGCGGTCCACAGCAGGTCGCGAGCCCGGTCATAGCGTTCGGCCAGGGCCGCGTCCTCAGCCGCCCCGAGCCGGGCGGCCTTGGCCTTGTAGGCGCTGAGGAGCCCGCGCAACTCGTCGCGCTTGGCCAGGGCGGCTACCGAAGCCCGTTCGGCCTCATGGAAGCGCGCCGTCGCGGTGGCCAGCTCGCGGTCGAGCAGGTCCAGTTCGGACGCGAGGCGCGGCCAGCGTCCGGCGTCCAGCAGCGGCCCCAGGCCGGCCAGCCGCGCCGACAGGTCGGCCAGCTCGGCGGGCGGGGGCGGCAGGGCCCCGGCAGCGATCTTCGCCGCGGCCTGCTGCCAGGCGGCGACGGCGTCGTCACGGGCGGAGCGGGCCGCGATCGCGGCCGTGCGCGCCTCGCCGACGCGCTGACGGGCCTCGTTCCGCAGCTGGATCAGCTCGTCGGCCCGGGCCACGGCGGCCGCGATGCGCTCCTGCAGCCGGTCCGCCCCCGAGGTGTCGACCGCGCCGCCCTGCCACAGCGCCAGCGGATCGGAGTTCAGCGTGTCGCGCATCTGGGTCAGCTTGCCCTGGGCGGCGGCCAGGTTGCCGGTCAGCGCCTCGTCGCCGAGGGCGGCGGACAGCGGCGTCACCCGGGCCAGCTCGGCCCCGGCCGCGTCCAGCCGGCCCGCGACCTCGGTCCACACGTGCTCGGCGGCGGAGACGACCTCGGTGACGGAGCTGAACGCGCCCCGCATCCGGGCCACCGCGGTGGCCAGGGTCAGGTCCTCACGGCCGGGGTCGGCCAGGTCACGGCCGGCCAGCGGAGCGGGACCCGCGGCCAGCCGCACCGAGCGCCCGGTGAGCAGCGCGGTGAGCGCGGTGAGCTCGCGCGGGCCGAGGTGCCTGGTCACCGCCTCGGCAGCCTGGTCGACCACGGCCGAGTAGGCCTCATAGACCTGCCACAAGGTGGCCAGGGTGGCCGCCGTCGCGTCCCAGCGCCGCCGGGTCTCCCCGGTGAGCTCGGCCCCCGCCAGCAGCTGCCTGCCGAAGCTCGAATCCAGCTCAAGCAGGTTGGCCTGGATCGCGTCGCGCTCGGCGACCGCGGCCTTGACCGCGGCCCCGGCCTGCTCCTTGCCCATCGCCGGTACGTTCATCGGTACTCCGCCGTGGCCGTCACTGCCGATCCGCCATGTCGCTCCCCGTCATCGGAACTGACGAACCATGACGTTCCCTATTTTGCCCGCACCTGAGGACTCCCGGGGGTTAACGCAAGCCAACGAATTGGGGTTCACTGGGTGTCTTCGCCTCGCTGTCCGGGCGGGCCGGTCATGACCAGGTCTTGGGCCGGATGTCGTTGGCCATGTCGACCAGCGTGATCCGGCGGGCGCGGTCCGACGTCAGCCGGGCCAGCGCCCGGTAGCCGGCTTCCAGGCCGAAGCGCAGCGAGCGCTCGTTCGGTTCGCAGCCGAGGATCAGCCCGTCGCCGGAACCGCGGCGCCCGGAGCCGGCCGCCCGCCCGGAGCCCGGGACCTGCCCGGCCACGGCCTGGTGGTCCGAGCTGGCCCAGCCCAGCGCGGCCCGCAGGATCTCCACGGTGAGCTGCTGGCGGCGTGCCTCGTCCACGGTCAGCCGGCTCAGCCGGCCGCCGGCCTGGTGCAGGTCATCGCCGGTTACCCCGGGTGAGACCAGGATCCGGACGGCGGCGATCTGGGCCGCCGCGTGATAGCTGGAGGTCTCGGGCACCGCCGCGAGCGCCGCGATCGCGCCCGGCCGGTCGCCGGCCGCCAGGCAGGCCCGGGCCAGGCCGAACGCCGCGCTGAGGCAGGACCGGTCGACGGTCCAGACGAGCTTGAAATACCGGCCGGCCGACGCGCTGTCCCCGGCCGCTTCGGCCGCGAACGCCAGCGCGAGCTTGGGCGCGAGCTCGCCGGGCAGCTCGTCGTAGACGGCGCTGAACGCGCCCCCCGCGGCACCCGCGTCGCCGGTCGCCAGCCGTCGCAGGCCGTCGGTCCAGGCGATCCGCCAGTCGGACGGGTCCCCGGCGGCCAGGTCGGCGAGCGTGCGGCCCGCTCCGGCGTAGTCGCCGGCGTCGAGCTCGGCGCGGGCCAGCGCCAGCCGCGTCTCGGCGGACGCCGCCACCTCGGCCGGCACGCTCACGTCGCCCGAGATGGCCGCGGCCAGCGCGGCCGCCCGCGGGCCGGAGTCGAGCCCGGCCAGCGTGGCCAGGTAGCCGGCCGCCGGATCGGCCCGGTCCACTTGCGGCATCGGGATCCCCGCGATGATCTCCGTGGCTTTGGGGGGGTCCGCGAAGCGGCCCCCTCCCCCGGGGGGCACGGGGGGGCGGGCAGCCCTCCCGTGATCGGGGGGGTATGGGGGGGTCGTCCCCCCGGCTAGATCGTCCCCCCCGGCTAGCTGAGTTCCGATGGCCTGGAGCTCGGGGCTGAATACGGTGGAGAAGGCGGGCCGGGGGGTGCCGTCGGCGACCGCGAGCACCTCGCGCAGGACCCCGGTGAGCTGCTCGGCCATCTCCCCGGCGGAGGCGAACCGGCGGTCCGGGTCGGGGTCGGTGGCCCGCCGCAGCAGCCGGGCGAAGGACTCCTGCTGCTCGAGCACGGGCACCCCGTCGGGCAGGGTGAACTTGTAGGTGCTCTGGTAGCCCTTGAACTCGAAGGTGAGCACGGCCAGCGCCCGCGCGACGGTGAACAGGTCCGACGACACCGACGGCCCCTCGGTGCCGATCTCGGGCGCCTGGTAGCCGACCGTCCCGTAGATCGGGCCGTCGCTGTCGACCCCGCGGACCCCGCCCATGTCGATGAGCTTGAGCTGCTCCTCGGTCTGGATCACGTTATCCGGCTTGAAGTCGCAGTACACCAGCCCCCGGTCATGCAGGTACCCCAGCGCGGGCAGCACCTCGATCGCGTACGCGATCGCATGCGCCACCGGCACCGAACCACCGCTGAGCCGGGCGTCCTGCAAGATCTGCTTCAGGGACTTGCCGCCCACGTACTCCATCACGATGTACCCGGCCGACTCCCCCGTCTGCCGGTCCGCGTGCTGGACGAAGTTGTAGATCCGGACGATGTTCGGGTGCTCCACCTGGGCGAGGAACTGCCGCTCGGCGACCGCGGCCGCCATCGCGTCGGCGTCACCCGTGTTCAGCAGGCCCTTGAGCACCACCCAGCGGTCGCTGACGTTGCGGTCCCGGGCCAGGTAGATCCAGCCGAGCCCGCCGAAGGCGAGGCAGCCGAGCACCTCGTACTGCCTGGCCACCACGTCGCCGCTTTCCAGCTTCGGGCTGAACGAGTACCTGGTGCCGCAGTTACGGCAGAAGCCCTCGGTCATCCCCGGGCGGCCGTCCCGGCCGCGCCCGACGGGCTGCTCGCAGTTGGCGCAGAACCGCCGGTTCTCCGGCACCTGCGGGTTGGCGAGCACCGCGCTGGCCGGGTCGCGGTAGGGCACCGGCGGGATCTCGACCAGGCCCGCGCCGAGCCGCCCGCGGGCCGACCGGCCGCTGGTGCGCCGGGATCCCCGGGTGCCCGAGGTCCGGCGGCTGCCCGCGGTGCCCGATCCGGCGGAACCACCCGATCCGGACCCAGCCGACCCAGCCGACCCAGCTGGCCTGGACCCCGCCGATCCGGAACCGGACGGGCCGGAACCGGCCGGGCCGGACGCGGAGGGTAGCGCCGCCGGGGCGGCGGCCAGGCCGCAGACGTTGCAGTACCCGTCCTCGATCGTCCCGCCGCAGTTCGTGCAGGTGCTCATCGCCACCGCGCTCCCCTCGTCCGCGCCCCCGTCTGGCCCGTCATCGCGTCAGCTCGCGTACTGGAGCGCTGGCGGCGGTTGCGGAGGGCCGAGCCAGTGCTGGTAGCTGGCCTTCCACTGGCCGCCCGATTCGTACTGCTGGAGGACCGCGTTGACGAAGCGGACGAACTCCGGGTGCTGCCTGGAGATCGCCAGGCCGTAGGGCTCGTTGGTGAGCTTGGCTCCGATCAGCTTGGTGTACGGGTCCTGCGCGGCCAGGCCATCCAGGATCGAGTCGTCGGTGGAGATCGCGGCCACGTCACCCTGCTGCAGCTTCACCAGGCAGTCGGTCCAGTACGGCACCTGGACCGCCGTGGCATGGACAGCGACGATCTTGGTAACGGAGTCCGAACCGGTGGTGGCGCAGACCTTCTGGCCGTGCAGGCTGGCCAGGCTGGCCGCAGCGGAATCCTTCAGCACCAGGACCTTCTGGTGCGCTTCGAAGTAGACGGCGGAGAAGTCGACCTGCTGCAGCCGGTCGCAGGTGATGGTCATCGTGTGCGCCACGATGTCCACGGAGCCCGAGATGATGTCGGGGATCCGCTGGGCGTCGGAGATCGCCTTGTAGTGGATCGTGGACGCGTCCGCGTGACCGAAGACGGCCTTGGCCACCGCCCGGATCACGTCGATGTCGAAGCCCTCGATCTGGTTCGTGAGGGGGTTGAGGAAGCCGAAGTGATAGGTGCTCTGGTCCACGCCGGCGATGAGGTAGCCGCGGGCGCGGATCTTCGCCATGAACGAGCCGGATGTCACCTGCGGCGGTCCGGACGGCCGCAGGCTGCTCGCGTTGGGATTACACGCGGCCGCGGCCTTGACCGCGGCGGGAGCGCGGACCGCCCGGGCCACGGCCAGCTGGCTGGCGTCCGGCTGACCGGGGGCGGCGACGGCCGCCGCGGCGCCGAGTGCCAGCCCGGACGCGGTGAGCGCCGCCGCGAGCACCCGCCAGGGGCGCCGGCGCGCGTTCACCGGTACTCCGCCAGCCGGCGGGTCAGGCCCCAGGCACAGCCGGCCACCATCACCAGCGCCGCCACCACCATGCCGATGGCCAGCCCGGTGAACGCGTCGCGGCCGCTGCGGGCACTGGAGTCGAAGGTGGCCTGATGGGTGGTAATCCCCTCGCTGAGGGTCGCGGACAGCTTGCTGAAGGCCTGGGCCGCCGCACCGGTCTGGGCCGACGTCACGGCGCCCCCGTGGTTCCCGCCGTTGTCCTGCGCCCGGAGCGCCTTATGAGCCTGGTACCAGGCCTGGGCCTGCGCGGCGGCCTGGCTGCTCCCGGTCGCGGCCAGCAGCGTGCCCGGCCCGGGCCCCAGAAGCTTCGTCTCGGCCACGAAGTCCTGCTGGTAGGAGTCCTCGCCGCTGTTGTCGATCAGGGTGAGGCTCTCGTCCGCGTGGGCCTGCAGCGCCGCCACCTCCGCCCGGGCGAAGGCCTGAGCGGGAACGGAGCCCTGCTGCTGGGCGTGCAGCAGGTCGGCCCGGCCGAGGGTGAAGGTGCCGGCCAGCCAGGCCAGTGAGACCAGCCCGGCCAGGGCGGCCAGCAGCAGCCCGTAGTTGACCACCCGGTGCGTGTGCCGGGCCAGCCACCGCGACGAGCGGAACAGCACGTAGCCGATACCCAGGCCCGCCAGCACCGTGACCACCACGAGCGGCAGCCCGGTCGCCTGCGCGCTGGACGAGGTCAGCAGCGCGCTCTCCCGGGTGTAGATGTCGCCGGCCGCTGGCAGCAGCTTGTCGCGCAGCCGGGTCGAGGCTTCCCGCAGGTAGGCCGCCCCCAGCGGCAGGCCGAGCCGGTTGTCGGTCCGGGCCGTGCCCACCTCGTCGGCGTAGGCCCACAGGTTCCCGGACAAGATGGCCAGGTCGTCCCCGATGGCCTGGCCGGCCGAGGCCTCCCGGTTCGCCGGATGCCCGGGCAGCTGAGTCCGGGCGGCGGACGAGCCGACCAGCGCGCCGGCGGCCTCGATCTTGATCCCCGCCTGGGTGATGTCCGCCTGGTAGCGCTGCCGGGCCGCGGCGGGCTCCAGGCCGCCGGCCAGGAACGCGCTGGCCTCGGTGGCGCCGGCGTCGGACAGGCTGGTGTAGATCTGCTCCGCGTCCAGGCTCAGCGGCTCACTCACCGCCACCACGTCGGCGGCCGCCGACGCGTGCTGGGTGGCCGTCAGCCCGGCGAGCACGCCCCAGGCCAGGCTGAACAGGACCAGCACGGCGAGCAGCAGCCCGAGCCGGGTCGGCGTGGCCGCCCCGTCCAGGCGAGAGCGCCACCCGGCACCACGCCCCCGTGGCGCGAGAGCATGCTGGCCGGGTTTTACGCCGACGCTCGCTGTCATAGGCCGACCGCCAAAACCGCTCCCGTCGCACTGACAATCAGTGCGTCTGGTTAGTTAATACCAGAGGATGCGCGGTGGATGGGATTGGAGCCGCCCGGGATAAGGACCGCCTAGGCCCGGTGCATGCTGATGACGGTCCATGCGCCCAGGTTGATCCGGTCCCCTTCGTGCAGGGGAATCCTTTCCCCCGGAGGTATCTCACGGCCGTTCAGCTGGGTGCCGTTGGCCGATCCGGGGTCGAGGATCGACCAGGTTCCTTCGGCCGTGGCGATCAGGACCGCATGCAGGCGGCTGACGCCCGGGTCGACGGGCTGCTCGGCCAGGTCGATCTCCGGCTTGAGCTCGCGGGTAGCGCTCCGGCGGCCGATGCGCATCTGGCTGCCGGCGAGCCGGATCCGCCGTTCGGAGGGATTTACGGGGAAGGGCACATCCGGGCCGCGCTGGTCGCGTACGGATTTCATCCGGTCGTAGTAGCTGCGGTCCGAGGCGACCAGCACGGTCCAGGAGACCGCAAGCGCCGGCATGGGCCTGGTCGGCGGGGCCGAGAACCCGGGCTCGGGCGCGGCCGGCTGGCGGACTGGCTTAGGCGCAGTCGCCGCCGCGGCCGGCCGTGCTCCGGTTGACGGCGCCCAGGCCCGCGGTGCTTCGAACGGCGGCGCCTCGGCCGGCGGCGCCTCGGTCGGCGGCGCGGCCCGGTCGGCCGGCGGGGCTGCTGGTTCAGCCGGGGCGACTGGAACGGCTGTGACCGGACCCGGCGGCTCCGGCCTCACCGGAGCGAGGGACTCGCCGGGGGCGGGCGCCGGCGGCGCGGCCGACTCCGGCGAGAACAGTGATTCCAGCAGGTTGAAGGCACCGGTGTCGCCGGACGAGACGGACGGCGCCGGAGACCGGAACTCGGCCGGAGGGGCCTGCGGCGGCGGGGAGCTCCAGGAGGAAGGCGGGGGCGGGGCCTGCTGCGGCGCGGTGCTCCACGGAGACGGCGGCGGTTCGGCCGGAGCCTGCCGGGCGGTGCTCCAGGGGGACGGCGGCGGTTCGGCCGGAACCTGCGGCGCCGTGCTCCACGAGGTAGGCGGCTGGGCCGCGCCCCACGGCGAGGAC
>JAJKHX010000573.1 GCA_021154785.1 Nocardiopsis sp.
CAGTGTTCGACCGCACCGACCTCACCCCCCGCGAGCGACTCCTCGCTGCCTTCGAGGCGCCCGCGACCGGGACACAGGACATCACGCCCCTGTGCCCCTTCATCGCGGCGGCCGTCGAGATCCCTGACCCTCAGCACCCCGCACCCCGGTACGCACGCGACTACAAGAAAGCCGTCGCCGCGCGGCTCGCCGAGACCGCCCGCGAAGTCGGCGCCACCAACCCCGAACAGCTCGGCGAGCAACTGGCGCTGCTCCTCGATGGCGCCTCGGCCCGCACCCGGGTCCTCAACACCGACACCTTCCCCACCGCCGCCGCCATCGCCGCCGTCCTCATCAACAACGCCATCCCCACGACCGCCCAGCGGGGAGGCGGGATACACAACGACGGCTATGAGAGCTGAGTTGTGCCTGCTGTGAGAATCGGCGTCGGACCGGCCACCTATGAGATAGGGGCAACGGTGAACGGGTCCGATGTGAGCGTGTACGCGATCCGGCGGCGAGCTGGACGGCACCGACCGTTCAAGGTCCGCTGGCGGGCGGCGGTCCGTAAGCAGGTCAAGTCGTTCACCAGGAGGCTCGCCGGCAGTTACCGTGCCGAGCTGGTCCGTGCTGCCCGGATAGGCCTAGCGTTCGATCCCCTAACCGGCGAGCCAGCGGCATGGAATCTACCGGAACCCCCGACCGTCACCCGGTACCAGGAAGCCACCGCGTAGGCGGTGATGAAATGGCCGTCTCTGGCCGCCCACTCCCGGGCCCGCCTGGCCGACATGCTCGCCACGGTCACGCCCGTACTGACCCGGCTGATGCACGCGACCGGCCTGATCCGCGCGAGCTGCGCGCGGTCTTGTACCAGGACGCCTCCGCTATACGTCGTGGCTTCCCCGCCCGGCCCGCCGACGGCCCGTGGACCACGTCGGCACCAAACGGACACATACCGCCCAGGTGGGAGCTCGCCAGTGGGCCGGCTTGCAACTGCGCGGTCAGGTATGAACCTGGGTGGGTGACGCGCCGGCCTGCCATGTCGCTCTGGCTCGCGAATGTTGCGAGTGATCGTGCGAGGGTCAGGGCGACCTCGCAAGTCGCTTCGAGGAGATCGGCCTATCTCCGCTTCAGTACCGGCAGGTGGGCCAGCGCAGCGTCGATAGCGTCGTCCGCGGCGCAGTCCACCTGGGGCGCGACTCCGCGACCCTCCCAGTTGGTTCCGGTGACCGAGTCGGTGCAGTACCCGCACGGCAGTTCGCCGGTCACGGTCGCCGCCAGTCGTATATCGGTAACGTGATCGGCAGCCCCGGGGGTCCGCTCGCCCACTATCGCGGCCCGGCCCCGGGCCTGGAGGTGGTAGGCCAGCGCCTCACCGGAGGAGAACGTCCGCCCGCTGACCAGCACCGCCACCGGCATGCCGGCCGGCACGGCGGTCCCGGCCGGAAGGTCAGGCGTCCACCACTGCCGGCGGCGGTCGCGGTAGGTGACCTCGGACAGCGGCACCGCCTTGTCGCCAAGGAGCCGCCCGGCGAGGTAGGCGACTGTTTCCGGGTAGCCGCCCGCATTGGAGCGCAGGTCGAGCACGATGCCCGTGGCGCCACGGGCCAGCGCGAATGCGGCATCGAGGTACGGCTGGGCGATGGACAGTGACTCGAAACCGTCGATGCGGATGAGGCACGCCCCCCCGTCCAGCCGCGATACCTGCCGGACCTGGGCGGCGCGGGGCAGGATCTCCTCCGGATCCGGTTCAGGCCAGCCTGGATCTTCCTCGTCAGGTTTGCCGACGCCATCCCGGTCGTATTGCAGCAGCAGGTGCCGCGAGTATGGCCAGGCGACCCGCTCGATCTCGGCACACGCGTCCTCAGTGATCCGCTCGGTTCGTCCGGCGAATCGCTCCTCCAGTTCGGCCAGGAGCCGGTCGATACGCTCCTGCGGCGGTGGCAGCCGGCGCAGCCAGGCCGCGAGCCGGGTGATCACCTCGGTGACGGTGGTCACCTCCAGCGCCGGCGCTGTGCTGGCCGCGATGATCGGCGTGGTCTTGATGGTGGCCATGCGATCAGGGTATTGGCCGGCTGCCGGCCGGCATTCCCTTCGCGGTGAAGCCCTGCGCGAACGCGGCAGCCGACCAGACCGGTCCGGGTCCCGGCAGTGCACCCACAGGCCAACGCGTCACCGGACGAGGAGTTCACCCACAACGGCGAGCTGATGTCGCTGCGGCTGATCTACCTGCACATGATCGAGGAGTACGCGCGGCATATCGGTCACGCCGGCTTTCTCCGCGAGCAGATCGACGGCGCGACCGGCGAATGACCTCCCGGTTACCAGGCGGCAAAGTTGACGTACTGGCCGGCCAGGATCGCGGGCAGCGGCGTGAACCGGCCCAAGTCGGGGGCGCCGACGTCAAGCCAGCCGAACTGGACGCCCTGGACCAGGGCGTACCGTCCCTGCGACCCCAGTGACAGCACACCGAGGCTGTCATGCAAGGTGGTGAAGGGGGTCTCGTCGTACCGCTCCGTCCGGGTGTAGAGCAGCCGGACCAGCTTGCCGGTGGCGACCCGGAGCTCGGCGAACTGCACGATGACAGTGTGCGTACTGGCCTGCGGAGTCAGATCTCGCCAGGTGACCACGATGACATCGCGCCCGTCGGGCGTGATCAGCGCGCTCACGATGGAACCGGCGGCGACCATGCCGCTCGGGACGATCATTGTCCCCGCCACCAGGTTGTCGCCTGGCGCGGCGGTGTCGAGCAGCCGGATTCCCCGCGGCGCGGACCCCGCCTTGTGCGCTTCTACGAGGCGGTGACAGGAGCCACCGCCCGATGGCTGACCGACGATTTTGCCGAGATGGTGACGCCGTCAGCCACGTTCGCGCTCAGCCACCCCCGCCGGGTGGCATTCGTCAGTGAAAGCACCCCCCGCGCGGCCGCCAATGACAGCGCCATCGTCGAGTTCCTGGTCGACGACGTGGACGACCTGTTCACTCGGCTCCAGTCCGAGTTCGGCGACGGCCTGGTGGTCGTGCAGCCCCCGACCATGATGCCCTGGGGTAACCAGTCGGTATTGCTCCGCGACCCCGACGGCGCTCTGATCAACCTCTACACACCAGTGACACCGCAGGCGCTGCAGTTGCAGGAGCAGCGGCAGCCGCAGATGCTGTAGCAGGAGAGCTGCCAGCAGTGCCGATAGCGCCGCCGTACTTCTCGATGGGCCAGAAGCCAGCGGCGCACGGGGAACCGGACCGCGACCTAGAGGCCGTGCGGGAGCAGGCCGCCGAGGGGTCGCCAACGCCTGGGAAGTTCGTCAGCCTCGGCACCGCGCACACGGGCGTTCGATAAACCACGCTGCTAACCGCCGCCCGGCTTCTTGCCTCTGAACTGGCATTTCAGGATGCCTGTTCGCTGGCGTCATCTCGCTTATCAACGGGTTCGGGCTCGGGCCGGGTGCCCTGGGTTTCTGAGGTTCAGAGGGTGGTTTGCGCCTGACGCTGTCCATCGCCATATCCAGCTGTTCGGCCATCGGTGTAATGGTGTCGCTGGTCGGGCAGCTGGTGACCGCGGCGTCGAGGCAGGCTAGGACGCACGCGGCCAGTGCTGCCGGGCGAGGTCGTCCGCGCGGGGTTCCGACAGGCCGAGCCGGCGGGCGACTTCGGGGAGGAGCAGGGCCTGCCAGGCCATGGTTTTCTCATACTGCCGTGCCTTCAGGGCGGCGTGTTGATGAACATGCGGCTGGCCTGTCGGGTGCCCGGTGACGTCGTTGGGGTCGATGATCACCTCGAGCGTCATCCGTAGCGCGGTCCAGGGTGATTCTGTCGCCGATCGCTCGATCAGAGCGTGCAGGATCTGCTGCCCCGTAGTCGCCGAGGACGGCGTCCCTCTTTGGTGGGGAAATAGCGAAAGGAGCTGCTGCGGGGCACAAAGTACTACTAGGGCTGCGAGACGTTCGCACGGTCGAAGTGGTGCACACCGTTCCAGCAGCGGACCGGGAACCAGCGTGGTTGGTGCGCATCACCCTGCCCGCGGGCGACGCGACAGCGCTGACCGCGGTCACCACCAGCGCCTTCGAAGCGCGGACCCAGATCGCCGTCATCTGCGCGGGCCAGACCGGGGGCATCCCTTTGCCGAGCAGCCGCTCACCAACGGCCAGTCCGATATCGGGATGCAGGACCAGGCTCGGGCTCTCTAGCTCCAGCGCCCGCTGGTCCCGCCCGCCTGATCACGCAGCTGCCCGTCCTGCCCCGCGCTTTGCGATGCCGCGCTTTCCGCCGCAGGAGCGTTCAGCAGCAGCCACTGGCCGCCGGAGACGACGTCGGTCTCGGCCCCGCGGACGCGGACCGCCGAGTCGTCGCCGCTGGCCATCCAGGTCGCCGACCGGTGGCACCGGTGGCACAACCTAGGCGCCCGGGCCGTCCGCGCACTGTTCGTGTGGGAGATCCTGCACCAGGCCGGGATCAACCCGGCACCCGCGCGCTACTGCCACCCAGGCCAGCTTCCTGCGATTTCAGGCAACCGCCTTTTGCTCGCCTGCGACTTCCCTCAGGACTGTCACCCTGAGCGGCACCCGCCTCTACGTGCTGGACGCGGAAGCATCAAGCGCGCCGGTGTGCGGCTGCTGGTAAGCAGGCGGTGAAGGCCGCCGAATCGGTTCGGGTCAATTGAGGAGTTTCGCCTTGGCCGCTGTGAACTCATCAGTGGTCAGCTTCCCGTCCGTATGTAGCTGCGCCAGTCGCTCAAGACCGGGCAGCGGCGGCTGCACTGGAGACTGCCTGGCCGCGAGCTCATGGCCGGCGACATGACCAGCGTGAGTTCCGACCACGCCCAGCACCGCAGTGACTAGTGCGGTGATGGCTCCGGCAGTAACGTCTCCCGCCAGGGCTGCCATTGCTCCAAGGCCGCCGCCGAGAGCGATCAGGGCGAACACAAGCACTGGCCATATGCTGGCGGCCGTAGCATTCCTGACTCCAGCGAAGATCTTCGGTTTCGTCATCGGCGGCTCCCGCTTGAGATCATCGCGCTGACCTGGCTGGGTTTGCAAGTTGCCGATTCTGCTGAAATAGCAGGAGCACAGGCCAGTGCTGGTATTACGGAGAAGTTAACGTGCTTGCTGATACGCGCAAGGCGTATGGCGTCGCTCTGTTTCATCAGCGCATACCGGACCTCGCCCAGCCCCGAAGTAGTGCGCACTAGGCACGGGAAGCTCATCACAGCTGTTTGCCCAGCTCAGCCGGTCCATAAGCAACAAAGGCCGCCCGTGTATTAAGCGATCCGCGCGGATTAGTGACCGCCGGTCGATCGGGTGAATCACGCCCGTGAGAGCCCGACCTGGAACGGCACCCTGGCGAGCCCACGAGCGGCCCCCGCCCGCCCCGGGGCAGCGAATGCCACGGCCTGCCGCACCGCTCGCCCTCCCCCTGTCGCGGTGCCCGCCCCTCCGAAATGATGCCGGCCGCCGGCCGGCGCATGGCGCCGGCACCGCACCTGGACGGCCCTTTGTCGGCCCGTCCGTGGCCGTCCGTGGAAGGCCGACGGTGTCCCCGACCGCGCGACCAGTACGGACGCCGTCCGCTATGCGTCCGCGGACACCGCGACTCATCGACGCACAGTGACACAGCCTGATACGCCGCGTGACAAGAAGAAAACGGCCCCGCGGGCCGCATTAACGCAGCCAGGGGGCCGTTTTCGCAGGTGGTGGCAGGTGTTGGGTTCGAACCAACGTAGGCTGAGCCGACGGTTTTACAGACC
Source organism: Nocardiopsis sp. (assembly GCA_021154785.1). Lineage (GTDB taxonomy): Bacteria > Actinomycetota > Actinomycetes > Streptosporangiales > Streptosporangiaceae > Palsa-504. The sequence continues at coordinate 5,720 of JAJKHX010000573.1, forward strand.
GCTCCCTTTGGCCACTCGGGCAACCTGCCGTGTGCCGCAGCGCTGGCGGCTCAGAGAAGGATAGCCCATGACGAGGCCGGACGGTAACGGGGATACGGCCAAGGCGCCAGGCCTTCTGTTCTGGCGCGCTGTCCTTGGTGCACTGTCCTGGCGCGTCCGGCGTGACGGCCCGCGCCTGTCACGTCTAGCCTAGGTGCCGTGGCATCACAAGAGTCTTCCTTTGACATCGTGTCGAAGCTCGACCGCCAGGAAGTTGACAACGCGGTCAACCAGGCGGCCAAGGAGATCGGCACCCGATTCGACTTCCGCGGCGCTGGCGCGTCCATCGCCTGGTCCGGCGATAACGCCATCGACATCCGCGCCAACGGCGAGGAGCGCGCTAAGGCCGTCCTCGACGTCTTCAAGGACAAGCTGGTCAGGCGCGGCATCTCCCTCAAGACGCTGGACGCGGGCGACCCGAAGCTCTCCGGCAAGGAGTACCGGATGAGCGTGGCCCTCAAGGAGGGCATCACCCAGGACGACGCCAAGAAGATCTCCAAGATCATCAGGGACGAGGGGCCGAAGGGCGTGCGGGCTCAGGTCCAGGGTGAGGAACTGCGTGTCTCGGCGAAGAAGAAAGACGACCTGCAGGTCGTCATCTCGCTGCTGAAGGGCAAGGAGTTCGACTTCGCCCTGCAGTTCGTCAACTACAGATAGTCGGTGCGGGTCAGCGGCGGTAGCCGGCCAGGGCTTCCAGCCGCCGGATCCGCTCGCCTGCGGGCGGATGGGTGACGAACAGCCGGGCGACGCCCGCGGGCAGGAACGGACTGGCGATCATCAGGTGGCCGACCGAGGCGCGCCTGCCGTCCAGGGCGAGCGGCCGCTCGGCCGTCCCCGCGTCGATCTTGCGCAGGGCCCGGGCCAGGGCCAGCGGGTCGCCGGTCAGCAGGGCGCCGGACGCGTCGGCCCGGTACTCGCGCTCGCGGCTCACCGCCAGCCGGACCATGACCGCGGCGATCGGCCCGAACAGCAGCATCAGCAGGTGCCCGGGCACGCCGGGCTCCGCAGCCGGGTCAGCCCCGCGCTCCGCGCGGCCGGGGCGGGCTAGCCGGGGCAGGGCGGCCGGGAACGTGATGACGGTGGCCAGGCCCGCGGAGGCCGTGGAGGCCAGCACGTCGTGGCCGGACACGTGCGCGAGCTCGTGCCCGAGCACACCGCGCAGTTCGGCCTCGTCGAGCGCCTGGAGCAGGCCCTCGGTGCAGCAGATGGCGGCCGAGCGCGGGCCGCGGCCGATGGCGAAGGAGTTCGGCTGCTCGGCCGGCGACAGGTACAGGCGCGGGACCGGCAGCCGGCCGTCCTTGCTCAGCTCCCGCACCAGCCGGTAGAGCTCAGGGTGCTCCACCTCGCTGACCGGGCGGGCCAGCATCGCGGACAGTGCCATCCGCTCGCACCCGGCCACGGCCGCCGCGACGAGCACCGCCGCGAGCACGATCCCGGCCGCCGCACCGCCGCCGCCGGCCGCCGCGACGCCGAGGAGGGCACAGCCCGCGGCCAGCAGCAGCACCGCCGTACCCAGGCCGGCGACCGCGCCGGCCAGTTCGGCTGCCCGCAGCGCGTAACCGCGCACAGCCTCCCACCTCCTCATGGCCCCGCCCGCCGCCCGGCAGTGGCATGATGACTAAAGTTCCCGCTGGCCGCGGGACACCTGTCCCTAGCCGACGGGACCAGGGGCCGGGCATGCTACGCAGGACAGCGAAGCGGACGACGCCTGGCGGCAGAGTTCTTACCGGAATCTGTCACAACCTACAGTGCGGCGCCAGACCGAACACGGGCTGGGAATATCACGGGACGCGTGAACGTTCCAAAGCCTGTTTCGGCGTAAGATTTGTACCGTCCTAACTCATGCCCCCGGCCGTGGGGTGGTGCCAGGTGAGCGCCCGGCCGCGGCGTGCGGAGGAGGTCTTTCCACTGTGACCAAGCAGGTCCAGCAGCTCGATCATGTCATCATCAGGTTCGCGGGCGACTCGGGCGACGGTATGCAGCTCGCCGGGGACAGGTTCACCCAGGAGACCGCCGTCTTCGGCAACGACCTGTCCACCATGCCGAACTTCCCGGCCGAGATCCGGGCCCCGGCCGGCACTCTCGCCGGCGTCTCGAGCTTCCAGCTGCAGTTCGCTGACCATGACATCCTGACGCCGGGTGACGCGCCGGACGTGCTCATCGCGATGAACCCCGCCGCGCTGAAATCCAACATCAAGGACCTGCCGCGGGGCGGCGACCTGATCGTCAACACCGACGAGTTCACCAAGCGGAACCTGACCAAGGTCGGCTACGCGGGCAGCCCGCTCGAGGACGACTCACTCGAGGCGTACAACATGCACGCCGTGCCGATCACCTCGATGACGGTCAAGGCCCTCGAGGCCTACGAGATCAGCAGGAAAGATGCCGAACGGGCGAAGAATATGTTCGCGCTCGGCATGCTCTCCTGGTTGTACGACCGGCCGGCCGAGGGCACCCTGTCCTTCCTCAAGGCCAAGTTCGCCTCCAAGCCGGAGATCATGGCCGCCAACGTGGCCGCGTTCCAGGCTGGCTGGAACTACGGCGAGACCACCGAGGCGTTCTCGGTCCGGTACGAGGTCAAGGCCGCCCCCCTGCCGCACGGCACCTACCGGAACATCAGCGGCAACACCGCGCTGGCCTACGGCCTCATCGCGGCGTCCCAGCTGGCCGGGCTGCCGCTGTACCTCGGCTCCTACCCGATCACCCCGGCCTCGGACATCCTGCACGAGCTGGCCAAGCACAAGCGGTTCGGGGTCCGGACCTTCCAGGCCGAGGACGAGATCTCGGCCGTCGGCGCGTCGCTCGGCGCCTCGTTCGGCGGCTCGCTGGCGGTGACCAGCACCTCGGGTCCCGGCATGCTGCTGAAGGCCGAGACCATCGGCCTGGCCGTATCGGTCGAGCTGCCGCTGATCATCTGCGACATCCAGCGCGCGGGCCCCTCCACCGGCATGCCGACCAAGACCGAGCAGGCTGACCTGCTGCAGGCGATGTTCGGCCGCAACGGCGAGTCGCCCGTCCCGATCGTGGCGCCCGCCAGCCCCTCCGAATGCTTCAACGCGGCCATCGAGGCGGCCAGGATCGCGGTCAAGTACCGCACCCCGGTGTTCCTGCTCTCCGACGGCTACCTGGCCAACGGATCCGAGCCCTGGCACATCCCGGACACCGCCAGCCTGCCCGACCTGAGCCAGGAGTTCGCCTTCGCGACCCCGTCCGACCTGGGCGACAACGGGTTCGAGCCGTTCCGGCGGGACCCGGTGACGCTGGCCCGGCCGTGGGCCATTCCGGGCACGCCGGGCCTGGAGCACCGGATCGGCGGCATCGAGAAGGCCGACCTGACCGGGGAAATCTCCTACGACCCTGACAACCACGACCGGATGACCAGGCTGCGCCAGGCCAAGATCGACGGGATCGCGGCCGACATCCCGCCGCTCGACGTGGACGACCCGGACGACTCCGCCCGCGTGCTCGTGCTCGGCTGGGGTTCCACCTTCGGCGCGATCGGCGCCGCGGTGCGACGGGCCCGGAAGGCCGGGCAGAGCGTGGCCCAGGCCCATCTGCGCCATCTCAACCCGTTCCCGGCGAACCTGGCGGACGTGCTCAGCCGCTACGACAAGATCCTGGTCCCGGAGATCAACCTGGGCCAGCTCGCGCTGCTGCTGCGCGGACGGTTCCTGGTCGACGTGATCTCCTACAATCAGGTCCGTGGCCTGCCCTTCCAGGCGGCCGAGCTCGCCGGTGTCATTGAGGATGTGATCGAGCATGCCTGAGACGAACGGTCACGGCACCCCGGGTGCCGGCCACGCTGCCAGCCACCAGGGCGAGGGCCGCCGGCTCGCGTCGCTGACGCTAGTGCCGCGGGCGGCCACCCGTTCGGCGGCTAAGGATTTTAAGTCCGACCAGGAGGTGCGGTGGTGCCCGGGGTGCGGGGACTACGCGATCCTGGCCGCGTTCCAGGCCTTCCTGCCCGAGCTCGAGGTGCCGCGCGAGAACATCGCGGTCATCTCGGGGATCGGCTGCTCCTCGCGGCTGCCCTACTACGTGAACAGCTACGGGATGCACTCGATCCACGGCCGCGCGCCCGCGATCGCCAC
>JAJKHX010000574.1 GCA_021154785.1 Nocardiopsis sp.
ACTGCACGGTGGGGCGCCGTCGCGGGTGCTGCACATGATCGAGGGTGTCGAGCAGACCGGGGACGCGGGCGCCTACGTGCGCGGCGTACTGGACCGGGGCGAGCGGCTGATGGGCTTCGGGCACCGGGTGTACCGGGCCGAGGACCCCCGCGCCCGGGTACTCCGCCGTACGGCCAAGGAGCTGGGCGCGCCGCGCTACGAGGTCGCGCTGGCCCTGGAGAAGGCGGCCCTGGCCGAGCTCAGGTCGCGGCGCCCGGACCGGGTGCTCGAGACCAACGTGGAGTTCTGGGCGGCCATCGTGCTCGACTTCGCGGAAGTCCCGGCGCACATGTTCACCTCGATGTTCACCTGCGCCCGGACGGCGGGCTGGGCGGCGCACATCCTGGAGCAGAAGCGCACCGGCCGGCTGGTCAGGCCGGCCGCCCGGTACACCGGACCGCCGACCCGGCCGGTCAGCGACGTCCCCGGCGCCGGGGATGTCCTCGACCGCCTGGTGTTAAGGGCCCGGCCCCCGGCGGGCGGCCGCGCGCTACCGGCGAACACGAGCGGCCGCCGGTAGGCTTCGGCAATGAGCAACCTCGTGATCCCGGCCGGACTCAAGCCGAAGGACGGCAGGTTCGGCAGCGGTCCGGCGAAGATCCGCCCGGAGCAGCTGGCCGCCCTGGCGGGCCCGGGCGCCGCCTGCCTCGGGACGTCACACCGCCAGCCGCCGGTCAGGGCGCTGGTCCAGCGGATCCGCGGTGGCCTGGCCGAGCTGTTCGGCCTGCCCGCCGACTACACGGTCGCGCTCGGCAACGGCGGCAGCAGCGCGTTCTGGGAGATGGCGACGTTCGGGCTGATCCGCGAGCACTCACAGCACCTGAGCTTCGGCGAGTTCTCGGCCAAGTTCGCGGCGCTGGCCGGCCGGGCCCCGTGGCTGTCCGAGCCGTCCGTGCTCGAGTCGCCGCCCGGTACCCACCCGGTGCCGGAGGCGGACCCGCGGGCCGATAGCTACGCGCTGACCCACAACGAGACCTCCACCGGGGTGGCGATGCCGGTGCGCCGGGTCCCCGGCGCCGACCCGGGGGCGCTGCTCCTGGTCGACGCGACCAGCGCCGCGGCCGGCCTGCCAGTGCGGGCTGACGAGTTCGACGCGTACTACTTCGCCCCGCAGAAGGGCCTCGGCTCGGACGGCGGCCTGTGGCTCGCCCTGATGTCGCCGGCCGCGGTCGAGCGGGTCCACGAGATCGCCGCGAGCGGCCGGTACATCCCCGACTTCCTCTCGCTGCGGATCGCGCTGGAGAACTCGGCCAAGGACCAGACCTACAACACGCCCGCCGTGGTCACGCTGTTCCTGCTGGCCGAGCAGATCGACTGGATGCTCGACCATGGCGGCCTGTCCTGGACCACCGCCCGGACGGCGCGATCGGCGGCGATACTTTACACCTGGGCAGAGAAGGCGGCCTTCGCGGACCCGTTCGTCGCCGATCCCGCGCAGCGCTCACAGGTCGTGGGCACGATCGACATCACCGGCGGCCTGTCCGCCGACGATATAGCGGCGGTCCTGCGGGCGAACGGCATCGTCGACACGGAATCCTACCGCAAGCTCGGCCGCAACCAGCTGCGGATCGGCATGTTCCCCTCGGTCGACCCGGCGGATATCGAAGCGCTGACCGCCTGCGTCGATTACGTGGCCGAGCGGATTACCGATCAGCGGCCCGGGTAGCAGGCAACTGACGGGCAGGTGGCTAACGGATGATCGATCCGATCAGTACCGTAAGCACGAGGAGCACCAGTACGGCCGGAAGCAGCCATCGGGGCAGCCGGTTCACGCAGACAGCCTGCAAACCCGCAGACGAAACGAGATCCGAGGTGGGTCCATGGGTGACAACGCGCGCCGGGCAGACGTGCTGAGCGGCCCGGGCCGCTCCTCGCGGGCCGGTTTAGTCCCCAAGACCCGCCGGGCGCGGGAGGGGAACGAGCGGACCCCTGGATCAGCCACCGCTCCGGGGGACCTCATGCGGCTGTTCGTGGCCATCGCCCCGCCCGCGGCCGTGCTGGACGAGCTGGACGCCTGGGTGGAGCCGTTCCGGGCCCGGCGGCTCGACCTGCGCTGGACGAACCGGGCGGCCTGGCACGTCACCCTGGCCTTCCTCGGCCAGGTCAACGAGACGACCACGGCTGAGCTGCTGCCGCGCCTGGAGCATGCCGCCCAGCGGCATCAGCAGGTCGGGCTGGCGTTCGCCGGCGCGGGCGCCTTCCCGGCCGCCAGACGGGCGAACGTGCTGTGGAGCGGGCTGTCCGGTGACTGCGAGGCGCTGGCCGCGCTGGCCGAGTCGGTCGCGGCCGGCGCCAGCTGCGCGGGCGCGTCGCCGCCCGACCGGGGCCGCAGCTTCCAGCCGCACCTGACCCTGGCCCGGTGCCGGATGGCCGCCGACGTCACCGGGCTGGTGGCCGCGCTCAGCGCCTATCAGGGCCAGCTGTGGACGGCGGACCGCCTGCACCTGGTCCGCAGCCGCCTGGGCGCCACCGAGTCCCCGCGGTACGTCTCGCTGGCGAGCTGGCCGCTGCGGACGCCTCCGGTCACGCCCGGATAAGAGCCCGGGTCACGTCGACTGGCTGAGTTTCTCCAGGACCGGCACGGCCGCCCGGAGCGCGGCCCGCTCCTCGGCCGTCAGCTCCGCCAGCCGCCGCGCCAGCCAGGCGTCCTTGCGGCGCCGGACGCGCTGGACGACCCCGCGCCCTTCCTCGGTGACGGTGAGGATCACCTGGCGCCGGTCGGTCGGGTGCGGTGAGCGAAGCACCAGGTTGCGTTCCTCGAGCACGGCGATGACGCGGGTCATCGACGGCGGCTGCACCTTCTCGTGGTCGGCCAGTTCACCCGGGGTCATCGCCTGGTGCACTTCCAGCGCGGACAGCGCCGCCAGCTGGGTCTCGGAAAGCACCGCCTCGGTCAGGCCCGCGGCGGTGCGCTGAGCGCGCAGGCGCCGCGCCAGCCGGCTCACGGAGATCCGGAGCGCGGTCGCCAGCTCGGCATCGGTCCTGGTCAGGGTAGCTGTCATCATCGGTTACCTTCGTCGGCCGACCCGGGAGGCGTCCCTCCAGCCTAGGGCGTGGACTTAAGTACATCACGCCCGCCGCACTCGTGGCGCCAACCCGCCCGCCGGACCGCATCCCGTATCCGGCGGCCGCGTGCGGGCCGCTGCGGGACCTCGTAGCCTGGGGGGATGAAGCAGACCCGCGAGCGGGCGGAGCGCCCCTCCCCGCCGCCGCCGCTCGAGGCGGATGACGTGCTGGTCGTCCGGGTCATCACGGCCGGCTGGGCGGTGGCGCTCGTGGTCCTGCTCATCGTCCGCGGCAGCCTCCCGGCCGGCCAGCGCTGGTGGGTGTGGACCTGCGTGGCCGGGCTGGCCTTCGGGCTCTTCGGGCTGTGGTACGTGCCCAGGCTCAAGCACGGCCGGGCGCGGGCCGCGGCCAGGGTGGCGGGTGGGGGCGAGGACGGGAAGGCAGGCCAGGACGGGGTAGCCGGCGAGGCCGCGCAGGCTCAGTCGGCCCCGCGGGACAGCGACTCGAACACGGTCTCCTCGACCGAGACCCCGGGCAGGTCGACCAGGTCGTAGCCGAACTCGTCGATGACCGGCGCCAGCGCACGCGCGGTCACCGCGTCGGCCATCGCCTCGGAGTGCGCTCCGCAGCCGTGGTCGGCCGAGACCACCCGGCCGTCGTCCGGCGCGTACTCGTTCCCGCAGGCGCCGAAGAGGCGGCCGAGTTCCCCGCTCAGCGGGATGAAGAAGCCGCAGCTGACGCAGTGCGCGGGCGCCGCGTGCGCCAGCGGCGTCCGCGGGCCGTGCTCGCTGTCGTACCAGCGCTCGGACGCGTAATCCCGGCCGGTGGCGGACAGCACCCGCGAGCGTCCGGGGGCGGGAAGCTCGGCTGGCTCGCCGGGCCCCTTGTCCTCGTCCGCGGCCTCGGGGCTGAACCAGTCGACGACCGCGTCGTCGCCCTCGAGCACGACCAGCGGGACCAGCCGCTCGTCGTCGGGCGGCGCGGGCAGCAGGTCCCCGACGCCCAGGTCACCCGGCCGCAGCCGGTCCTGCCAGGGCACCCAGTCCGGCGCGAGCAGCGCGCCGGGGCCGGGCAGCAGCACCGTCTCGCTGACCGTCACCACCTTGGCCCGGGGCGCCCGGACGACCGTGACCGCCCACCGCCAGCCGGTGTAGGCCGGGTCCGCGCTCGCGAACAGGTGGGTGACGATGCGCTCACCCTCGGCCTGCACGCCGAGGTGATCGCCCACCGCGGCGGCGCCGGTGACGGCGACGACGGCGTCCCGCGCGAGGTCGACAGCCTCGGCGCAGGCCTGGTCTGGTTCCCTGGTTCTGGTACGAGTGGGACTCACGGCTACCAATTCTCGCTCACGGCACAGGATGTCGGGGTGCGGGGACCAAGGCCCCAGGTCGCCGCACTGGCCGACACCAACAATACTGGGTACATGCGGCTGTCCGAGGCGATGCGGCGAACGGGAGGCGCAGCCCGCGCCACCGGCGGCGCGTTCCGCTCCGGCGGCCGCCGCACCGGCGGCGTCGTGCACCGGATCACCGGTGCCTCGGGGGCCGGCCGGACCGGCCTGTCCACGCTCATCGAGCTAACTGCGGCCGGCGGCGCGGCGGACGCGTTCGTGGCCGTATCGCTGGCCGGGACGATCTTCTTCAGTACCTCGGTGGACCAGGCCCGCGGCCGGGTGGTGCTCTTCCTGCTGGTGACGATGGCGCCGTTCGCGGTGCTGGCGCCGTTCATCGGGCCGGCCCTGGACCGGATGCAGCAGGGCCGCCGTTACCTGCTGGCCGGCACCCTGCTGGCCCGCGGCCTGCTCTGCTGGGGCATGTCAGCCGCCATCAACAGCCCGGTGACGCTGCTGCCGGCCGCGTTCGGCGTCCTGGTGCTGCAGAAGGCCTACGGCGTGGCCCGGGCCTCCGTCACCCCGCGCCTGCTGCCCGCCGAGATCACCCTGGTGACCGCCAACGCGCGGTCCCAGCTCATCGGGCTGACCGCCTCCATGCTGGGCGGGGCGGTCGCGGCCGGGATCCAGGCCACGGCCGGGTCCGCCTGGGTGCTCCGGGCGGGCACGGTGATCTACCTGGCTGGCGTGGCCCTCGCGCTGCGGCTCCCGGAGCAGGTCGACATGCTGCCGGCCCCGTCCCCGGCGGCCGCCGCGGGCCCGTCCCCGGCAACCCCCGCGGGCTCGCCGCCGACCGCCGCTGCCCCGACCCGACCCGATTTTTACCCGAACGAGGCTGGCGGATACGCCCCGGCCCAGGCCCCCCGTGGCTGGGACGGCAGCCGGGACGGCCGCACCCTCCCGTATGAACCCGCTGCCCTGCCTCGCGGTACGGCGCCCCGTGGCGCCGCGCCCCCTGGTGCCGGGCCTCGTGGCTCAGGGCCTCCCGGGGCCGCCGGGGGCCGCCGGGCCGGACGCCGGTGGCGGGGCCTGGGCAACGTCGGCCCGGTGGTGAGCGAGGCGATGCGGGGCAACGCGGTGCTGCGCGCGTTCTCCGGCTACATGGTCTTCTTCCTGGCGTTCTTCTTGCGCAGCGAGAATTTCGGCGTGTCGCATAACTTCGCGCTCGGCGCCCTGGTGGCCGCGGCCGCGGCCGGCAGCCTGGCCGCGATGGCGATCAGCTCCCTGATCCGCTCCCGGGCCCCGCAGTTCATGCTGTTCGCCATGCTCACCCTGGCCCCGGTCGTGACCGCGACGTGCGCCTATTTCTTCAGCCTGACGGCGGCGATCGCGGTAGCGTTCACCGCCGCGCTCGCCGCCGGGCTGGCCAAGCTGGCGCTGGACTCCACGGTGCAGCGCGAGATCGGCGAGGAGATCCGGTCGTCCGCGTTCGCGGTCTCCGAGACGATCAACCAGGTGGCCAACGTGGCGGGCAGCGTGGTCGGCGTGCTGGTCTCGATCCTGGGCAACGGCCAGGTCGGGCTGGCCATCGCGGCCGCCTTCCTGACCTTCGCGCTGGTCTCGCTGATCCTCCGGCGGCGCCGCCGGATCCTGGCCGGGCGAGCGGACGAGGCGTACGAGCCCCGCCGCCAGCCCCGGACGGCGGGCTGACCCTCAGGGATCGATGTCGTCGGCGACACCGCGCAGGACGGTGGCGATCCGCTTCGCGTCCTTGGCTTCCAGCTGCTTGCCCCGGTGGTAAGAGGTGGACGCGTTGTCCAGCAGCTTGATCAGGTCCTCGACGATCACGACCATCTCGTCGGGCTTCTTGCGCGCCTGCTTGGCGACCGCGACGGTCGGCGGCGGCTCGAGGATCCGTACCTGGAGCGCCTGCGCTCCCCGGCGGCCCTCGGCCACCCCGAACTCCACCCGCTGTCCCTGCCGCAGCGCGGTCGTCCCGGCCGGCAGCGCCGACGAGTGCACGAACACCTCGCCGCCGTCGTCACGGGCGAGAAAGCCATACCCCTTGTCGGAGTCGTACCACTTGACCTTGCCGGTAGGCACGCGCAGACCTCACGTCGATGAGATGTGAACAACCAGCGATCAGGCGACCGACAGGATGCTATGGGCGGTTCTAAGGGTAAAGGTTATCGGTCCGGGCCGCCGGATCGCAGCTCCGTTTTGGGTGGGTTCGCGACCTGGACCAGTGACTCCCCGCGCAGCGGCGGGACGGAGGTGATCCCGCGGTGCTCGTGGTGCCTGCCACACTTCAGGCCCGGACCGCGGGGCGTTCCGGTCCGGCCTCACACGGGTTGGATGGTGCTTCCGGCCGGGTTCCGGCCCCCGGGGAAAGCGAACGGCCCGGGGGAAACCCCCGGGCCGTTCGGGTGACTCGGCTTCTGAGTGGATCAGAAGTCCATGTCTCCGCCGCCACCGCCGGGGCCGGCCGGGGCCGGGTTCTTCTCCGGCTTCTCCGCGATCACGGCCTCAGTGGTGAGGAACAGGGCCGCGATCGACGCCGCGTTCTGCAGCGCCGAACGGGTGACCTTCGCGGGGTCGATGATGCCGGCCTTGAACATGTCGACATACTCGCCGGTCGCGGCGTCCAGGCCCTCGCCCGCAGGCAGGGTCCTGACCTTCTCGACTACCACGCCGCCCTCGAAGCCGGCGTTCACCGCGATCTGCTTGAGCGGTTCCTCGAGCGCCCGGCGCACGATCTGCGCACCGGTCGCCTCGTCGCCCGACAGGTCGAGCTTCTCGAACGCGACCCGGCCCGCCTGCAGCAGTCCGACGCCGCCACCAGGGACGACACCTTCCTCAACCGCAGCCTTGGCGTTGCGCACCGCGTCTTCGATGCGGTGCTTGCGCTCCTTCAGCTCGACCTCGGTGGCCGCGCCCGCCTTGATGACGGCGACGCCGCCGGCCAGCTTGGCCAGCCGCTCCTGCAGCTTCTCGCGGTCATAGTCCGAGTCGGTGTTGTCGATCTCGGTGCGGATCTGGTTGACCCGGCCAGAAATCTGGTCCGCGTCGCCAGCGCCGTCGACGATCGTCGTCTCGTCCTTGGTGACCACGACCTTGCGGGCCCGGCCCAGCAGGTCAAGAGCCGCGTTCTCCAGCTTGAGACCGACGGTCTCGCTGATGACCTGACCGCCCGTCAGGGTGGCGATGTCCTGGAGCATGGCCTTGCGCCGGTCGCCGAAGCCCGGGGCCTTGACGGCGACGGACTTGAACGTGCCACGGA
>JAJKHX010000575.1 GCA_021154785.1 Nocardiopsis sp.
CAGTGGAGCCATGAGCTGCTCGCGCACCCCGCCGTCAGCCATGTGGACGCCTCGCTGCAGCAGGTCAAGGAGTGCAAGTTCTACTCCGACGGCACCACCACCGCGACCCAGCAGCGGGTCCGGCTGCACCCCCAGCTGACCGCCGTCGCGGTATCGGACGACGGCCGGTTCGACACCATGCGGACGCTGGCCCCGCCGGCCGGCCGGGGTTATGAGTTCCTCACCGGCACCGGCTGGGACTTCGCCGCCGAGCTGGCCGAGCTGCCCGAGCTGCTGGCCGCCAAGCTGCGGGCCCCCTCGGTCGAGGCCGGGACCTACGACCTGGTCATCGACCCGTCCAACCTCTGGCTCACCATCCATGAGTCGATCGGTCACGCCACCGAGCTGGACCGGGCGCTGGGTTACGAGGCCGCCTACGCCGGCACCTCGTTCGCCACCCTGGACAAGCTCGGCAGCCTGGCCTACGGCTCGCCGGTCATGCACGTCACCGGCGACCGCACCGCCGAGCACGGCCTGGCCACCGTGGGCTACGACGACGAGGGCGTGGCCGGGCAGTCCTGGGACCTGATCCGCGACGGCGTGCTGGCCGGCTACCAGCTGGACCGGCGGATGGCGCTGCTCAAGGGGTTCGGCCGGTCCAACGGATGTGCGTTCTCCGACGGTCCCGGGCACATGCCGCTGCAGCGCATGGCGAACGTGTCGCTGCAGCCGGCCGCTGACGGCCCGTCCACCGCCGACCTCATCGCGGGGGTCGGGAACGGCATCTACATCCTCGGCGACAAGAGCTGGTCGATCGACATGCAGCGGTACAACTTCCAGTTCACCGGCCAGCGCTTCTTCCGGATCAGGAACGGCCGCCTGGACGGCCAGCTGCGCGATGTCGCCTACCAGGCCACCACCACGGACTTCTGGGGCTCGATGGAAGCCGTCGGCGGACCGCAGACCTACGTGCTCGGCGGCGCCTTCAACTGCGGCAAGGGCCAGCCCGGCCAGGTCGCCCCGGTCAGCCACGGCTGCCCGGCGGCCCTGATGCGCGGCGTGCGCATACTCAACACGGCCGAGGAAGGTGCGGCATGAGCGGCGAACTGACTCCGCAGGAGACCGTCGAGCGGGCCCTGGCCCTGACCGCAGCCGGGGCCGGCCCCGGCGACCGCGTGGTGATCGCGGAGGAGACGTCCACCGCCAACCTGCGCTGGGCGGGCAACACCCTCACGACCAACGGCGTATCACGCTCACGGCAGCTGACCGTCATCGCCGTCGACCGGCGCGGCGACGGTGCCGGCGTCGGCGTGGTGTCGCGGGCCGGCGTCCGCGCCGACCAGATCGAGGACGTGGTCCGGGAGGCCGAGCACGCGGCCGCCGAGGCATCCCTCGCCGAGGACGCGAACGAGCTGGCCGGGCCGGGAGAAGCCGACTCGTTCGGGGCGGCGGAGGGAGAAACCGGCTGGGACGCGGCGGCGGTCCGGACCGAGATCGGGGTGATGCGCGACTTCGCGGCCGCGCTGGGCCAGACGCTGCGGGTGGCCGGGGCATCGGGCCGCAAGCTCTACGGCTTCGCCGAGCACCAGGTGGAGAGCACCTTCCTGGGAACCTCGGCCGGGCTGCGGCGGCGGCACGACCAGCCGACCGGCCGGGTGGAACTGAACGCCAAGTCCGCTGACCTGGCCCGGTCGGCCTGGACGGGGGTGTCGACCCGCGACTTCACCGACGTGGACATCGCCGCCCTGGACGCCGGGCTGGCCGGCCGGCTCGACTGGGCCAAGCGCACCGTGGCGCTGCCCGCCGGGCGGTACGAGACGCTGCTCCCGCCGACCGCCGTGTCGGATCTGCTCACGTACCTGTACTGGTCGGCCGGGGCGAAGGACGCGGCGGACGGCCGGACCGTGTTCAGCAAGGCGGGCGGCGGCACCCGGCTCGGCGAGCGGCTGTCCGCCCTGCCCGTGACGCTGTCCAGCGACCCGCAGGCGGCGAGCCTGCGCTGCGCGCCGTTCGTGATCGCGCACGCGTCCGGAGCCGACTCCTCGGTATTCGACAACGGGCTGCCGCTGGGCCGCACCGACTGGGTCCGTGACGGGTCGCTGGCGGCCCTGGTCTCCTCCCGGCACTCGGCCGCGGCCGCCGGGGTGCCGGCCACGCCGGCCATCGACAACCTGACCTTCGCCACCTCCGCCCCGGACGCGCCGTCGCTGGAGCAGATGATCGCCGCCACCGGGCGCGGGCTGCTGCTCACCTGCCTGTGGTACATCCGCGAGGTCGACCCGCAGACCCTGCTGCTGACCGGGCTCACCCGGGACGGCGTCTACCTGGTCGAGAACGGGGAGGTGACCGGCGCGGTGAACAACTTCAGGTTCAACGAGTCGCCGGTCGCCATGCTGGGACGGCTGCTCGAGGTAGGCGTCACCGAGCCGACGCTGCCGCGCGAGTGGGGCGACTACTTCAACCGGGCCGCGATGCCGCCGGTGCGGGTGGAAGGCTTCAACATGTCCTCGGTGAGCCAGGCCAGCTGATACCGGGTGAACGGGCGGGGCGCCGTCCGCCCGGCTTGGCGGGCCGGCATACCGTGTAAGGGTGAGGATGAGCCATTCCAGCCGACGGCCGCCCGTGCACATGGTGACGCAGGCGCGCCGGTCGCTGTCGGACGACATCGCCTACCGGCAGCGCCGTTACCTGCTGATGATGGGCATCCGCGCGATCTGCTTCGTGATAGCCGTCTGCCTGTACGTCAACCACTTCGGCTGGCTGGCCGCGATACCGGCGATCGGGGCCATCTTCATTCCGTATTTCGCCGTCGTGTTCGCCAACGGCGGCCGGGAGCCCGACAACACCCGCGGCTTCATGGAGTACCGGCCGAACGTACCCGCCACCCGCGACCCCCGCACCCTCCCGGAAGCAAGCGAGGGAAACGGCACCCGGCCCGTCGAGCCGGGCTCTGCGGATAACTAATCAGGACACGGATTGACGCTGCTCAAGGCTCGTCCCGAGATCCGGTTGTAATTGGGTCTTGACACACTAGGGGGTGTTTCCGTGTACGATTCATATCGATGCTCTGGTCCCCCGTCGGAGCATCACTGCCGGCGTTCCGGGCCCCCGTCGGAACGCCGATGAACGCGACGCCGGGTGGTTTGCCCCCGTAGCCACCCGGCGTCGCCCTATGCTCGGGGGCTTTCAGCCCCCTCGCCACAGGCTCGCAGTGCTTTTCCGGGGGGACGACCCCCCGGACCCCCCCGCGCGGCCCCCGGAGGGGGGTGGAGCGCGCCGTTGGCCACCTTCTGCCCGTACGTGGCTGTTGGCCTGGGGTCGGCTGGGGTTGGCTCCGAGTTTGGCTGGGTTCATCTTCTGGGAGGCTTCTGAGGCTGGCTGGTGGCGGCCGAGCCGACCTTGAGGGTTGGCTCTGATGATCTTCGGTGGCCGGGTTGTGCCTGGTACTTGGTATCGGGGGTGGTCACTCTCCGCGCCTGGCACACCTGGGATGGCGGCGCGGGCGGACCGTCTCATCCGCCGGGACCTCGGCCGGGCTCCGGGCGGGCGCGGGTTCGTCTCGGGAGTGCCGTGCCTGGGCTCGCCGGGAAGGTGGGTGGCGGGTTGGGGTGGCCTGGAGAGGGGGTTGGGAGTTAGTCTTGGGGGATCTGAGGGAGGGGTACGCGGGGTGGCCACTTGGAGTGCGCCGTAACTGCGAATTAGGCTACGCGGGTTGGCTCATCGGGTTTTTGGGATGGGCGAGGACGCAATCCGTAAAGTTTGTTGTCCGTAGACGGCCGTACTGGTTGCGTTGCCAGTCGGGGGATTGCCGTTGCCTTTCGTTATAGAGGCGAACAAAACTGGTAAACGATCCGCAGGTGCTTACCGGTTAATACCGGCGAATGCCGCAACATTGCATACAATGTTGCGGAAGCTATTCGGTCTTGCGGAACTCGGCTATGGCTATGCCTAGCATCGCCAGGCCCATCACCGCGACGATAGCCAGGGACAGGCCCGTCGGGACCAGCCAGCCGTTCCAGGTAACACCGGGGCTGAGGGCGTTCAATGCCGTCCGGCCGACGGTCAGCTGGCCGAACACCGCGTGCCGCATCGGGTCGACGATGTAGGTGAGCGGATCGATCCTGGTCAGCACCGTCAGCCAGGAGGGCAGCCCGTTCAGCGGGTACAGCGCTCCGGACAGGAAGAACAGCGGCAGGACGAACAGCTGGGTCAGGGCCATGAACGCCTGGATCTGCTTGATCCGGGCAGCCATCATCACGCCGAACGCGGTCAGCGTGAACGCCAGCAGCAGCAGCTCCCCCACCAAGGTGATCAGCAGCACCGGGTCGTAGGGGACGTGCGCCACGCCCGCCAGGGCCAGGAAGATGATGCCCTGGAAGGTGGCCACCGTCGCGCCGCCCAGGCACTTGCCGATCACGATCGCCCAGCGCCGGACCGGCGCGACGAGCATCTCGCGCAGGAACCCGAACTCCCGGTCCCAGACGATCGAGGCGGCCGAGAAGATCGACGTGAAGAGCACCGACATCGCCAGGACGCCGGGGTAGATAAATGTCTGAAAGTCGACGCCGGGCGGCAGGCCGCGGCCGGCCAGCCGGGAGAGCCCGGTGCCCAGGATGAACAGGAAGAGCACCGGCTGGACCAGCGAGGTGACCGCGCGCAGCCGGTCGGTGCGGAACCGGATCAGCTCACGGCGCCAGACGATGCTGACCGCGCGCAGGTCGGCGCGGATGCTGCGCTCCGGGACCACGACCCTGATGAGCTCGGTGAGGTTACGCTCGGACGGCTGGGAGGCCTCCTCGGCCGCCATGTCCTTCGTGGCCATTGCTACCTCCTGCCGAACCGGGTGGCGATCCGACGGTTGCGGTCGCCGATCGAGGCCTCGGCGTCACGGATCGTCTTGCCGGTATAGGACATGAACACGTCATCCAGCGAGGGCCGGGACACGCTCACCGACTTGATCGCCACCGGCAGGCGCGCGAACAGCTGGGGCACGAAGTGCTCTCCCGATTCGACCGAGAACGTCACCAGGCCCTCGTGCACGGCCGCCTCCAGGCCGAACACCTCCGCCAGGGAGCGGATGGCGACCGGGTCGTCCGCGGTGCTGATCTGGACGCGATCCTTGCCGATCGAGGCCTTCAGCGCCTCCGGCGTGTCGATGGCCACGATGTTGCCGTGGTCGATGATCGCGATCCGGTCGCAGTTCTCCGCCTCGTCCATGTAGTGCGTGGTGAGGAAGATCGTGATGTCCTCGCG
>JAJKHX010000576.1 GCA_021154785.1 Nocardiopsis sp.
ACGGCCAGCCCAAGACGCTGGATGAGATCGGCAAGGTGTACGGCGTGACCCGCGAGCGGATCCGCCAGATCGAGTCCAAGACCATGTCCAAGCTCCGGCACCCCTCCCGCTCCCAGGTACTCCGCGACTACCTGGACTAACCAACCGGCCGGCCCGCAGCGGCCGCCGCCCGCGCACGACCTCGAACCCCGGGGTTCACGGCACCCGCGCCGTGACCCCGGGTTTCGTGTTCCCCCGGCACTCCCGGTCCCTCGGTCCCCCCGGCACTCCCGGTTCCCTGGTACTCCGGTCCCTCGGTACTCCGGTTCCCCCGGCACTCCCGGGCCCCTCGGCACTCCCGGTTCCCTCGGCACTCCCGGGTCTGCCCCGCATCCCACGCCGCCCGCCGCCTCCTGGCAGCGCCCCAATAGCCTCATCTCTCCCAGGCGCACCGGCGGCTCATCCACAGTGACCGAAGTGACATCTGGTGTGAGCGTCGTGCTCTGCCGGGCCAGCATTAACCGGATCGATGGAGCATCGAGCCGCCGGGGACCGGATCGATGGAGCATCGAGCCGGCTGAAGCCCGGCTACCCGGGCTCGATCCGGGTCGACGACCGGGTGTCTCGCGCCGGGTCCGTCAGGTATCGCGCCTGAACCGGCCCGCGCCGGCCGCCCAGGCATCGCTACGCACAGCCAGCCCGGACCTTCCGGCCGCCCGGGCGTTTCCGGGCACAAAGAAGCCGGCACCACTGTCTAACTGGTGCCGGCGTCCTTGCCGGTCTGGCTATTCCCGCTGGTTACTGCGGCTGCGGCTCAGACAGGCGGTTGCTTTCGTCCTGTATATCGACGGCGACCTTGGCCAGCGCCTGGGCGTGCTCGCGGCCGTGGTGCGCACAGAAAAGCAGCTCTCCTGAGTTAGCCAGCAGCACACGAACATACGCCTGGGCGCCGCAACGATCGCAGACGTCCAGCGCGGTCAGCGGCTTGGTGGGGGCTATTGCTCCTGTCACGTCGCCTTCCTTCGCTTCGTGCCTCCGGCCTCGGTATCCGGCTGGCTCCGTTTCTGCCCTTACAGCTCAGCACAACACATACCCCGGCGTCAGCGTTCCCCACTTCGGGGGGTGTACGCCACAAGCGAAACCCCTCGTAGGCGGGGTGCGGCCCCAGGATCGTGACCGCGACTGTTGCCAGTTAGCACACACGGTGCCTGCGCCCCATCGGTACTCGAGTGCAATACCGATGGCACACAGGCACCGTGTGTCTCTGACTGGACATGTACCCAGATTGGTCCCGGTTGATGCATTCGTCGTGGTCAGTCTGGGATTTCCGGCCGGGTCGCTGCGTGGCATGCCCGATGAGGCCGGCCGGAGACGCTACTATTTTCGGATGAGGCCCGTGCGGGCCAGGGAAGGAGACCGGCCCCTCGTGCCCACCCTCACCGCCGATCCCGGTACGCCGTCCGGATCCAGGGAAGCAGCCAAGGAAGCGCCGAAGACGGCTTCGAAGGTCCCGTCCGCCAAGAGCGCCATGGCCGCGGGGCAGCCCCCCGCCGATGCGTACACCGCCCGGCACCTGTCGGTCCTGGAGGGCCTCGAGGCGGTCCGCAAGCGCCCCGGCATGTACATCGGGTCGACGGACAGCCGCGGGCTGCAGCACTGCCTGAGCGAGATCATCGACAACGCCGTGGACGAAGCGCTGGGCGGGTACTGCACCGGCATCGAGGTGACCCTGCACGCGGACGGCTCGGCCGAGGTCAGGGACAACGGCCGCGGCATCCCGGTCGACGCCGAGCGCAAGACCAAGCTCAGCGGCGTCGAGCTGGTGATGACCAGGCTGCACGCGGGCGGCAAGTTCGGCGGCGGCTCGTACACCGCCTCCGGCGGCCTGCACGGCGTCGGCGCCTCGGTTGTCAACGCGCTGGCCGCGCGGCTGGACGTCGAGGTGGACCGGGAGGGACACACCTGGGCGGCCAGCTTCCGCCGCGGTGTCACCGGCGAGTTCGCCGGGCCCGGGCCGGACGCCAGCTTCACCCGGAAGTCCGGGCTGCGCCAGCTCAGCAAGACCACCCGGCGGGCCACCGGGACCCGGATCAGGTTCTGGCCGGACCGGCAGGTGTTCACCAAGGACGCCGGGTTCAGCTTCGCCGCGCTCACCGAGCGGGCCCGGCAGACCGCCTACCTGGTGCCGGGCCTGACCATCAGCATCCGCGAGGAGCCCGCCCCGCCCGTCGGCGACAGCGACGAGGACCACACCGAGCCGGAGCGGATCAAGCAGGAGGCGTTCCGCTTCGACGGCGGCATCAGCGAGTTCTGCGCCCACCTCGGCACCGGCGAGCCGGTCAGCGAGGTGCTCCGGCTGACCGGCTCGGGCAGCTTCACCGAGACGATCCCGGTGCTCGACGACCGCGGCCACATGACGCCGACCGACGTTGAGCGCGAGATGCAGGTGGACGTGGCGCTCCAGTGGGCCACCGGCTACGACTCCGTGCTCCGCTCGTTCGTGAACGTCATCGCCACCCCGCACGGCGGCACCCACGTCACCGGCTTCGAACGGGCCCTGACGAGCACGCTCAACGAGCAGCTCAAGGCGGCCCGGCTGCTGAAGGGCGACGACAAGGTCACCAAGGAGGACGCACTCGAGGGCCTGGTCGCGGTCGTCTCGGTCCGGCTCCCCGAACCGCAGTTCGAGGGGCAGACCAAGGAAGTGCTCGGCACTCCGGCCGCCGCCAAGATCGTGCAGCAGTTAGTGAGCACGCAGCTCGGCAGCTACCTGGAGAACCCGCCCCGGGGCGCCAAGCAGCAGGCCCGCGCGGTACTCGAGAAGGTCATCTCGGCGGCCAAGGCCCGCATCGCGGCCCGCGAGCACCGCGACAACCAGCGGCGCAAGTCGGCGCTGGCCAGCTCGTCGCTGCCGGCCAAGCTGGTCGACTGCCGTTCGGCCGATGATCGCAGCGAGCTGTTCATCGTCGAGGGAGACTCCGCGCTCGGCACCGCCAAGCTGGCCCGGGACTCGGAGTTCCAGGCGCTGCTGCCGATCCGCGGCAAGATCCTCAACGTGCAGAAGGCCTCGCTGGCGGACATGCTCAAGAACGCCGAGTGCGCCGCGATCATCCAGGTGATCGGGGCGGGCTCGGGCAGTTCGTTCGACCTGGACTCGGCCCGCTACCAGCGGGTGATCCTGATGAGCGACGCCGACGTCGACGGCGCGCACATCCGCACCCTGCTGCTGACGCTGTTCCACCGGTACCTGCGGCCGATGCTCGACGCGGGCCGGATCTTCGCCGCGGTCCCGCCGCTGCACCGGATCGAGCTGTCGAACGTGCGCAAGGGCCAGGACAAGTACCGCTACACCTACTCCGACGCGGAGCTGAACCGGACGCTGCTCGAGTTCGAGCGGCGCGGCCAGCGGTGGAAGGAGCCCGTCCAGCGGTACAAGGGCCTCGGTGAGATGGATGCCTCCCAGCTCGCCGAGACGACCATGGATCCCCGGCACCGCACCCTGCGCCGGATCAGGATCGAGGACGCGTCCGCCGCCACCGACGTGTTCAGCCTGCTGATGGGCAGCGAGGTCGCCCCGCGCCGCGACTTCATCGTGAGCGGCGCGGCCGAGCTCGACCCCTCGCGCATCGATATCTGAGGAACCGCCGCTACCCCACCCGCACCGAGCCGCCCAGAATGGCCAGCGGCCCGGTGAGCCCGACGCCCGAGCCGTCCCGCTTCCCGACCGGGGCGGGCAGCTCGACCGGTGCGCCCGTCTCGGTCGCGCCCGCCGCCGGGCCTGGCCCCGCCCACGCCAGGACCAGCTGGTCCTCACCCTTGAGGAACCGGTGGCAGCGCACGCCGCCGGTGGCCCGGCCCTTGCCGGGGAACTCGTGCATCGGGGTCACTTTCACGCTCTCGGCCGCCGTCCCGGGCAGAGCGGAAGCACTGCCCGCCACGGTCACGACCACGGCGGGGGAGTAGGTGCCCGGAGCCCCGGCAGGCGTGCCGGACGCCGAGGAAGCGTCCACCGCCCCGAACCAGACCACGGACGCTCCGGAAGCCAGCCGGACCCCGGCCATCCCCCCCGCCGCCCGGCCCTGCGGCCGGACCACCGAGGCGGCGAACCGCAGCAGCTGCGCGTCCGAGGTGATGAACACCAGCTCGTCCGACTCCGCGGCCAGCTGCACCGCTCCCACGACCCGGTCCCCGTCCTTCAGCGTGATCAGCTCGAACTCGTCCCGGTTCTGCGGGTACTCCGGCAGCACGCGCTTGACCACGCCCTCCGCCGTCCCCACGGCGACACCGGCTCCGGGCGCGTCCACCGAAGCTAGTCCGACCACGGTCTCCCCAGAAGCAAAAGACCCGAATTCGCTCACCGGCGTGCCCCCGGCCAGCGACACCGCACTCGCTCCCGGCGGAAGGGCAGGCAGCTCCAGCACGTCCAGCTTGACCAGCCGTCCCGCCGACGTCACCAGCCCCACGGTCCCGCGGGTCGTGGCCCGCACCGCCGAGATTACGACGTCATGAGCCGCACGGGATGCATCCGGCAAAGGCGGAACCAGCACCCGTTCGGCAGAAACACCCGAAGCACCCGAGGCATCCGCAGCGCCAGCAGCGGATGAAGAACCCGGGGCAACGGCCACCCGCGCCACCAGGCCAGTCGCCGACATCAGCACCACGCACGGGTCGTCGGACACCTCGAGCGGTACCGCCGCCACCGTGGCCGCGGCCGAGCCGCCCTCCAGCAGCACCGTCCGCCGCCGAGTGCCGAACCTCTTCGCCACCTCAGCCAGCTCCCCGCCCACCAGCTCGCGCAGCTTGGCGTCCGACTCCAGGATCTCGGTGAGCGAGGCGATCTCGGCCCGCAGCTCCTCCTGCTCCCGCTCCAGCTCGAGCCGGTCGTAGCGGGTCAGCCGCCGCAGCGGCGTGTCCAGGATGTACTGCGCCTGGATCTCGGACAGCTCGAACACCGCCATCAGGCGCGCCCGCGCCGCCGCCGTGTCGTCCGAGGACCGGATGACCGCGATGACCTCGTCGATGTTGAGCAGCGCGATGACCAGGCCCTCGACCAGGTGCAGCCGCTCGGCCCGCTTCCGCCGCCGGTACTCGGTCCGCCGCCTGACCACCTCCAGCCGGTGCGCGACGAAGATCTCCAGCAGCTCGCGGAGCCCCAGCACCCGGGGCTGGCCGTCGACCAGCGCGACGTTGTTGATGCCGAACGTCTCTTCCATCGGCGTCAGCCGGTACAGCTCCGCCAGCACCGCTTCGGGGTTGAAGCCGCTGCGCACCTCGATCACCAGCTGCAGGCCGCGCTTGCGGTCGGTGAGGTCCTTCAGGTCGGAGATGCCGTTCAGCTTCTTGGCCTGGACCAGGTCCTTGATCCTGGTCATGACCTTCTCCGGGCCGACGCCGTAGGGCAGCTCGGTGACCACGATGCCGGAGCGCCGCGGGGTGAGC
Organism: Nocardiopsis sp.; assembly: GCA_021154785.1. Taxonomy (GTDB): domain Bacteria; phylum Actinomycetota; class Actinomycetes; order Streptosporangiales; family Streptosporangiaceae; genus Palsa-504. The sequence goes on from JAJKHX010000576.1 coordinate 5,419, forward strand.
TGCTCGATGGACGTGGTGGCCCGGGTGCGGAAGATGCCGCGCCCGGTCTCGTAGGCCTCCCTGACCCCCTCGAGCCCCACGATGCGCCCGCCCGTGGGCAGGTCGGGCCCCGGCACGAACCGCATCAAGGTATCGAGCGAGGCATCGGGGTGACGAAGAAGATGCCGCGCCGCCGCCACGACCTCGCCCAGGTTGTGCGGCGCCATGTTGGTGGCCATCCCGACCGCGATCCCGGCCGTGCCGTTGACCAGCAGGTTCGGGATGCCCGCGGGCAGCACGTCGGGCTGGGTCTCGCTGCCGTCGTAGTTCGGGATGAAGTCGACGGTGTCCTCGTCGATCGAGGCGACCATCTCCATCGCGGCCGCGGTCAGCCGGGCCTCGGTGTAGCGCATCGCCGCGGGGGAGTCGTCGCCGCCCATGCTGCCGAAGTTCCCGTGCCCGTCGACCAGCGGCAGCCGCATCGACCACGGCTGCGCCATCCGGGCCAGCGCGTCGTAGATGGCCGAGTCGCCGTGCGGGTGCAGGCGGCCCATGACCTCGCCGACCACCCGGGCGCACTTGACGTGGGGGCGGTCCGGGCGCAGCCCCATCTCGTTCATCTGGTACAGGATCCGGCGCTGTACCGGCTTCATGCCGTCCCGCGCGTCGGGCAGCGCGCGGGAGTAGATGACGCTGTAGGCGTACTCGAGATAGCTGCCGCGCATCTCCTCGGCGACGTCGATGTCGACGATGTTTTCTTCGAAATCCTCGGGGGGCGCGGTCGAACCGCCTCGTCGTGCCATACGAACATTCTGCCGGACCCCCGGCACCGCCGCGCGCTACGACGCGGCAACCGCTACGTTGGCGCCCATGACCGACTACCTCAGCCAGTTGTTCTCCCTCGACGGCCGGACCGCCCTGGTTACCGGCGGCAGCTCGGGCATCGGCCTGGGCATGGCGCGCGCCCTGGCCGGGGCCGGGGCGCGGACCGTAATCCTCGCGCGGGACCCGGAACGGCTCACCGAGGCGGCGACCGCCATCGAGGCCGACGGCGGCGAGGCCGCCTGGTTCAGCGCCGACCTGGCCGACCGGGCCGCGATCGCGGAGGCAGCCGGGGAGATCACCGAAGCCCACGGCGAGCCCGACATCCTGGTCAACTGCGCCGGGATCAACCTCCGCCCGCCGCTGGGTGAGCTGACCGAAGCCGACTGGGACCTGACCATGGCGGTGAACCTGACCGCGCCGTTCCTGCTCGGCCAGCGGTTCGGCCCGGCCATGGCGGCCCGCGGCTGGGGCCGGATCATCAACGTGACCTCGCAGCAGGCCGGGCGGGCCTTCTCCAACAGCGGCGGGTACGGGGCGTCCAAGGGCGGCCTGGCCTCGCTGACCCGCTCGCAGTCCGAGGCCTGGGCGGGCGCGGGGGTCTGCTGCAACAACGTCTGCCCCGGGTTCGTCCCGACCCGGCTCAACGCGCGCGTGGCGAACGACCCGGGCCTGTCGGCCGCGCTGGCGGGCCGGACCATGGTGGGCCGCAACGGGGACCCCGCGGACTTCGCCGGGGTGACGGTGTTCCTGGCCTCCCGGGCCA
>JAJKHX010000577.1 GCA_021154785.1 Nocardiopsis sp.
CTGGCGTAGAAGCCTCTCGCGTTCACGTTGGCCGGGCGGACGGAGAGATAGCACGACGCCGCCCCGGCGGCCGCCACCGAGGCCAGGAACGTGCTGATCATTGCCCGTCCGCGGCCCGATCCCCGGTAGCCGGCCAGCAGGTTGATGTGCAGGTGGGCCGGGTGATCGGCCAGTTCGGGCAGCAGCCAGCGTTCCGGGTGGAACATGGCGTCGAGGCGGTGCTCCTCCTCCGTCCGCGGCGGCTCGGACAGCGGCTGATACCGGGTCCGCAGCCGCGGCAGCCAGCGTTCGGTGTAGGCGGCGACGAAGTCCGGGGTGCTGGCCGTGCCGATGACGTAGCCGACAGCGCGCTCGCCGTTGTCCAGCACGTAAGCGTGCTCCGGCTCCAGCACCACGTACGGCCCGGCGACGGTATCGGGCACCAGGTCATCCGTGCTGTACCGGCCGCGCGCACCCTGGCCCGCGTTGGCGGTCTCCACGCAGATGTCGTACACGGCGGCCAGGTCGCTGTCGCGGTAGCGGCGGATCGTGGCGGTCAAGCCCCCAGCGTATCCGCCGCTGGCTACCCTTGGCCCTTGTCACCTGGGGAGCGGAGCGGGAGGGGGAGGCGACAGGTATGGCTATCACGCTGCCGGATGTCAGCGAGTTCCAGTCACCGGCGGGCGGCAACGCCCCCAACTGGGCCGGGATCAAGTCGCAGAACGGCGGGGCGGCGATCATCCGGGTCGGGTACGGGAATAACCATCGGGACAGAATGCTCAGGTCGAACCGCGCGGCGATCAAATCGCACGGGTTCGGGTTCTGCGGCTTGTACCAGTACCTGCGGGCCGGCCAGGATACGGCCTCGCATGCCAATGCATTCATCGACTGGATCGGCCCGAACCTGAACGAGGGCGAGATTCCGATACTCGACCTGGAAGAGGGAGCGGGAAACCAGTCCGCCCGGGCCAACCAGTGGTTCGGCATCATTGACGGCGCGTACGGCCTGAAGTCCCGGCCGCTCGGCCAGCGTTCGTGGCTGTACAGCGGCCAGAATTTCGCGAATACAGCGGGGCTCGCGCCCATCTTCAGCTCCGACCGCCGCACCTGGGTAGCGGCGTACCAGTCGTCCGAGGCCGGGCTGCTGCCGCACACCCTGTGGCAGAGCACCAACGGCCAGGTCGGCGCGAACCGGACGAACTGGAGCGGCTGCGGTTTCTGCGATACGTCCATTTACCATGGCACGCTGGCCAGCCTGTCCGCTCTGGGCTGGCACCCCTCAGCTAACCGGGGCCCGCTCCTTCCGGAGGAAGAAGAAGAAATGCAGATCCAGAACGACAAGAAAGTCGGCGCCGTTTCGTTCGGCGGAGGCCAGTACAAGTGGGTCGCGTTCTTCTGCGACCCCGGCGGCGAGGGCAAGACCGCGAACAAGCTGCGGGTAGTCCCCTTCTCCAATACCACCCACGGCTTCGCCGGCATCACCACCGTGACCATCGGCCCGGCGACCGAGAAGGTTACCGTCACGCTGCCGGACGACTGCAGCGGCATCTCGTTCCAGCGGCAGGACGACCCCGGCAACTGGGCCACGATCGCCTACAACCTGGGCACTTGAATTTTACCGGGCTTACTACCTGCGAAAACGCGTCGATAGGGCAGCGTGGCGGCAGGGAACGGTTTGGGTCGCCATGCCAGGGGCAGCTGATGGGAGTCTTAACCGCCCAGCGAGAGGAAATCTCCATGTATATCGGCATCGGGACCGTCGTTCTCATCATCATCATCGTGGTCGTCGTCCTGGCCCTGCGCAGGTAGTGGGCCCGCAACCGGCGAGAACGCTTCCGCGGCGCGGGTCCAGGACCAGATGTGGTGTCCTGGCCCGCCGCCGATCTCAGGTCGTGAAGAACCTCGTCCTGTGCCTCGCGGCCAAGGACGCTCGTGAGACCCGCGGAGTGCGAGCTGCTGGCCGGCAACGGCCACCCGCATCCCGTGCGCCGGGCCAGAACCCCGGACCAGGCTTAGCCGAGGGGAAAGGCCATCCCCGTTCGGCATTAAAAATCTCTAAAAGTCCTCGTGGACGCATGAGGTGCGTGCGGCCGGTGCCCGGCATGGGCGCCGGCCGCAGCGCTGCCGGGGCCGGGGCTCGCGAACGCCGGCGGAGCAACGGAAAGCTTCCGCCGGGCCCGGGCAGCCGATCCCGGTACGGACGTGTGCCCGGGACCGGTCGCGACCCCTGCGGGCGAGCCGTTTCTCCCTCCCGTCGCTGATGAAATCGCAGGTTACGTACCCAAACCTTAAATTTTTGGGACATGATCGCACTACAGTTGCGGCAACGCGCGCTGACGGCGGTCAGAGGCCCGGAAGGGCCGTAGCAAGCGAGGATGCGAACGATGGGAAACCACGGGGGGGCTAGCGCCCGACCTCGCGACGACGATGCCGGCGCCGCCGCCGGCCGGCCCGCGAAGACATCGACGGACTTCAAGCTGCTGAGCTCGCAGGCCCTTACCCTGCGTAACTGGCCCGTGTCGTGGCGGCTATTCGCCGTGATCATGCTAACGCTCGCCGTGGGCCTGGTCTTCGGCGGCCTGCGGGTCGCGGCGGCGACGGAAAGCGCCGCCCAGTTCAACCGCGTATCGCAGCTCGCCAACCTCGGCCAGCAATCCACCGGCCTGATCCAGGCCCTGGAGAACGAACGCGACCGGACCTGCGGAAGTGTCAGCAGTCCCGGGGCCCTGCAGCCGTTGTACAACGCGACCGACGCGGCGGCGGCCAAGGTCCAGGCGCTGGCCGCCGGGGTCGGCGATTCCTTCCCGGCGGACATCCAGGCCAAGGTGGCCACCGTCCGCTCCGCGATCGCCGGTCTCGGCAGCCGGCGCGACGTGGCCCAGTCCTGCACGACGACGCTGGCGGTGATCGCCGACTACGCCGTCCCCATCAACGCCATGATGGCCCTGAACGGCCAGATCGCGCAGGGCGCCGACGATCCCGCGCTCGCCAACGACGTGCAGACGCTCAATGCGCTGGCCCAGGAAAAGGATCAGGTCGCCCAGCAGCGCGCGATCCTTTTCGACGCTTTCACGCAGGGCAAGTTCGCTAATGCCGAGCAGGAAGGGCTGTTCACCGTGGTGGCGGGGCAGAGCGCGGACGAGACGGCGTTCGACGCGACCGCCACGCCCGCCGAGCAGAGCGCCTTCACCCGCGTCGTGGCCGGGCCGAAGATCACGCGGGCCAACAACATCGAGCAGTTCGTCGTCAACACCGGCCGGCTGGACCTCAGCACCGGCTCCGGCGCCCTGGGCATCAGCGCGCAGAAGGCGCCCGGGGTGTGGTACTCGGCGATGTCCGACACCATCGCCAAAATGCAGACCGTCGAGCTCGGGGTAGCCCGGAACATCGTGGCCCGCGCCCAGGTCCTGCAGCGGGGCGCGGAACGGTCCGCGCTGTTCATTGGCATCCTGACGGCGGCGATCCTGATCCTGGTGCTCATCGCGACCTTCGCCGTTGCCCGGTCCCTGGTCCTGCCGCTGCGCCGGCTGCAGGAAGGCGCGCTCGACATTGCGACGGTGCAGCTGCCGGAGCGGGTCCGCCAGCTCGACGACGACCCGGACCCGGCCGCGAGCCTGGAAGTGGCCCCGATCGACGTGCTGTCGGTCGACGAGATCGGCCAGGTCGCCCGCGCGTTCGACCAGGTGCACGCCGAGGCGGTCCGGCTCGCCGGAAACGAGGCGCTGCTGCGCCGGAGCTTCAACGCGGTGTTCGTCAGCCTGTCCCGGCGGAGCCAGTCGCTGATCGAGCGGCTGGCGCGGATGATCGACTCCCTGGAGCAGAACGAGGAAGATTCCGGCCGGCTGGCCAACCTGTTCGCGATGGACCACCTGGTCACCCGGATGCGCCGGAACTCCGAGAACCTCCTCCTACTGGCCGGGCACGAGGGCGCGCGGAAATGGAGCGAACCGGTCCCGCTCACCGACGTGACCCGGGCCGCGATATCGGAGATCGAGCAGTACAACCGGGTGGCGCTGAAGATCCAGCCCGGGGTCATGGTCTCGGGGCATGCGGTGTCCGACGTGGTGCACCTGCTCGCCGAGCTCATCGAGAACGCCACCGTGTTCTCCTCCAGCGACAACCGGGTCCTGGTGTCGGTCCAGGAACTGGGCAGCGGCGGCGTGCTGATCCAGGTGAGCGACAACGGCGTCGGCATTTCCCCGGCTCGGCTGGCGGAGATCAACCGGCGGCTCGACGATCCGCCCGCGATCGACGATTCGGTATCCCGGCACATGGGACTGTTCGCGGTGGCGCGGCTGGCCCAGCGGCACGGGGTGCGCGTCCGGCTGCGCGCCGGGACCCCGCAGGGGCTGACCGCCCTGGTCTGGCTGCCGGACGGCCTGGCCGAGCGGGGGAACCTCCTCTACGGCGACATGCCGCAACGGCTCGGCGGCCCCCAGGCCAGGCACGCACCCGGCCAGCACGCAGCCCCCAGTCCGGCCGCCCCCAGTCCCGCCGTCTCCGGCCGGGCCGCCCGCGAACTGCCGGACGCCGTAACCCCGGCCCCGGCTCTGCGAGCGGGCCCGGACGCCCGTGAGATGGTGTCGCGCGAGCCGGCGACGGCTGAGCCGGTACCGGCCGCCAGCTCGGCGTCGGGCTGGTTCCGTAACCGCCCGTCGCCCGAGGCGGCCCCGCCGTCGGCCGCCGGCGGGATGCCCGCCGCGGACGGCTGGGCCGGAGGCCTGCAGGCCGCGCAGATCATCGCCAATCCGGTCCGGGGCGACCGCATGGTCGCCGGGATGCCGGTACGCGTCCCGCACGCGAACCTCCTGCCCGGATCCGTAGACGGCGGCCAGCCCGCCGCCGGGCGGCCGGCCGACGGTCACGGGGAGCAGGCCAGGCTGCCGCACCGATCACCCGAGCTGGCGCGCAGCCGGCTGAGCGGCTTCCAGCGCGGAGCCCGCCGGGCTGAAGGCCAGACACCCCACGCAGAGATGAGAACGGATCGTTGAGCTACGCACACCGCCGGGATCTGGACTGGCTCGTCACCGACTTCACCGCGCGGGTCGCGGACGTCGCGCACGCGGTCGTGGTATCGGCCGACGGCCTCATGCTGGCGATGTCGCAGGACATCCCGCAGGCTTTCGCCGAGCAGTTCGCGGCCATCACCTGCGGGCTGGCCAGCCTGATGCAGGGCGCCGCGCGGATCTTCTCGGCCGGGTTTCCCACCCAGGGCCTCGTGGAGATGGAGGGCGGCCTGATGCTCATCAAGGTGATCAGCGACGGTTCCAGCCTGGCCGTCCTGGCCGCGCCCGAGTGCGACACGGACCTGGTCGCCTACGAGATGACGCTGCTGGTCGAGGCGGTCGGCGAGGCACTGACGCCGGCGGCTCGCGCCCAGCGCGCTTATTGAGCCCGCACGCGCGTATTGTCGACCGACATGGCCGAGCTGATCATCGACAACTGGACTCTGGTAATCCATCTCACCCCGAGCGAAAAGATCTGGAGCTTCCACGGTGACATCCGGGTCCGCCTGACCGACGTCGTCTCGGTGGCGCCCGACCCCACTCCGTGGCTGGGCCTGCGGGGGTGGCGGATGACGGGGATCAGCGTGACCGGGTTCGCGGTGCTGGGCACGCGCAAGCACGGTGCGGGCTTCGATTTCTGCATCCTGCACCGGAACCAGCCGGCCGTCCAGGTGAACATGGCGGCGGGACGCTTCAGCCGCTTCGTCATCAGCGTGCCCGAGGGCAGCGATCCGGCGCCGGAAGCGGCGAGGATCGCCTCGGCGGCGGGGATAACCCCCTCGGAGCCGGCCTGCTGACCGGACATGCCGGGCCGGGCTCCCGCCGGACTGGTCCGGGGTTCGTTAGCATCGGGCCTGATCACTCGCCGGGAGGAGGTTCCATGCCACCGCGGAACCAAACGAGTCAGCCGGAGGCTGATACCGCCGGACCGAAGCGGCCGGGATGGCTGTCCCTGGTGGCGGGCGGGCTCATCTACGCCGGCGTGCTGCTCGGTATGTGGATCGTGCAGGCGGGCGAGCCGAACACCCAGGACCTGGTAGGAGGGTCGGTGGCGGCCGTGATCGCCGTGGGTGCCGGGTACGTCGTCAGCCAGCGAGGCGCGATGGTGCCCAGTGCCCGGCTGGCCGACCTGCGCACACTGGCGGCCGTGCCCTGGCAGGTAGTGGCCGAGACATGGCAGGTCTTCGCGCTGGCCGCCCGCAAGGCGGCTGGCCGGCCGGTCCAGCCCGGCGAGCTGTGCACCGTGCCGGTAGATCTCGGGACGGACGCGGGCGGCTGGCCGGCCGCGCGACGGGAAGCGGTGCTGACCGCGCTGCTGTCCGCGGCCCCGAACACGATCGTGGTCGACATCGACACGGACGCCGGCACCGCGCTGGTGCACCGGCTGGCCGGTGCCGGAGAGTCCAGCGCGCACCCGGCGCCGCCGCGATGAACTGGTATCTCGCCGCGGCGCTGGTGCTCCAGGTAGCGCTGATCCCCTGCGCGTGGGTGTGCTGGCGGTTCGGCCCCGAGCACCGGATCGTGGCCCTGGGACTGGCCGGCACGGTCCAGGCGCTGGCCGTGCTGTGCCTGGCCGTCGGGTACCGCGAACCCGGCCTGGCGTCGCTGGCCGTAGTGCTGGCCGCCTTGTCCAGCGGCGGCTCGGTCGCCTTCGCGCGGTTCCTGGAACGATGGCTGTGACGGGCGGCACGCGGTGACCGCGACCGGGGTCGTCTCGGCCGTCCTGCTGGTGGCGGGGCTGGTGGTCGTGGTGGGATCGTGCGTGGGAATGGCGGTGTTCGACGACCCGCTGGACCGGATGCACCTGACCACCCCGGCCGCGATGCTCGGCTCGACCGGCATCTGCGCCTCGGTAGTGGTGCGCGAAGGCCTGTCCGCGGACGGACTGGCCGCCATCGGGGTCGCCGTCATCTTGATCAGCGTCAACCCGCTGGCCGGCCACGCCGTAGCCCGCGCCATCGCGATCCGGCGGGGCGCCACCTGGTCGGACCGGCAGGACGAGGCCACTGGCGCTCCGGAGGAGGAGCCGTGAGCGAGGTGATCATCGCAGTCGCGCTGATCTGGGTGGCCGCGTCGGGCACGGCCGTGGTGCTGACCCGGGACCCGCTGCGCCAGGCTTTCGTGGCCGGGTTCTTCGGGCTCGGGCTGGCCTTCCTCTACCTGTCGATGCAGGCCGGCGACGTGGCGCTGTCGCAGATCGTGGTGGGCGCCATCGCGCTGCCGCTGATCGTCCTGCTGGCCATGGCCAAGGTGCGGAAGGACCGGGAATGAGCCGCCGCGCCCGCCTGATGTTCTTCGCGGTGGCCGCGGCCGCGCTGGCCGTGACCCTGGGCGTCGGCCTGGCCGGCCTGCCGTCGTTCGGCAGCCAGGTCAGCGCCTACGCCCGAATGCTCAACGAGGTGTCCGGGCGGCAGCGGCACGTGACCGACGTGGTGTCGGCCATCACCTTCGACTACCGCGGCATCGACACTTTGTTCGAGGAATTCATCCTGCTTGGCGCGGTGACCGGGATCTCAGTGCTGCTGCGGCCGCTCAGCGACGAGACCCGCCAGCTGCCCGAGGACAAGGCGCCGGACCGCGGGATCCCGCCGCCGAGTCCGGCGGTGTGGCTGCTCGCGGTGTTCCTCAGCTCGCTGCTCGTGCTGACCGGCCTGGAGACGGTCACGCACGGCACCCTCACCCCGGGCGGCGGGTTCCAGGGCGGCGTCATCCTGGCCAGCGCGCTCTACGTCGTGTACCTGGGCACTAACTACCGGACGGTCGAGCGGTACCAGCCGGACGCGCTGCTGGAGTCGTCCGACGGGGTGGGCGCCTTCGGATACGTATTCATCGGGCTGCTCGGCCTGATGGCCGGCGACGTCTTCCTCACCAACGTCGTCGGCCTGGGCGTCACCGGGAACCCGATCTCGGGCGGCATCATCCCGCTGCTGAACCTGACCGTCGGCCTGGAGGTCGCGGGCGGTTTCGCCATCCTGGCGTCGGAGTTCCTGGACCAGACGGCGGTCATCCGGACGAAAACGGGGCCCCGATGAGCGTCCTGGCCTACGGTGTCGTCGCCTGGCTCTTCCTGGTCGGCATCTACGGCGTCGTGACCAGCCGTAACCTCATTCACCTGGTGGTCTGCGTGTCGGTCGCCCAGTCCGCCACCGACGTCCTGCTGCTGGAGATCGGCTACCGCAACGGCGGTCACGCCCCGGTGTTCGTCGACCTCCCCGCCCACCCGGGGCCGGCCGTGGACGCGGTCATGCAGGCGCTCGCACTCACCGACGTGGTGGTCGGGGCCGCCGTCACCGCCCTGCTGATGGCACTGGCCGTGCAGGTGCACAAACGGGCCGGGACGCTGGATCCCGACGAGCTCCGGGCGACCAGGGAGTGACCGGCGTGGGCCTCGTATCGACCTCCGTGCTGCTGCCCATTTCAGTAGCGGTCCCGCTGGGCGGGGCCGCCCTGCTGGCCGGGTTCAGCTGGCTGCTGCCGCGGCGGGCCCGGGACCTGATCGCCATCGCGGTCGCGCTCGCCACCACCGCCTTGACCCTGAGCCTGGTGGCCGCCAGCGCCGGTCACCCGATGATCTACTGGTTCTCCGGCTGGCGTCCCTCGGCGGGCATGGTCATCGGGATCGACTACGCGGCCGGCCCGCTCGGGGCGGGCATGGCGTCCCTGGCCGGGGTGCTGGCCAGCGCCGCGCTGGTCTACAGCTGGCGGTACTTCGACAGCGCCCGCGGCCGCCACCACGCCCTGGTCCTGATCTTCCTGGCCGCCAGCGTCGACTTCTGCCTGACCGGGGACCTGTTCAACCTGTTCGTCGCGTTCGAACTGGTCGCCGTGACCGCCTTCGCGCTCACCGGCTACAACGCCGGGCACCCCGGGCCGCTGCAGGGCGCGATCAACTTCGCCGTCACCAACAGCCTCGGCGGCATGACGGTCCTGATGGGCGTGGGGTTCCTGTACGCGCGGACCGGCTCGCTGAACCTGGCCCAGATCGGCCAGGCTCTAGCCGGGCGGCACGCCGACGGGCTGGTCGTGGTGGCGTTCGCGCTGCTGACCGGCGGCTTTCTGGTCAAGGCGGCGGTCGTCCCCTTCCACTTCTGGCTGCCCGACGCCTACGGCTCGGCCCCCACCCCGGTGTGCGTGCTGTTCGCCGGGGTGATGAGCGAGCTCGGGCTGTTCGCCGTGATCCGGGTGTGGGACACCGTCTTCTCCGGCCTGGCCGGCGGAGTCGGCCCGCGGATGCGGGCGGTGCTGCTCGGGTTCGGGATCCTCACCGCGGTGGTCGGGGCGGTCATGGCCCTGGCCCAGACCCACCTCAAGCGGATGCTGGCCTTTGTCACCATGAGCCACCTCGGTATCTACCTGATCGGGGCCGGCCTGCTGACCCCGCTCGGCCTGGCGGGCGCGTCGCTGCTGGTGATCGGCGACGGCCTGGCCAAGTCGGCGCTGTTCCTCGGGGTCGGCGTCGTGCAGCATCAGCGGGCCAGCGTGAGCGAGCTCAAGCTGCGCGGCCAGGGCCGCGGCCTGGCGGTCACCGGCGTCACCATCGTGCTGGGCGCGCTGGTCCTGGCCGATCTGCCGCCGTTCGTGTCCTCGGCCGGGCACGCGCTGCTGGTCGACGCGGCGGACGAGGTGGGCCTGCCGTGGATGGAACTCGTGATCGCGCTGTCCGTGATCTTGTCCAGCGGCGCCGTGCTGCGGGCGGCCGGGCGGATCTGGCTGGGTTGGGGAGCCAGCGAGAGCTCGCGGCCGGATACGGGGACCGCGGATGACCCCGGAGAAGAAAACGAGGACGACGGACGGCCGCGGTCCGGGCGGCGCGAGCGCGTGCCGCTGACCATGGTGCTGCCGCCGCTGGCGCTGCTCGCGATCGGGCTCGGGCTCGGGCTGACATCGGGCATCGAGGAACACGCCGTGGCGGCCGCGGCGGCCTTCTCGGACCGCACGTCCTATGCGGCCGGGGTACTCGGCACCCACGGCAGCCCCATCCCGCCGCGGGGCCCGGCCGTCCCGGCCTCTCCGGAGCTGTCCGCGGGCGGTGTGCTCACCGACCTGGGCCAGGTGCTGGCCGCGCTCGGCGTGGCGGCGCTTGCCCTGAACCCGCGGGCCGCCGGGCTCCGCCGGGCGCTGGCGGCCGGTACCGGATGGCTGCGCCGCCTGCACAGCGGCCTCGTCGGCGATCAGGTCACCTGGCTGGTGGCCGGCCTGGCCCTGCTCGCCGCCCTCGGCGAGGCGGCGCTGCACTGACCGGGGACCCGTAGGCGGTCCGCCGCGGTCAGCCGGCTGACGGGGGCAGCGACTTCGGCAGTCCGAACCGCGGGTACAGCTCGTCGACGTGGAACCGGGTAACGGCGCGGATCCGCGCGCCGTTCAGGCCGAGGACGAACAGGCCGCCGGGCCGCGCCGTCCCGCCCGGCTGGCCGATGTAGCCGGCCAGGGCAGGCTGGGTGTTGGCCCGGACGGGCACGAACTGGATCCGGCGGTCACCGCGGAAGCCGAAGCTAGCCCGCAGGAAGGACTGGATCGCGGCGTGGCCTCGGTATTCGTGCGGGGCCGGCGGCATCGACAGCCAGGCGTCGTCGGTGAGCAGCGCGATCACGCCGTCGATGTCGGCGGCGACATAGGCGTCGGCGAACCGGCGGGCCACCGCGCGCTCGTCCTCCGAAGGCGGCCGGTGCCCAGCGCCACCGGACTCGTCGCGGCTGCGGTCCAGCGCGGCCCGGGCCCGCTGCAGGGTCCCCTTGACCGCGACCGGGCTGGTCCCGAGCATGGCCGCCGCCTCCTCGGCCGGGTAGCCGAGCACGTCGCGGAGCACGAGCGTGGCCGCCTGCCGTGGCGGCATGCGCTGCAGCCCGGCCACGAAGGCCAGCTCGACCGCCTCGGTGGCCTGGTACCTGGCCTCGGGGCCCGGCGCAGTATCGGCGATGCCCTCCAGCAGCGCGTCCGGGTACGGCTGGAGCCAGGTAATCTCGCTGCGCCGGGTGGGTTCGGGCGGCTGGAACGGCGGCACCGGGCTGGCCGGGACGCGCCGCCCGGCCGCGCGCAGCGCGTTGAGGCACTGGTTGGTCGCGATGCGGTACAGCCACGAGCGCAGCGACGACCGCTGCTGGAAGCCGGCCAGGCCCCGCCAGGCGGCCAGCAGCGTCTCCTGCAGCAGGTCCTCGGCATCGGCCAGCGAACCGGTCAGCCGGTAGCAGTGCACCTGCAGTTCCCGGCGGTACGGCTCGACCAGCGCGCGGAACGCCTGCTCTTCGCCGGCCTGGGCGCGTTCCAGGATGGCCTGCTCCATGGTCCCAGCATGCCATCTCGCCGGAACGTCCCGGCCAGCGTTCCGTTCCCGCGCGCCGCGGTGTCTACCTCGATGACGGAACGGTACGACGAGAGAAAGAGAGACCCGCCATGACTGAAACCACCAACCCTGCGCTGCGTACCGCCCTGGCCTACTTCCACGCGTGGACCAGCCACGACCTGGACCAGGCGATGGAGTACATCGCTGAGGACATCGTCTGCGATGCCCCCGCGGGCCGGCTGGAGGGCCGGGAGGAGTACCTGGGCTTCATGCGCCCGTTCGTTCAGATTCTCACCGGCTCGGAACTGATTGCGGCGTTCGGTGACGAGAAGACCGCAGTCGTCGTGTACGACACCGCGACCGTCCCGGTAGCCAGCGCTCCCGCCGCCGAGTGCGTCACCGTGGCCGACGGCAAGATCATCCGCAACCGGTTCATCTTCGACCGCGCCCCGTTCGACGCCGCCCGCCAGGCCGCGAGCTGAACCCTGGGCGCCGCCGGGGAGCGGCCTGACGGCCCGCTCCCCGGCGGCCATGGGTATCGTCTAAAACAATACTAAATCATACTGAACTTTTCTAGATAGGGGGCAGTCGTGAGCGCACTGGAGGTATCGGTTGCGGCCGGCCCGTCAGGTCCGGTCCTGGTCCTGGACGGCGAGGCGGACGTCACCTCCACCAGACGGCTGGACGAGGCGCTCGCCGCCCAGCTATCCGCGCCCGCCGTAAGCAGGTGATCGCGGGCCGGCTGTGAACTTCTCCCATC